>CALMYO010000279.1 GCA_937873685.1 uncultured Paracoccaceae bacterium
GCGGCGCCCGCCTGACCGAACTCCTGAAGCAGCCGCAGTTCTCGCCGCTGAAGACCGAGGAGCAGGTGGCGGTGATCTTCGCCGGCGTGAACGGCTATCTCGACAAGCTGGCGGTCAACCAGGTAGGCCGCTTCGAGCAGGGCCTGCTTGCGCACATGCGCGCCGAGGGCAAAGACGTGCTTGAGGCGATCCGCGCCGAAAAGCAGCTGACGGACGACATCCGCGGCAAGCTGAAGGCGGCCATCGACTCCTTCGCCAAGACCTTCGCCTGATCGCCGGGCCGCTGACGGGAGCCAAGCCATGGCGTCATTGAAAGACCTGCGCGTCCGCATCGCTTCGGTGAAGGCGACGCAGAAGATCACCAAGGCGATGCAGATGGTCGCCGCCGCCAAGCTGCGCCGCGCGCAGGAAGCGGCGGAGGCGGCTCGTCCCTATTCGGCGCGCATGAGCGCCGTCATGGCCAATCTGGCGCAGACCATCGCCGGCGATTTCGCGCCGAAGCTGATGGCCGGCACCGGCAGCGACCAGACGCACCTGCTGGTGGTCTGCACCGCGGAGCGCGGCCTGTGCGGCGGCTTCAACTCGCAAATCGCGCGCCTGGCACGTGATCATGCCCGCAAGCTTGTCGCCGGCGGCAAGACGGTGAAGATCCTGTGCGTCGGCAAGAAGGGCTTCGACATCCTGCGCCGCGATTTCGGGTCGCTGATCATCGATCGCGTCGATCTGCGCGAGGTCAAGCAGGTCGGTTACGGCAATGCCGACGCCATCGGCAAGAAGATCATCGCGCTATTCAATGATGGCGCTTTCGACGTCGCAACGCTATTCTACTCGCAGTTCAAGTCGGTAATCTCGCAGATCCCGACCGCGCAGCAGATCATCCCGGCGGTTGCCGGCGACACCGCCGCGCAGGGTCAGGTCGGCGCGGCCTATGAATACGAGCCGGATGCGGCGACCATCATTGACGATCTCGCGCCTCGCAACGTCTCGGTGCAGATTTTCCGCGCATTGCTGGAGAACGCGGCTTCCGAACAGGGCGCGCGCATGAGCGCCATGGACAGCGCCACCCGCAACGCCGGCGACATGATCAAGAAGCTGACGCTGAATTACAACCGCCAGCGTCAGGCGCAGATCACCAAGGAACTGATCGAAATCATTTCGGGCGCTGAAGCGCTCTGATCGATACGCACGCATTTCACGACCGGCGCCACATCAGCCGGACCGTTTGAGAGGAAAGGAACAACAGGATGGCACGCAAAGCAGCCGCCGCAAAGAAAGCCGAGACGACCGCCGCCACTGGCGCCGCCGGTGTCGTCAAGCAGGTCATCGGCGCCGTCGTCGACGTGCAGTTCACCGATCACCTTCCGGAGATCCTGAATGCGCTGGAAACCGACAACCAGGGCAACCGCCTGGTGTTGGAAGTTGCCCAGCACCTTGGTGAAAACACGGTGCGCTGCATCGCGATGGACTCCACCGAAGGCCTGGTCCGCGGCCAGTCGGTCGTCGACACGGGTAACCCGATCATGGTGCCGGTGGGCGAGGAGATGCTCGGACGCATCATCAACGTGATCGGCGATCCGGTGGATGAAGCCGGCCCCATCAAGTCCAAGACCCTGCGAGCCATCCACCAGGATGCCCCGGCCTATGTGGAGCAGTCCACCGAGGCGGCGATCCTCGTTACCGGCATCAAGGTTATCGACCTTCTGGCGCCCTATGCACGCGGCGGCAAGATCGGCCTGTTCGGCGGCGCGGGCGTCGGCAAGACCGTTCTCATCCAGGAACTGATCAACAACATCGCGAAAGCCCACGGCGGCTATTCGGTGTTTGCCGGTGTCGGCGAGCGCACCCGCGAGGGCAATGACCTTTATTATGAGTTCATCGAATCGGGCGTGAACAAGGAGGGCGGCGGCGAAGGTTCCAAGGCCGCTCTGGTCTATGGCCAGATGAACGAGCCGCCGGGCGCGCGTGCCCGAGTCGCTTTGACGGGCCTGACCATTGCCGAAGACTTCCGCGACAAGGGACAGGACGTCTTGTTCTTCGTCGACAACATTTTCCGCTTCACGCAGGCCGGCTCGGAAGTGTCGGCGCTCCTCGGCCGCATCCCGTCGGCGGTGGGCTACCAACCGACCCTGGCGACCGACATGGGCGCGATGCAGGAGCGCATCACCACGACCACCAAGGGCTCGATCACCTCGGTGCAGGCGATCTACGTGCCCGCCGACGACCTGACCGACCCCGCGCCGGCCACCTCGTTTGCCCACCTTGATGCGACCACGACGCTCAACCGTGCGATTGCCGAAAAAGGCATCTATCCGGCGGTCGATCCGCTCGATTCCACATCGCGCATGATGGACCCGCTGATCGTCGGCGACGAACACTACCAGGTCGCCCGCGCGGTGCAGTCCACCTTGCAGCGTTACAAGTCGCTGCAGGATATCATCGCCATCCTCGGCATGGACGAGTTGTCGGAAGAGGACAAGCTGACGGTTGCCCGCGCTCGCAAGATTGAGCGCTTCCTGTCGCAGCCATTCTTCGTCGCCGAAGTGTTCACGGGTTCGCCCGGCAAGCTGGTCGATCTCGCCGACACGATCAAGGGCTTCAAGGGCCTGACCGAAGGCGCCTACGATCACCTTCCAGAAGCCGCCTTCTACATGGTCGGCACCATCGAGGAAGCGGTCGAGAAGGCGCAGCGGCTCGCGGCGGAAGCGGCGTAATCGTGAATGGTCAATTGTGAATGGTGAATAGGGGGTAGCGAATAGGAGTTCGTGAAAGCGTGGGTGGTTCGACCATTCACCATTTCGCCGTTCACTATTCACTAAATGCAAATGGCTCAGACATTCAAATTCGAACTCGTCTCCCCCGAGCGCCTGCTCGTTTCCGAAGACGTCGAGGCGGTGATTGTCCCGGCTTCCGAGGGTGAGATGACCGTGATGGCGCAACACGCACCGACGATGACCTCGGTGAAGCCGGGCGTCGTCACGGTGCGCGGGGCGTCGGGCGAGAACCGCTTCGTGGTGTTTGGCGGCTTTGCCGACATCCAGCCAACCGCCTGCACCCTGCTTGCCGAATCGGCCGTGCCGGTGAAGGATATCGACAAGGCTGCAATCGACGAGCGCATCCGCGACGCGCGCGAGGATCTGGCCGATGCGAAGGACGAGGACGCAAAACTGCGGGCCTCAGACCTGCTCGACCACCTCACCACCTTGCAGGCGGCGATCTGAGCGGAAAGTTTGGCATGGGACGGGTTGACGGGCGGCCTCAGTGTCGCCCGTTTTCATTGCGCAGGTGGGGACGTTCGCGCACCCGGCCATTGACCGGCATATCCGCGATCCGTCGCACTTCCTCTTCGATCAGCGCCACCGTTGTCTGCAGATGGCTGCGGCCGCTCACATCGCGCGCCTCGCGATCCAGATAGCCGCCCTTTCCGGTGTGCGCCATGCGTCCGGTGACGACAGTGCGGATGCGCCCGGCGCGCAACGCCCTGTTCCAGTATGAATAGAAAGCCACCGGCCACAGACCTGGAAAGAACAACGCTCCGAAGCCTGGCACCCGGTCGCGCCCGCCTTGCAGGCGCACCAGCGTCTCCAGCGAATCCAGCCCGGGATCGGCCGAGATCACGCCGCCGAGTGCGATGACCGAAGGGCGACGGCCAATCGCCGCCTCCATGTAGGGCGCAGCGCCGACGCAGATCTGCGCGCCGCCACTGTAGCCCAGCAGGATGACGGGCCGCGGTGCGCCGGGGCTGTAGCCATGACGCATCAGCGCGTCGATCATCACCTGCGCCACGCCGAAATTGTAGATCGGTCCGTAGCGGCTGTCGGTCGAGACGAGGAACTGCATCAGGTTGCGGATGTTGACCGCGTTGCGCAACAGGCCGACAGCGAAGCGGCCGCCAAGTTGCGACACGGCCCGCCACAGCCAGGCGAGCAACCGGTCGCCGGTCAGCGGCGCGCCGAAGGGCGAATAGGGAAAGACATCGTCGACCACCTCGCAATCGGGCAATGCTTCACGCAAAGCCGAGATGAACTCCCTTTCCGCATCGGAGCGGGTGTTGACCGAAACCGTGTTGATGCCGAGCAGGAGCACGACATGGCATTGCGGCTCGGCCCGGTCGGGACGTTCCTGGCCTGGGGGTGCGGAGCCAGCCGGCCTTGTCGCATCCGGCGTGTGCCCGAACCATCCGGCCCACCAGGCGAGCGATTCATAGGGAGCAAGCAGCGCGGCGAGCGCCAGCAACAGCAGGCCGAACGTCATCGCCTGCCACACCAGCGTCATGGCGTTGCCTCCGGCCGGATGCGCACTGCGGCGGCGCGGCGTTTCAGCTTGCCCGCGAGCGCCGGATCAAAGCGCATGGAGCGCAGAACGGCTTCGCCGATGGCGCGGTGGGCAAGCCGGCGCAGCGCCGGCCGGACCGCGAATTCCATCGCCCGCGTCAACCCCCAGCCGGCCAGCGCCACCATGGCCGCGACGAGCACATGCAGCCCGGATTCCACGACAACGCCGTGCACCAGGCAAACCATCGCCCAAGCCTCGAGCAGCCGCTGCCAGTACAGCCCGAAATGCGGGATCAGCGAGAAGACGCCGAGCACATGCGGGCTTTGCGCCAGCGCCACGATCGCCAGAGTCGACAGCAGGTCAAGTGGTCGCTCCAGCACCGCCGACATGGCGACCCACATGGCAAGCGCAAGGAACACCAGCGCTGAAATGTTGATGGCGATGCCGAGCGCCAGGCTGGTCAACGCCCGCAGGCCGGAAACCCGGTTGATGGCGAGGATGAAACTCTGTCCGACGATCTGGAACAGCGCCGCCACGATGGCGATCGTATAGGCAATAGCCTGCAACTGCCCGGCGGCAGCCGGATGCCATACAGACGGGTCGAGCAGCATCGCCCGCCACGCTACGGTCCAAAGGGTCGCGACGCCGTCAAGGAACTCCATCTTCGACGCCCCGCTTTCCGCATATCACCGCGGATGGCCGTCCGTAGACAGCCTGCCGTCCCGGCGCACCCGTGCAATGCGCACCTGCCGGCACGCCCGGGCGGACACGCCGTGTCTGCCATCAGAACAGGCGGAAACGGCGCGGTTTTTCGGCTGCAGGTTCATCGGGATCGATCCCCGGATCGTCCGGCTGGCGTCCGTCTTTTGCCGGCTGCGGTGATGCGGTCGCCGCAGCGGCAGGCGCAGCTTCGGAGGGCGCGGCAGGGGCCGTCTCTGCGGCATCGGCCGCTCCGTTGGCGTCACGTTCGGCCTGTTCCTTTGCCTGCGAGAGTGTCGTCGAAGACGCCGGTTTACCCTCCAGCGCCGGGCCCGCCGCGTCGTTGGCATGTGCGTCAGGTGCCGCAGCAACGGCGGTGGTCGTCGCCGTAACAGGCGGAACGATTTCCGTGGGCTCGACGATCTTCGGCGGTGCGGCCAAGGCCGGCACCGTCTCCTTCGCCGGTTCGGTCGGACCGCGCACCTCGATGCGCTCGTCGATCACCGGCGCAAGTTCCTCGACCGGCACCTTCCACTCGAACGCGTCGATTCGGCCGGAGATCGGCGAGAACGGCGCCCAGTTCGGCGAGACATACCCATCGGCAGTCCAAGCCGGATCGCGCGCGGCCTTGACCGCCTTGCCGAGCCAGTCGCGCAGGCGGCCCTGATCGCCGGTCTCGGCTTCCTCGATATCGGCCATGAGCAGGTAGGCGCCCTCGCGCGGCTGCATGCGCAACACAGCTTCCACCGCTTCGCGCGCCGCGGCATGGTTGCCGGCGTCGAGTTCGGCGCGGCCGAGCGCCATGCGCGATTCGGGGTGGTTTGGCCGCAATTGCGCCAGCTTGCGCGCCCGCTTCAGCCGGTCGAGCACCGAATCGCCAGAGCGGGCGTGCACATAGGCCGCGGCGATTTCCGGATGCGGCTGGCGCTTCCATGCCTCTTCGAGAATGGTCGCGCCGCGTCGCAACTCGCCAAGACGGAAGCAGGCGTTCGCGGCGGCGACGGCTGCGGGCGCGAGGTCGGGCGCAAGCTTGTGCGCCTCGGAGGCGGCGGTGCGCGCCGTCTGCGGATCGGACTCGGCGACTTCGAGCGCCTTGGCGGTCAGCAGCACGGCGCGTTTGCGCTTCGCCTCGTCCTTGCCGATTTGCTTGGTGTTCTTTTGGGTTTCGATCAGCTTGATCGCGCCATCCCAGTCGTGGTCGGCGGATTTGAGTTCCAGCGCCGCCTGTCCGGCCCAGACCAGATGCGGCGCTTCGGCCACCGCCTGTTCGGCATAATGCTTGGCGGCCTCGCGCTCGCCGGCCTGTTGCGCCTCAAGATACAGACCGCGCAGGCCGAGCATCTTCGTCTGCGGATCGGCGAGCATTGCTTCGAACTTGGCGCGCGCGGCCGGGTGATCGCCCTCCAGCATTGCCGTCTGGGCGTCGAGCAGCCGCAGCAACGGTTCGCGATCCTCGCCGAGCAGCTTCTGGCTCTCGGTCGCCATCTTGCGGGCGGTGGCGATGTCGCCGGCGCCAGCGGCGATGATCCCCGAGGACAGCGCGGCAAAGCCCTTGTCGCGCCGGCGGCCGCGGAAATAGCCGCTCACGGTCTTCGGCGAACGCCAGATCGAGACAATGAGCCACCACAGGATCATGGTCGCAACCACCAGCGCCACCGCAAGCGCCGCCGCGGCAAACAGCGGGATCTCGTAGGCGTAGCCTTCCCAGGTCAGCGCCAGATTGCCGGGGCGATCGGCCAGCCAGGCAAAGCCGAAGCCGAGCGAAAAGACGACGATGAGAAAAATCAGGACACGGTTCACGTCTTTCGCCCCTCTACCCGTTGCCGGTCAGCACGCTGCCGAGCGCCTTTTCGGTCAATCCATCGACCTCGATACGCGCCTTGACATCACCGATGAACGCTTGCGACGCCGCCTTGGCGTGATCGGGCAGCGTGTCCCAT
Source organism: uncultured Paracoccaceae bacterium (assembly GCA_937873685.1). Taxonomy (GTDB): domain Bacteria; phylum Pseudomonadota; class Alphaproteobacteria; order Rhizobiales; family Rhizobiaceae; genus CALMYO01. The sequence continues at coordinate 6,912 of CALMYO010000279.1, forward strand.
TCGCCAACCACTGCGGCGAGATCGCCCTTCTTCAGCGCCACCTCCATACGGGCGGCAATGGCGCCTTGCGTGTCACCCTCCACCTCGCCGACGGGGCGCACCTTGACGAGCGAACGGGCGGACGACATCAGCCGTGACACCATGTTCTCCTCGGTTTCGCCTTGCGGCTTGCTGGCGGAGATGGCGTAAGCGACATCGTCGAAACGTTCGACCAGCATGGCCTGAGTCGGCACACCGGTCGCCGCATACTGGCGAAGCGTCGCCACCTCCGGCGCGTCCGGCGCGACACCGGCAAAGGTCTCGAGTTCGGAGGCGAACGGCCCGCCGCGATTGATCGCCGCCGAAAGCGCAGTGGCGGCGACCGCGCGGGCGACATCCTCGCTCGCAGGCGCAGCGGCGATGGATTCCTCGGCCTTGCTGATCCGCTCGCCGAGCGCCTTGACCTCCTCGCCGACCGCAGCGACCGATTGACCCAGCGCATCCACACGCTGCGGGATCTCGGCAAGCGGCGCCACGCCGGCTTCCAGCGCGCCGATGCGATCGATTACCTTGCCCGTCTCGGCTTCGCCGGCCTCAAGCGCTGCGAGGCGCTCCTGCATGGCCGGGTCGGCCGCAGGCGTGGCCGAAGCCTTCGCCAGGTCGTCGCGCAAGCCCGCCACCTGCTTTTCCAGCGCGTCGGCGCGCGAGGCGAGTGCTTCGAGCGCAGGCGCTTCGCCGCCCGCGCCACCGGACACAGCATTCTTCAGCGCGGCGATCTCGTTCGCCAGGCCGGCGGCGGTTTCCTGTGCTTTCGCGGCCGCTGCCCCGGCCTCTGTAGCCGCAGTCTCGGCCTTCGCCGCAGTTGTTTGCGCGGCATCGGCCCTGGCGGCAGCGTCGGCGATGGCGAGCGCGAAATCACCGGAACCCGGTGCGGCTTCTGTCGCAGTGGCCAGTTGCGCCTTCAGCGCATCGATTTCGGCCTGAAGCGGCGCAGGATCGAACGCCGCGACCGGCTGCGATTGGATCTGGCCGGGGACCGGAGCAAAGCCAAGCCACTGCAAACCGCCCCAAAGCGCAAGGGCAACGACACCGCCGCCGACGCCCGCCGCCAATGCGCGGCCGCGCCCGCCGCCAGCAGCGGGCGGGGCTACCGGAGGGGGTGAGGCGCGCTGGTCGGTGCCGCCAGTCCTGGCGTCATCAGCGTCGCCAACGGTCCCGCTCGCCGGCTGGGCTTCAATCGTCGAAGCGTCGCCGGATTGTTCGCCAGGTGCCGGTGAAACGTCTGAAAATGCTTGCGTCGCAGTTCCGGTCTCGTCAGGCGTCTCGATTGGCGCGGTCTGCGCATTGTTATCCGAGTTATCTGACGCCGGAATGTCGCCCATCGCCACCGGTTCGGCTGCGGCCGGCGACGCCGTCGCCTCGTCGTTGCCCGGTCCGGACGGCTCGGCTTCGAGGTCGATCGTTACCGGCTTGCGATAATCCTTCGAGCGACGGGAGTTGGGTGGACGCGCCATGGTGGGCCTCGTTGGAACGACGTCAGTCAGGCGGCTGATAGCATGCCGCGCAAACGACGTAACCCCCGGTTTGCCGTCCGGTTCCTCAATCGCTGACGGATCGCGTTTTCAGCAGGGCAAGCAACGATGCCTCGTCCGGTCGCGAGGCGATCCGGGCGCGTCGTCGAAATTGCGGCGGCAACTGCTCCGCCGTGCGCTCCGAAATGCAAAAAAATTCCGAATTTTCAAAATGTTGCGCCACTTTCGGCATTTGCCCAAGTTCACTGAAAATGCGCGCGCCCTCGGCCGAGTACAGCAGCACGGAGTCAGCCGCCCGATGAGACAAAATGGCAATGAGTTCGCCAGTCATGTAACTGACTGTCAAAGTACGATAAACTTCGACGGGCACGACGTCGAACCCGGCTGCCGCAAGCCCGATCTCCAGGTCGGAGGAACGTGTCTCGCCACAAAGGTAGAGCAGGCGTGCGCCGCGCCGAATGGCCAGCGCGAGGGACTTTGCCAGCGCCGCGCCGTCACCTCCATCCCCGGTCAAGGTATTGGCAAATCCCGCCGCCTGCGCCGCGCGCGCCGTCGCCGCGCCGACGCACCACACCGGCAGGCGAAGAAGCGACTTCAGGTCCTGCGGATCGATCGCTGCCGGCGCGTTGGCGCTCGTCAGCACAATGGCGTCGAAATCGCCTTCCGGAATGGCATGCCCGGTTGGCACAACGCTGGTCAACGGCAGGAGGACGGGGTCATGACCGAGCGCGACAAGTTTCTCCGCCGTACGATGAGCCGCCAGTTCGGGCCGCGTGACGACAACGCGCACGGCTGACCTCAACCCGTCGTCCATTCGGCGAAGAAATCGGCCCCTGCCAGCGCCCTGATCCGCGCTCCCGCCGTTGCGCCGAGGGTGGCCGCATCCGCTACCTTGCCGGTGATGCTGACAGCGTGGCTGCGCGCGCCGTCGGGCGTCAGCACCATGCCGGAGAACGCAAGGTCGTCGCCCTCGATCGTGGCGTGGCCGGCGATCGGCGTGCGGCAGGAGCCGTCGAGCGCGGCGAGAAAGGCGCGTTCGCACGCGAGCGCCTGCGCCGTCGGCGCATGGTTGAGCGGTTCAAGCAGCGCCAGCACGCGGGCGTCGCCAGACCGCGTTTCGATGCAGATCGCGCCCTGGCCGGGCGCCGGCGGAAAATCGTCCGGCGACAGGATCTCGGTTGCGATACCGGCCATGCCGAGCCGGTTCAGCCCGGCGCAGGCGAGTAGCGTCGCATGCGCCAGTCCCTCGTCGAGCTTGCGCAGGCGCGTCTGCACATTGCCGCGAAAGCCGATCACGTTGAGATCGGGGCGAAGGCGGCGGATCAGCGCCTGGCGGCGCAGCGACGACGAGCCCACTGTTGCGCCGTGCGGCAGGTCGGTGAGGCGCGGGGCGGCGCGGCCGATCACGGCGTCGCGCGGATCCGCGCGCGGCAGGAAGCAGGAAAGGTCAAGCCCTTGCGGCAACTGTGTTGGCATGTCCTTGGAGGAATGCACGGCGAGATCGATACGCCCGTCGGCAAGCTGCGCCTCGATCTCGGCGGTGAACAGCCCCTTGCCGCCGATCTCGGCGAGCGGCCGATCAAGCACGCGGTCGCCTTGAGTGGAGATGACGACAATCTCCACCGCATCCGGCAAAATGCCATGCGCCGCGACCAACCGGTCGCGCACCTCGTGCGCCTGCGCCAGCGCAAGCGGGCTGCCGCGTGTGCCGATGCGAAGCAGGGGGAGTCCGGTTTGCATGCCTTGGTTTCCTTGCGAAACTTGTCCCGCTTCGGGCTAACGGCTATCGGCGGTGTTGGCAATGCTCTGCCTGCCCCCGCGACAAGCCCGCGGAACGAAACGGAAGCGACGGCATGCGTATTCTCGGCATCGAGACCAGTTGCGACGAAACGGCGGCGGCGGTGGTGACGCGCGACGCCGAAGGCGTCGGCTGCATCCTGTCGAACGTCGTGTGGAGCCAGATCGATCGCCACGCGGAATTCGGCGGCGTGGTGCCGGAGATCGCGGCGCGCGCCCATGTGGAGATGCTGGACCATGTGATCGCCCGCGCCCTCGACGAGGCCGCGACGCCGCTTGCTGCGGTCGACGCCATTGCCGTCACTGCCGGACCGGGGCTGATCGGCGGGCTGCTGGCCGGCATGATGACGGCGAAGGCTATTGCCGCGGCGGCCGGCAAGCCGCTGGTCGCGGTCAATCACCTGGAAGGCCACGCGCTGACGCCGCGTCTGACCGACGGGCTTGCCTTTCCCTACCTGCTCCTGCTGGTCTCGGGCGGGCACACCCAGCTATTGCTGGTGCGCGGCCCGGGCGATTACCAGCGCTGGGGCACGACAATCGACGATGCGCTGGGCGAGGCCTTCGACAAGACCGCCAAGCTGCTCGGCCTTTCCTATCCCGGTGGGCCGGCGGTTGAAAGGGCGGCGCTGAAGGGCGATCCCGCGCGTTTCGACCTGCCGCGACCGCTGAAGGGGGAAAGCCGGCTCGACTTTTCCTTCTCCGGCCTCAAGACGGCGGTTCGGCAGGTGGCCGAAGGCCTGGTTCCGCTGACCGATACCGACATCGCCGATATCTGCGCCTCGTTCCAGGCGGCCGTCGCGGCGACTCTTGACGATCGCGTCGGCCGCGCGCTGAAGCGCGCGAAGGCAGTGTTGCCGGCGGATGGCCGCGTTCTTGTGGTCGCAGGCGGCGTCGCCGCCAACGCCGTGCTGCGTGAACGGCTGTCGGGGCTGTGCGCTGCCAACGGCTTTCGCTTCGTTGCGCCACCCTTGGCCCTGTGTTCGGACAATGCGGCGATGATCGCCTGGGTGGCGGCGGAGCATCTGGCGCTGGGCGCACGCGACGACCGCGACGCGGCCGTGCGTACCCGCTGGCCGCTGGACGAAACGGCGCCCGCGCGGATTGGCGCGGGAAAACGCGGCGCGAAGGCTTAGACACGCGCGCGATGACGGAGGATACAGCCGTGCACGAGATAGACGTGTTGCCCGCGCCGCGCATCGCGGTGCTCGGCGCTGGCGCCTGGGGCACTGCGCTGGCGGCAGCGCAACGCCGCGCCGGCAGGGAAGTCTCCCTGTGGGGTCGCGACGCAAAGGTGATCGAAGCGATCAACGAAAGGGCGGAAAACCCGGCTTACCTGCCCGGCATCCGCTTGCCCGACAGCATCGCCGCGACGACCGATGCCGCAATGGCGTTGACCGGGGCGTCCATCGTGCTTTCGGTGGTGCCGGCGCAGGTGACCGGGCGTACGCTTGCCCTGCTCGACGGGGCTATTGCCGGTGACGCCACGGTGGTGCTGTGCGCCAAGGGCATCGAGGCGGCGAGCGGCCGGCTGCTCTGTGCCGTCGCGGCTGAAGTCCTGCCCGGACGTCGCATCGCCGCCCTCTCGGGCCCGAGTTTTGCCGCCGATGTCGCTGCCGGACTGCCGACCGCCGTTACGGTGGCGAACGATGACATCGACGCCGCGCTCAATCTGGCGCGGTTTCTGTCGTCGCGCCTGCTTCGCTGTTACGCCAGCGACGATCTGGCGGGCGTCGAAGCCGGCGGCGCATTGAAGAACGTGATGGCGATTGCCGTAGGCGTTGCCCGCGGTCTTGCGCTCGGCGCCAGCGCCGAGGCGGCGCTCGCCACGCGCGGGTTTGCCGAATTGCGCCGCATCGCGGTCACAGCCTTCGGTGCGCGGCCGGAAACGCTGAAGGGTTTGTCCGGCCTTGGCGACCTGATGCTGACTTGTTCATCGCCGCAATCGCGCAACTTCGCCTTTGGCGCAGCGCTTGGGCGCGGCGAAGCGCTTGCCGGCCGTCCGTTGGCTGAAGGCGTGGCGACGGCGGAAATTGCCGCGGAAATTGCCGGTGACGCCGGAATTCGCGCGCCGATCACGCAGGCTGTGGCCGCGCTGGTTGCCGGCCGGATATCGCCAACGGACGCCATGACCGCGCTGCTGCAGCGCGATGTAGTCGCCGAAGAGGGGTGAGCCGCGGTTTTGTGCCGCGCGGAACACAAATACGCCGTTTCACGCCTTGAACCCGCTGGGGGCATCCTGTATAGGGCCGCGTTCCGAACCGTCCGGCAGGGCATGCCGTGGCGGTTCAAAATGCTGGCGCGCTTTTCTTCACCGCGCCCAACGATCCTCAGGAGACAGCAAAATGCCCAAGATGAAGACGAAATCGGCCGCCAAGAAGCGATTCAAGGTGACCGGCACCGGCAAGGTGCTCGTTGCCGCCGCCGGCAAGCGCCATGGCATGATCAAGCGCTCGAACAAGTTCATCCGCGACGCCCGCGGCACGATGGTGATGTCGGAGCCCGACACCAAGATCGTGCGGAAGTTCCTGCCTTACGATCTGTGACCCGCCGCGAACCGTTTCAAGGAGTCTGACACATGGCACGCGTCAAGCGCGGTGTAACCGCCCACGCCAAGCACAAGAAGGTTCTCGCCCAGGCCAAGGGTTTCTCCGGCCGCCGCAAGAACACCATCCGCACCGCCAAGCAAGCGGTCGAGAAGGCCAAACAATATGCAACCCGCGACCGGCGCGCCAAGAAGCGCAATTTCCGTTCGCTGTGGATCCAGCGCATCAATGCCGCCGTGCGCGAGCACGGACTCACCTATGGCCGCTTCGTGGACGGGCTGAACAAGGCCGGCATCGACACCGACCGCAAGGTGATGAGCGACATGGCGATCCACGAGCCGGCGGCGTTTGCCGCGCTTGTGGAGCAGGCCAAGGCCGCGCTCGCCTACCTGAAGGATCACACCGCCAACGAATTTGAGGCGGCGGTCGGCTGATCCGGCGCGTCCCCTTTCCGGGACAGGTTCCAACCCGCGCCGGCGCAAGCCAGCGCGGGTTTTTTCTTGCAACCGCCACCCATGTCGATACACAGCCTGCGACCCGTCAAACCAAGCCAGATCAACATGACCGAACAGCTGCAACACCTCGAAACCTCCATCCTGGCCGAAATAGCCGCGGCGGCCGACGAAGCGGCGCTGGAAGCGGTGCGCGTGGCGGCGATCGGCAAGAAGGGCTCCGTTTCGGAGCGCATGAAGACGCTCGGCGCGATGAGCCCGGAGGAACGCAAGACCGCCGGCCCGGCGCTGAACGGACTGAAGGACCGCGTTACCGAAGCGTTGTCCGCGCGCCGCGACGACCTGCGCAACGCGGCGATCGACGCGCGCCTTTCGCGCGAAACCGTCGACGTGACGCTTCCGGTGCGGCCCTCGCCCGCGTCCGTCGGGCGCATTCACCCGATCAGCCAAGTGATCGACGAACTGACCGCGATCTTCGCCGACATGGGCTTCGCCATCGCCGAGGGGCCGGACATCGAGACCGACCACTACAATTTCACCGCGCTCAACTTCCCGGTCGGCCACCCGGCGCGCGAGATGCACGACACCTTCTTCTTTCGGCCCGGCGCCGACGGCGAACGCAAGCTTTTGCGCACCCACACCTCGCCGGTGCAGATCCGCACCATGGAAACGCAGAAGCCGCCGATCCGCATCGTCATCCCCGGCAAGACCTATCGCTGCGATTCCGACGCCACGCATTCGCCGATGTTCCATCAGGTGGAGGGGCTGGTGGTCGACAGGACCGCCAACGTCGCCAACATGAAATGGGTGCTGACCGAGTTCTGCAAGGCGTTCTTCGAGGTCGAACATGTGAACATGCGCTTCCGCCCGTCGTTCTTCCCGTTCACGGAGCCGTCGCTGGAAGTGGACATCCAGTGCGACCGGTCGCGGCCGGGCGAAGTGCGCTTCGGCGAGGGATCGGACTGGATGGAGATCCTCGGCTGCGGCATGGTGCATCCGAACGTGCTGAGGAACTGCGGCCTTGATCCCGACGAATACCAGGGCTTCGCCTGGGGGATGGGCATCGATCGCATCGCCATGCTGAAGTACGGCATGCCCGATCTGCGCCCGTTCTTCGAGGCCGATGTTCGCTGGCTCAACCACTACGGCTTCAGGCCGCTCGACATGCCGACACTGTTCGGCGGATTGAGCGGTTGATAGGGTGAACCTTCAAAACCACAAGCCGCTGGCGCCCGATATAGAGAAAGCCTATGCGGGGCAAGTCGCGGCCGCATTCGAGAACGACGAGGTTCGACCTGTAAAGGCTTGGTGCGACGAAAAGTGTCTGTGCGTTGAACTGGCAGATGGCCGCACAATTTTCACACCGCTTCGGTGGTATCCTTTCCTTCGAGACGCATGTCCGGCGGACCAAGCCGTTATTGAGTTGTTGTACTGTGGAGTTTGGTGGCCAGTCATGGACGAAGGGATTTCGGTGAAAAGCATGCTACTCGGTTGGAAAGCACCGGCGGCCGAACGGCCTCAGCGGCTGTCCCGGCCCGTAAAGTTGTGATTTGGAATAGCGAACATCATCAGCGAGTGTTCCGGGGCGTTTGGTGGACAGGACCTGTTGAAGGCGATAAATTGCCTTCATGTCAAATGATCTCGCTTCGTTAGTGTCGTAATGTGCACTCTGGCCAGATTACGACACACGTTGTTTTTCGGTACCGATCCGGAGGCCGCATGAAAGTCCACGCACGGTTCCTCACCACCGATGAAGCCAGGCGGGTTTCGCTTGCCCCACTAAGGGAATACTTCTCGCGCTTCGGGTTTACAGAGGCCACTGTCAGTGAGGACGAGACCTACGACGGCGCGCCGGTTTTCAGGATAGTGGCAAATGTCGAGCAGACAGTGCCGACAGAAACCTTTGTCGACGCCCTCAGCGCGATCCATAACGCTTTGCGAAAGGAAGGGGAGGAGAGGCTCGTGTTCCTTTCGACGAGTTTGCCATCGTCGCGCGGCGCTTCAACAGCGTTCGAGTCGGAAGAAGACTGACTTCATGCCTTCCCTGACACTGGTGGATCGGCTGCTCGAGGTGGCGGATACGCTTCGTGAAAGCTTGCCGCAAAGCGCGGCGTTCAGGCGTCGGGCGGTTAGCACCGCGTATTACGCTGTGTTCCATAGTCTTGCGAAGCTATGCTGCGAAACGCTTCTGCCGAACACCATGCGAAGTGACGATGCTTGGCAGCGCGTCTACCGGGCGCTCGATCACGGATCGCTACGCCGCGTTTTGCAGCAAAGCCCTTTGCGTAGTCATCCTGTTCTCGGCGTCATCGGGCCACTTGTCATTCGCCTGCAAGAGGAACGGCACCGGGCCGATTATTTACCGCCGCAGCGCGACCTCTATTCGCCCGAAGAGGTCACGGACCTGCTCGGTCAGGCCCGTTACGTCATTTCCGAATTGAACAAACTTGACATTGGCGGCCGCAAGCTGCTTGCAACCAGCCTTCTCTTCAAAGAGCGGAATCCATGAAACTCACCCTATCCTGGCTGAAAGACCATCTCGAAACCGACGCCTCGCTCGAAAGGATCGTCGAGACGCTGACGCTGATCGGCCTTGAGGTCGAGCATGTCGACGACAAGGCGGCGCTGAAGCCGTTCACCATCGCCCGCGTGCTCACCGCCGTGCAACACCCCGACGCCGACCGGCTGCGGGTGCTCACCGTCGATGGCGGGCCGAATGTCAACGGCGGCAAGCCGCTGCAGATCGTCTGCGGCGCGCCGAATGCGCGGGCAGGCCTCGTCGGCGCGCTGGCGCTGCCGGGAACCTGGGTGCCGGGCATCGATGTTACGCTCTCTGTCGGCAAGATCCGCGGCGTCGAGAGCCAGGGCATGATGTGCTCGGAGCGCGAATTGCAGATGTCGGACGAACATGACGGCATCATCGACCTGCCGGCGGACGCGCCGGTCGGCGCCGCTTTCGCGGCATGGGCCGGGCTGGACGATGCGGTGATCGACATCAACCTGACGCCGAACCGCCCGGATTGCACCTCGATCCACGGCATCGCGCGTGATCTTGCTGCGGCCGGCCTCGGCACGCTGAAGGACGCGGCGGTTCATGCTGTGCCGGGTAGTGGCCCCTGCCCGGTGAAGGTCGCGATCGAAGCGCCGGAACTGTGCCCCGGGTTCGCGCTGCGGCTGGTGCGCGGCGTGAAGAACGGCCCGTCGCCGAAATGGCTGCAGCAGCGCCTGATCGCCATCGGGCTGCGCCCGATCAACGCGCTGGTCGACATTACCAACTACATCACCTTCGATCGCGGCCGTCCGCTGCACGTGTTCGATGCCGCCAAGGTGGCCGGCAATCTCGTGGTGCGCCGCGCTCGCGACGGCGAAACCGTGCTGGCGCTGGACGGGCGGGAATATACGCTCAATCCGGAGGCTTGCGTCATCGCCGATGACAACGGGGTGGAATCGATCGCCGGCATCATGGGCGGCGAGCATTCCGGCTGCGACGAGAATACCACCGACGTTCTGATCGAATCGGCATTGTGGAACCCGCTCAATGTCGCACGCACCGGCCGCGATCTCGGCATCATCACCGATGCGCGCTACCGGTTCGAGCGCGGCGTCGATCCGCAATTCATGGTTCCAGGACTTGAGCTGGCGACCTCCATGGTGCTGCAGCTGTGCGGAGGAACCGCCAGCGCGGCCATCGTCGAGGGCTATGCGAAGCCGGACAACAGGAAAATCGCCTTCCCGACAGCGGAAGTCAGTCGGCTGACTGGGCTCGACGTGCCGCGCGCCGAAAGCCTAGCCATCCTGTCGCGCCTCGGTTTCGCGCCATCTGGCGAAGGCGACATCGTCGATGTCGCTGTTCCGACCTGGCGGCCCGATATCGAGGGCAAGGCCGATCTGGTGGAGGAGGTGATGCGCATTCATGGCGTCGGCAGAATCGCTCCCCAGCCGCTGCCGCGCACCGCAAGCGTCAACGGCCGCATGCTCACGGCGATGCAAATGCGCACCCGCTCAGCGCGGCGGACGCTGGCTGCCCGCGGCATGCTGGAGGCGGTGACCTACTCCTTCATCCCGGCCGGCCACGCGGCGCTGTTCGGCGGCGGCGCTGCCGCGCTGCAACTCGCCAACCCGATTGCGGCCGACATGAGCGACATGCGCCCCTCCCTGCTGCCCGGACTGATTGCCGCTGCCGGCCGCAACGCCGCGCGTGGCCACGGCGATGTGGCGCTGTTCGAGGTGTCGGGGACCTATGAGGGTGATACGCCCGGCGCGCAGCGTCGCGTCGCCGGCGGCATCCGGCGTGGAACGGCGCGCATGGCAGGAGCCGGTCGCGGCTGGGACGGCGGGGCGACTTCCGTCACCGTGTTCGACGCCAAGGCCGACGCGTTTGCCGCGCTGGAGGCGGCTGGCGCGCCGGTAGATCGTCTGCAGGTGGAGACGGGCGCGCCGTCCTGGTATCATCCGGGCCGTTCCGGCGTGATCAAGCTCGGGCCGAAGACCGTGCTCGGCCATTTCGGCGAACTGCATCCGCGCACGCTCGCCGCCATGGATGTGGCCGGCCCGCTCTGCGGCTTCGAGGTCTTTCTCGACGTCATCCCCGAGGCCAAGCGCAAGGCGACGCGCACCAAGCCGGTTCTGACACTGTCGCCATTCCAGGCCGTGACGCGCGACTTCGCTTTCGTGGTGGATGCCGGGGTGCAGGCGCAGGCGATCCAGCGCGCCGCGGCCGGCGCTGACAAGGTGCTGATCACCAACGTCAACGTGTTCGACGTGTTTGAGGGCGGCAATCTCGGCAACGGGCGCAAGTCTGTCGCCATCGAGGTTGCGATCCAGCCGATGGACAAGACGCTCTCGGACGAGGATTTTGAAGCGCTCGCGGGCCGCATCGTCGCCGCGGTCTCCAAGGCGACCGGCGGCGTGTTGCGGGGGTGACGCGAAGTCCTTCAGCACCCATGCGGTCTTGCGCCAACCAGGGTGCGCCGGCAATTGCAACGGATTTGCGGTTGCCGGTCACACGATGAAGTCGCCGGCATGCAAGTCTGACTTTTCCAGACCGACGAAGTAAACGTAGTCGAGACCGTCGCCGAGCGGGATGTAGCTGTTGCCGACGCCGTCATTGACGACTCGGGCGAGCACCTTTGCGCCGGAGGTCAGTCCGTTGACAGCCGCATAGTCTGAAACGTCGATCCTGTCCTTGCCGCTCTCGAACTCAAAAACGATGTCATAGGAAACCGGGCCGGTCGACCGGCGCTCGACGATGACGGTGTTGATCCCGTTCACTCCGACATAGGCGTTGTCGTCCGTCAGGCCAAGCGTCGAAAGCGAAATGAAATCGGTGCCGTCGCCGGCAATGTAGGTGTCGGCGCCGCCCCGGCCGAACAATACGTTTGTTTTCGCGTTGCCGACCATGAAATTCGAGAACACAGAGCCGATGATCGTCGTACCGTCGCCGCCGGCGTCAACCGCGTCTGCCGCGATCTGCAATACATCGCCGGCGGAATAGAAATCCCAGAAGAAATCCGCATGTGAATGGATGGTGTCGAAACCATCTGCCGCGCCGCCGAAGGCGATCCCTTCATCGGCAAGATCGAGGCCCGAATCGACATGGTACGTGTCGCTGCCCAGGCCACCGAGCATGATGTCGCCTTGCATCTCCGGATTCGCCCCGCCATCGAGCGTGTCATCGCCGTCACCGCCGATGAGCGTGTCGAAGCCGGCCAGGCCCCGCAGTGAATTGACGCCGGCATTACCGGTGAGCATGTTGTCGAGCTCGTTTCCGACGAGGGTGAAGTTCCCCGTGCCGGAAATTCTTCCCGCCTCCACATTGGCCGGAAGCGTATAGCTCGTCAAAGCAGCGCCAAGCGTCGGCGCCATTCGGCCGATGACGACGGTATCGTATCCCTCACCCGCGGCCTCGCTGACGGTATCGACACGGGTCGTGGATTTCGTCCCGAGAGTGACGAAAACGTCGCTCAGAACGTAGAGGTCATTTTCCGGACCACCATACAGGACATCTTCGGATGCTCCGCCCTCCAGCGTATCATTGCCAATGCCGCCGTGAAGCGTGTCGGAGCCGGCATCGCCGTACAAGCAATCGTTACCAAGCTCGCCATCGAGACCATCGCCGCCGGCCCCGCCCTGCAGGGTCTCGCCAAGACCGCCGCCATCCAGGAAATCTGCGCCGTCATCGCCTTGGAGGATATCGGGTCCGCCTCCGCCGTCCAGCGTGTCAGCCCCCTCGCCGCCGGACAGCAGATCGCCCTCTGCCGACCCGAACAAGCGGTCATTGCCGCCATAGCCGAAAACCACGCTGGAGGTGGTCTGCGCCATGATCGTCTCGTTCGTTGCGTCGCCCTCGATGTAGGTGTCGCGCGGATCGAGGATCGCCATCGTGACATCGCCAAAGGAATCCACATACGTGACGATGATCCTGCCATCGCCGGTCAGACCGAGTTGACCGAGACTTTTGATTTCATCATCGATGTCAAACCCGGCTATTCCGATCACGTCTCCCTCGGAAGAGTAGCGCGTTCCACGCACGGCTTTGGCAATGTGATCGAACCATGCGACAAAGAAGCCGCCATCCTTCAGGGCCACGACGTCCGGGTTCTGAATCCCGGCGAACAGTTCACGGGTCATCAGCCCCGTCACCTTCACCTCTTCGCCCAGCGATAGTCCGGAAGCCCCGATACGCTCGCCGATGCGAAATGCATGGTAATAGTCGGAACTACCGAGCCCGCTTGAACCACTGCGGTAAAGCGCAACAAACCGGTTTCCAGGCAAAAGGGCGATGGCTTCCGCAACAATGTCATTGTCCGGCGATCCCGGGATTTCCACCCAACTCCCCAAGGCATTTCCCGATTTGTCGGTCAGCCTCAACTCTGCCGTGTCAACTCTATTTTTGTTTACAATTCCAAATATATCTGTTTCTGTCGAGAAACTCAGCAAATCACCGTTAGAAAATGCGATCAGATTTGCCAGATGATTGTTGTCTTCGGAATCGACAGTCCGGTTCTGGGCCGTATTTTTGTGTTCGCTGCTTCGTACGTTGCCAAAATAACCATAAGAATAGTCATGTATGTTGAAACGCCACTCGGCGTCATCAACAAGGCCGGAATCCGGTTCGGCAGCAACCTGTTGCTGAAAGGCGACGATGTAAGCACTCTCAATATTTATAACTACGCGTGCGGGGAATATTGTGTCTTGATTATATGTTGCAAATATGCCGTCGGAGAACACTGAAGACGAAGAAGAGGCGTTGAAGCGCTCGACCGCCAACCTGCTTTCAATTGCATCAAGGCTTTCGGCAAACGGCGTTGTGTAAACGAGCAAAAATCCGCCATCCGGAAGTGCGGCGATATCCGGCTTGATCTGGTCGCCGGCGACGTCTCTCCCGTTCAATTGAACGATATCGCCCTGTTTTATGCCAAATTCGTTGTAGAACAGACCGACGATATCACTCCCGCCGCTGGAGCCGGCAACGTCGTCGGTCCAGACCAGCAGGATGCGGCCATCTGCCAGCCCGATGGCGCGCGGATCGGTCTGAAGATCGGATGTCAGAAAGGGATTTGGCGAGGTCGGTAACCTCCATACCGTTGGCGTCGCGGTCATCGATCAGGACCTTTCTGACGGGAAGTGCGCGCCGGCATGGTTCACACTCCGGACGGAGTTTGCCCGCGCCCGCATGCGTCCCCCGCATGCAATTCGATTGATCTCCTGTCGACCCTATCGCCTGTCTTCCACAACGACATCTCCCGCACGGGGGATGACGCGCAAAGAATCACGTAACGGCATGCGGTTGTCGCACTATCCAAGCTTCTCGATACACACGGGCGTGTGACCGCGGTTGATGAAGCCGAGCTTGCGCGCGGCGGCCTTCGACAAGTCGATGACGCGGCCCTTGATGAACGGGCCGCGGTCGTTGATGCGCACGATCACCGAACGGCCGGTGCGCTTGTCGGTCACGCGCACCTTGGCGCCCATCGGCAACGTCTTGTGCGCGGCGGTCATTTTCGCCGGGTTCATCATCTCGCCCGACGCTGTGCGCGAGTGCAGCGCATACCAGGACGCACCGCCGCATTGGGCAAGCGCCGAACCGGAAGAGATGACCGCGCAGCCAATCGACAGCCCGGCAAGAGCCCAGTTCTTCATGTCGATAGTCCTGTTCTGTTGTGGCTCGGACGGCGCGACGGCCAAAGGCGCACAAATTGCCATCCGGCGCTTATGCTGCAACGCAACAAGTCACGCACGTCACTTTGTGTAACCTCGTGTTGCAGGATGCCACGGGAGACACGAACGCCGGTTGCCGGGTCAGGGCGAGACCAGCAGCCCCGTGACGCCGCGCCGCAAAAGATCGAGCGCAAGCGCGGTGAGCAACAGCCGGAACGCCAGCCGGAACGCCTTTTCCGGAATGGCGGCAAGCAGGCGCGCTCCCGATAGCGTACCAAGATAGCCCGATGCGATCATGGCGATGACCAGCGGGGCAAACCGTGAGAAAGCGAAGCCGAGAAAGCCGAAGGCGACGACCTTGACGAAATGTTGCACGCTCATCGCCACTGCGGTGGTTCCGACCAACTGTTTGCGATCGGTCAAGGTGCGGGCGAAAAGTGCGGCGACAAGCGGCCCGGTCGCGCCGACGAACATGGTGGCGAGCGTCGTCAACAGCCCGCCGGCGGCAAGTCCGCCTGCGGAAAGGCGGCCGGCGGAAGGCGGTTTCGCCCAGGTGATCGCAAGCACGAACAACGCGAGCACGGTGCGCAGCAGCGCCTCGGGCAGGCGCACCACCGTCATCGCGCCAACCGCCGCGCCAACGGCCGCGCCGAGCGCGAAGGGCGTCAGCACGTCGCGGCGCACGTGCGCGCGCAATGTCACGGCGCGCCCGGCGTTGGAGCCCAATTGCACAAGCCCGTGCACCGGGATCAACGCCTGGATCGGCAGCGCATAGCCGAGCAGCGCCAGCATGGCGACGCCGCCACCGATCCCGAAGGCGGCGGTCAGCGCGGACGCGAAGAAACTTGCAACAACAAGCGCCAGCGCCGGCGCGAGGCCAAGCCCGGCTGTGAGCGTGTCGACCAAGGACAAACCGTCAGGCGGCGTCGGGATGGGTGTACTGGCCGGCGACGCGGAAGCGCCACAGATAGCTCGGCAAAATGGCGTCGAGTGCGGTGGCCTGTATGCCGAGGCCGGCGAGTGTGCGGTTCTCCGCCTTTGCTTCGGCCGAGACGATATTGTCCTGCTTGAGCAGAATCACCTGGTCCGGGGTGATCGGCGGCTTGGGAAGGATGCGCGAGACACTGGCAATGGCAGCAGCGATCGGGAAAGGCAGATCGACCAGCATGCGCTCGCGGTCGGTTACCTTCAGCATGCGCTGCATGCATTCCTTGAATGTCAGCACCTCGGGCCCGCCTATCTCGTAGATCGCACCGGGGGTCGCGCCGCCTTCCAGCGCGCGGGCGAAGGCTTCGGCGACATCGCCGACATAAACAGGCTGCAGTTTCGTCTTGCCGCCGCCGATCAGCGGCAACGCCGGGGAAAGGCGCGCCATGTCGGCAAAACGGTTGAAGAAATCGTCCTCCGGACCGAACAAGACCGAGGGGCGCATGATCACCGCGCCGGGAACGGTTTCCAGCGCCGCTGCCTCTCCTTCGGCCTTCGTGCGGGCATAGGCGGAAGCACTGTCGGCGTCCGCCCCGATAGCAGACATGTGGACAAGGATTGCGCCGGCAGCCCGCGCCGCTTCGGCAACCGCGCGTGCGCCGAAGGCCTGCACGGCGTCGAAGGTCTGTGCGCCAGTGTTGAAGGGAATGCCAACGAGATTGATCGCCGCATCGGCGTCTTCCATGGCGCGATCGACCGACCAGCGATAGCGAAGGTTCGCCTGCACCGGCGTCACCTGGCCGACAGTGCCAAGCGGGCGCAGGTGCCCGGCAAGATCGGGCCGGCGGCAGGCGACGCGCACGCGCCAGCCTCGCTTCGCCAGCGCGCGCACCACATGGCGTCCAACAAAGCCCGAACCGCCGAAAACCGTGACGAGTTTCGGTTGGTCGATCGATTGCGTCATGGGGGGCGCTCCGCTGCCGGCAAGGATGATGGGCGCGGTTTAGCGCGCGGCGGGGAAGGTTTGAAGCGGGAAAACGGGCGCGAAATCGCCGCATGCAAGGCGCCTGCCTTGTTTCACACCCAATCCGGCACGCTGTCGAGACCGATCAGCTCCTCATAGGAGGGCCGGCGGCGCACCACCGAGAACCGGTCGCCGGAGACCAGCACTTCGGGCACGAGCAGGCGCGAATTGTAGGTGCCGGCCTGCACCGCGCCATAGGCGCCGGCGGCGCCGATCGCGATCAGGTCGCCTTCTGCAAGGCGCGGCATCTCGCGGCCGAGCGCGAGATAGTCGCCGGTTTCGCAGACCGGGCCGACGATGTCGGCGACGAAGCGCGGGGCATCGGGACCCGGTTCGCGGACCGGGTGGGTGTCGTGCCAGGCTTCATAGAGGGTCGGGCGCACGAGGTCGTTCATCGCCGCGTCGACGATGACGAAGTTCTTCGCGTCGCCCTCCTTCACATAGAGCACGCGCGTGAGCAGCATGCCGGCATTGGCGGCGATCAGCCGGCCAGGCTCGAAAATCACCTTCAGGTCGAGCGCGCGCATGTGCTTGTGGACGATGCGCCCATAGGCGTCGGGCAGGGGCGGCGGATCGTTGTCGGCGCGGTAGGGCACGCCGAGGCCCCCGCCGAGATCGACATGCTCGATGGCATGGCCGTCGGCGCGCAGATCCCGCACCAGTTCGGCCAGCAGCGCGAACGCGTCGTCGAAGGGCTGCAGGTCGACGATCTGGCTGCCGATATGCATGTCGATGCCGGCGATGCGCAGGCCGGGCAGGGCGGCGGCGCGGGCATAGACAGAGCGGGCGCGCTCGTAAGGGATACCGAACTTGTTTTCCTTCTTGCCCGTCGAGATCTTGTGGTGGGTGCGGGCGTCGACATCGGGATTAATGCGCAGCGACACGGGCGCGATTCTGCCGGCGGCGATGGCGCGCCGCGACAACTGCTCCAGTTCCGGCTCCGATTCGACGTTGAAGCAATGAATGCCGGCCGATAGCGCGAAATCCATCTCCTCGGCCGTCTTGCCGACGCCGGAGAACATGATCTTTTCGGGCGCGATGCCGGCAGCAAGCGCGCGGCGCAACTCGCCGCCGGACACCACGTCGGCGCCGGCGCCGAGCTTGCCGAGAAGCGTGAGCACCGCCTGGTTGGAATTCGCCTTCATGGCGTAGCAGACCAGCGCGTCGAGATCGGCGAAAGCGTCGGCGAAGACGCGGTAGTGGCGGGTCAGCGTCGCCGCCGAATAGACATAGACCGGCGTGCCGACGGTCTCGGCGGTCTCCGGAAGGGGAACGTCCTCGGCGTGCAGCACGCCGTTGCGATAGGAAAAGTGATGCACGGGAGTGTCGCCGGAATGCGCGCAAGCAAGGTTTACGCGAGGGTGGTTGGTGGGGATTGCCGGTCGTTGCCGGCAGTCCGTATTGCTATTCGATCAGCGAATCGAGCACGAAGCGCTTGTCTTTCTCAGGCGCCGGCTTCTGGATCACCGTCCCGTCCTCCTGCGTGACGCTGGTCGGCGGGGCTTCCAGCGGGCCGCGCCTGCCGCAACCGGCCAGCATCGCCGCCGCCAGCGCCACGGTCACCGCAATCGTCAGGGTCTTTCTCATGCTCATGGCGTCACCGCTGTCGCGTCGCTCGTCTGCGCCGTCATACAGCCAGGCGCGCGCGAATGCACCCGCAAACTTGTGAGAAGGCTTCACGTCAAATGCACAATCAGTTCGATCACATTCATCTCTATAAATGCCCTCGTTTGCGTAGATCCTGTGCGAAGGTGGCAAGCGGGATAACCAATGTCATTGGATTGTTTTGGAGCGGTTCGGCCCCATAACGGGCGTACCAACTTGCGTCGCGCTTATTCTTCGCGTCGATAATCATAAGGATGCCCCCTCCAGCATCGGCAAGACGCAAGCATCGTAACGCGGCCGCAGCAATCAGGCGTCCTCCCAAGCCATTGCCCGCGAAGTGAAGGTCGGTGGCGAGACGCGCAAGCTTGAATCCCGAAACTTCATGGCGCGCCAATCCCTTGGTCATCGAGCGCGGAACCGTATCGTGGGCCACCGCCGAAGGCGCAATTGTGTAGAAACCCAGTATGCGGGCCGGCTCTGCTGGATCAATTGCGCAAAAAGTTTTGGCGGCGTTCTGCCGGTGGCTTTGCCGTGCGAATCGCCGGAGAAAGTCGTTCATGCTTTCGTCGCCGCAGTCGAATCCGCTGCGATCATGTGCTGAGGAAATCGGTTCCTCGCGCCACTCCGGGAAACTCACAGATCCCCCGGCAGCGAAGCGATAGCGGCTTTCAGGCGAGCGTTTGGCTTGGGTGGGTTGTCTAGCAGTTCGAGAATACGTTCGAAATCGCGAACTGAGACGACAGTCACTTCGGCGGCGTCGACGACGGCCTGTGCTTGTGGAACAACGCGATCCAGGATGAATGCAGTCATATCCTGATTTGACAGTGCGGCTGCACGGGCAATGAGCGCCTTGTGTGTGGACGGAATTCGCAGTTGAAAACGGTCGGTCTTGTTGTCGGCGAGGTCAGACATCTGATAACTCCTGATTTCAGCTTTTTTGTACACATGAGATGTGTACAAAACAAGGCGTGTGCAATCCGCCCGGTGGCATCACCCCTTGGCAAGCCGTTTTCGCCAGTACCGCACCTGCTTCTTCACCTGCGCCGGAGCCGCGCCGCCAAACGAGGTACGTGAGGCGGCGGATTTCTCCACCGTCAGGCAGGAATAGACCGCCCCGGTGATCGCCGGGTGGATCGCCTGCAACTCGCCAAGCGTCAGTTTCGACAGCGGCACGCCCTTCGCCTCCGCCGCCGCAACGGCGCGGCCGGTGACGTGATGCGCCTCGCGGAAGGGAAGGCCCGCTTCGCGCACCAGCCAGTCGGCAAGGTCCGTCGCCGTCGAATAGCCGGCGCCCGCCGCCCGTTTCATCGCTGCCTTGTCGACGGTGAGATCGAGCGCCATGCCGGTCATGGCGGCCAGGCAGAGTTCCAGCGTTTCGGCAGCGTCGAACACCGCCTCCTTGTCCTCCTGCATGTCCTTCGAATAGGACAGCGGCAGGCCCTTCATCACCGTCAGCAGCGCGATCAGCGAGCCGTTGATTCGGCCGGTCTTGGCGCGCACCAGTTCCGCGGCGTCGGGGTTGCGCTTCTGCGGCATGATCGAGGAGCCGGTCGAAAAGGCGTCGGACAGGCGGATGAAGCCGAATTGCGGCGTCGACCAGATCACCAGTTCCTCGGCGAAGCGCGACAGGTGCGTGGCGCAGATCGCGGCTGCCGCCATGAACTCCAGCGCGAAATCGCGATCGGAGACCGAATCGATCGAATTGCGCGTCGGCTCGCGGAAGCCGAGCGCCTTCGCCGTCATGGCGCGGTCGATGGCAAAGCCGGTGCCGGCGAGCGCCGCCGCGCCGAGCGGGCATTCGTCCATGCGTTCGATCGCATCGGCAAAGCGCGACCGGTCGCGCGCGAACATCTCCACATAGGCCATGCAATGGTGGCCGAAGGTGACCGGCTGCGCCGTCTGCAAATGGGTGAAGCCCGGCATCACGGTCGAGGCGTGCTCCTCGGCGCGATCGAGGAAGGCTGCAATCAGCCGCGACAGCGCGACGACGGTCTTTTCGCTTTCGGCTTTCACCCACAGGCGGAAATCCACCGCCACCTGGTCGTTGCGCGAGCGTGCAGTGTGCAGCCGTCCTGCCGCCGGGCCGATCAGCGCCGCCAGCCGCGATTCGACATTCATGTGAATGTCTTCCAGCCGACGCGAGAACTCGAATGCACCCGATTCGATCTCTGACAGGATCGTGTTGAGGCCGTGAACGATTTCGTCGCGATCTTTCGCCGAAATTATGCCAGTTTCGGCAAGCATCGCCGCATGCGCCTTGGACCCGGCGATGTCCTGGGCGTAGAGCTTTTTGTCGAAGGGAATCGATGCGTTGATCTCCTCCATGATCGCGGCGGGTCCGGAGGCGAAACGGCCGCCCCACATGGTGTTGCTGGCATCGGTCATTTTGAGGCGCAGGTCCTGTTGAGATGAAAGAAGCGAAGAAGGGCGGATCCGGAACCAGGCTCGGGGCAATCGTTGCAATCGCGCTCGCCGCCGGCGGAGCCGCAGGTCTCGGTCTCGTATACGCAACCGGCGGGTTTCATGGCAAGGCGGGTGAAACGATCGCCCAAGCCGCCGCCTGCCCGGTGGATGCGCAACGCAAGGCGCGGCTCGATGCCGCCACCGGCGGCGAAATCGCGGCCCTGTCGATGCGCGACGAAGGTGTGCCTGTCTCGACAATCGCCTTCAATGACGGGGCCGGCAAGGCGATGTCGCTTGGCGATTTCTCCGGCAAGGCGCTGCTGGTCAATCTGTGGGCGACGTGGTGCGCGCCCTGCCGGGCCGAAATGCCGGCGCTCGATGCGCTGCAGAAGCAGATGGGCGGCGATTCGTTTGCCGTCGTCGCCATCTCGATGGATGCCGGCGACCACGCCAAGCCGAAGGCCTTCTACGAGGAGATCGGCATCAAGAACCTGGCCCTCTACCACGACGGCTCCATGGCCTCGTTCAACGCGCTGAAGAAGGAGACGCTGCTGTTCGGCTTGCCGACGACGCTGATCGTCGACGAACGCGGCTGCGTGATCGCCAACATGAGCGGCCCGGCCGAATGGGCCAGTCCCGATGCGCTGCGCTTCGTGGAGGCGCTCAAAGCGGGGCCATGAGCGGCATTGCGCCGTGACTTTTCAGATATTTGCAATTTTCCCTATGTGTTGAACGAAATTCACATGACGCAAACGTAAGCTCCCCTCAGGTCACTTCAGGGAGCAAGGTTCATGCGCAAAACACTCATTTCCTTTGCATTGCTGGTCGCCTCGGTCGCTCCAGCCGTTGCCGGGACGGTTTCGGGCGAAGTCAAGATAAAGCTTCAGGCGGCGATGTCGTCCTATATCGACAGCCACGTCGTCGACGGCATTGTCCGTCATGTGAAACTCGATTCGGGGGAAATCGTCGATCTTGTGCCGACAAAGGCGCATCCGATGATTCTGACCCTTGGCGACGGATATGTGCTGTGCACGGATTTCCGCGATGCGGATGGCAATTTCGTCAATGTCGATTTCTACGTGACGCAAGTGGATGGCCGGTTCGTTGTGTTCCAGTCGGAGATCGCAAACCGTGCGCCGCTGGAGGCATTGATGCAGAAGGGTGTGGTCGCGGCAGTGCAGTAAGCGCTTCCTGCACATTCCTCCCTGGCCTCACACCTTCCTGGCCTCACATGTCGATGTTCAGGCGATCTGTCGCCATTCGCTTCCTGGCGGTGTTCGTACCGGCATTTCTCGTCGTCGCGCTCGGCGCGATGAACGTTGTCGTGCAGCAGCGCGTTGCATCGGCGGAAGATCACATCGCGGCGCGCATAGGCTCTGGGTTGGGGCGCGCCGCAGCCCAGATCGACCGGTCGGCGCTTGGCGCCGGCAAGGATGGCGCCCGCCGTGTGCTCGCCCAGCTTTCGTCCGATCCCGCCGTCGTTTGTGCCGATCTCCTGCTCGCAGGCACGGTGGCGCCTGATCCGGCCTATCCCCGCAATCTCGGATGCACGAAGATGCGCGCGGAAGCACATGTATCCGTGCCAGCCGGGGATCGCGATCTTTCGCTGCGTGTCGGCTATTCGCTGGACGAGGTGCGCGCCGTCTCGGCCGAAGCCCGCCAGAGCATGCTCGCGCTGGCGGCGCTTGCGGTCCTCGTCGCGTCACTGGTTGCAGTCGTTGCGTTTCGCTTTTCAGTCGGACGGCCGCTGGAAAGCCTGCTTGGCACCGTGCGACTGATCGCAAAGGACGGAATGCCAAGGCAGGCGGAGGTCTCGGGAAGTGACGAGGTGGCGCAAATCTCGTCCGCGTTCAACGTGATGCAGGATCGGCTGGCCGATGAAAGGTCGCGCACGCGCCAGATGCTCGAGCGCATCAACCGGCTTTACAACAAGACACCGAGCCTGTTGTTCCTTATCGACGACGCCGGGGTGTTGCTTACGGCAAGTGACCACTGGCTCTCCGGCATGGGTTATCGCCGCACTGAAGTTACCGGAAGAAGCCTTGGCGAATTCCTGGCGGGTGAACAACGCAACGTCCTCGAAGAGACCGTGCTCGCCACTCTTCGCAGGAGCGGTTCCTTGAAGGATGTGCCGCTCAAGCTCATCCACCGCGACGCAACGCAAGTGGATGTCCTGCTCTCCGCGGAGCGTGACGAAGGCGGCCATTACGTTTGCGCGATGACCGACGTGACGCTTCTGCGGATCGCCGAACAAAGCCTGCGCACGCTTGCGCTGACTGATCCGTTGACCGGACTTCCCAACCGCCTGGCGCTGTCGGAATGGATGGACGCGAAACGCAAGTCGGGTGCTTCCATGCATGGCCTGACAGCGATCTACATCGATCTCGATGATTTCAAGGTAATCAACGATACCTACGGCCATTCTGCCGGCGATCGCGTTCTGCGGGAATCGGCGTCGCGCATCAGCAACACCGTAGGCGAGTGCGGGCTGGTCGCGCGCTTGGGCGGCGATGAATTTGCTGTGGTCTTCGACACCGCGCTGGTGTCCGGAACGGCCATATCGCTGGCGCGAAACCTCATAGCCCGGCTTCGCGAACCGATCACCCTCAATCATTCTGTTGGCCAAATCGGCGCAAGCATCGGGATTGCCACGAGCAAGCCCGGCAAGGCAGGTCACGGGGATGTCCTGCTTCAGGCCGACCAGGCCATGTATCTGGCCAAGCGCGATGGCAAGAACGGATACGCCTTCTATCGCGATGCGATGTCGGTCGAGATCCTGAACAGGATGCGGCTCGAAGAGCAGTTGCGGAAAAGTATCGAGATGGAGTGGTTCGAGGTGCACTATCAACCGGTGGTCGATCTCACGACAAGGCTGCCGGTTGGAATGGAGGCCCTGTTGCGCCTTTCTCATCCCAACAGCCCGTTCCGCTCCATCGATCACCTGCTGAAGGTCGCCGAAGAATCGGGACAGTCCGAAGCGCTTGGCGGCTGGCTTCTCGGCGAGGCGGTGCGGGTTCATGCGGAGCTTGCCGGCAAGGGCGTCTGGCCCAACCTTGCGATCTCGGTGAACCTGTCGAGGGGACAGGTGTCAGAGCGGTTTGCGCGGTCCATCCGAAAGGCGTTGCGCGAGAATCCGTCGCTCCGCGGCAATCTGGTGCTCGAGATCGGGGAACAGGTCGCATCGGAGCGCGCCGGCATCATCGAAGGCGTATTCCGCGACCTGCGCACCGGCGGCGCCCGCATCGCGATAGACGATTACGGCTCCACCCATGCGTCGCTTGGCATACTGGATCGCCTGGCGATCGATCTCATCAAGCTCGACCGGAATCTGGTCAATGGCGGGTCGGGTGAGGAAAGGGCCAGCCGGCGCGCCAATGCGCAACTGGATGCAGTGGCGGCGTACTGCCACACCATTGGCGTCGACATCGTCGCCAAGGGCATAGAGACGCAGGAGATTGCCCGCATGATGGGCCGGCGTGGAATCAGATCGGGTCAGGGTTATCTGTTCAGCCGCCCGCTGCCGGAAAACGAACTGTTTGCCTGGTTCTCGCAGGTCGGTTTGCCGGATTTGCAGGTCGCCAGGAAAATGTCCGCCTGACGGTCACCTTTTCGTGCGCCCGCCTCGCCATCGCCGCAAATCGTGCTAGTTTGTTTGTCGAACAATCTGGAGCCGGCAGATGAACCAGGGCGGTCGCGAAGCGCCAACGGCAAGAGGGCACGGAGAAAGTGCGGGCGGCGCGCCGAAGGCGGCTCAGCGCCTCGCCGGTATCCGGCTGTGGTCTGCGGTTCTCATCGGCCTCGAGCGTTTCGCCGGGCGCGTCCTGCCCCTGATCGTCGTTGTTGCGCTGTTTGCCATCGTCTCGTGGTTCGGCCTGTTCCGGATCGTGCCGGATTGGGCGCGCATCGGCATCGGCGCACTTTTTGCGCTTGCGGCGCTGGCGATGCTCTTGCCGCTGTTCGGCGTGCGGATGCCGAAGCGGCTTGAAACCGACAAGCGGCTCGAGGCCGACAACCGCCTGTCCCATCGGCCGATCAGCACGCAGGACGAAGCGCTTGCGCGCAGCGACGATCCGTTTGCCCGCGCGCTCTGGGCGGAGCACCAGCGGCGCATGGCGACGCAGATCATCGGCGTCGAGGCGATCCGTCCGCGAACCGATATTCCAAGGCGCGATCCCTTCGGCCTGCGCGCGGTCGTCGCCCTGCTGCTGGTGACGGCGTTTGCCTATTCCCATGCGCCCGCCGGCGGTCGGCTGGACGATGTGGCCCGCGCCCACAACATGACGCCGGTGACGCCGCCGCGCATCGACGCCTGGGTGACGCCGCCGGCCTATACCCGGGCCGCGCCGATCTTCCTGACGGCGGAAGCGAATTTAGCGCGGACCGATTTTGCGATTCCCGCAGGCAGCATCGCCACCGTTCGCATCATCGGCGGCAGCGGCGCCGAACAGGTTGCGTATGCCGGCGTCGTCGCGCCGGGGCCCGAGGCATCGGCGGGGGAGGGCGAGACCCGCAGGCAAGCTTCGCAGCGCGAGGCGACGCGGCGCTTCGACATCACCATTGCCGAAGGCGGGCGGCTTGAAATCCGCGACGGCGAGGCGGCGCTCGGCGACTGGAGCTTTGCGGTCACGCCGGACCGCGCGCCGACGATCGCGCTGAAACAGCCGCCGCAGCGGGCGCTGAACGGAACGTTGACGCTCGAATACACGGTCGACGACGATTACGGCGTCTCCGCCGCCGATGCGCAGATCGAACGCGCCGGCAACCCGGGAGAGGATGCGCGGCCGCTCTACGATGCGCCCGAGATCGCGCTCGGCGTTTCGCGGCGCAGCGGCCCCGTTGACGGCAAGACGTCGCGCAATCTCGCGGAGCATCCCTGGGCCGGAGCCGAAGTCGAGATGGTACTGCAGGCGCATGACGACGCCGGCCAGACCGGGCACAGCGCGCCTGCCGCGCTGGTGTTGCCGCAGCGGCCCTTCGCCAACCCGCTGGCGCGCGCCATCATCGAACAGCGGCGCAACCTCGCGCTCGACGCCAACGCCGCGCGTGACGTGCGCATGGTGCTCGACATCATTACGCTGCATCCCGAGACCACAATCAAGAACGCCTCGCATTTCCTCGGCATTCGCATAGCTGTCGCCATGCTGGACACGGCGCGCAACGACGACGATCTGCGCGGCGTGGTCGACTACCTTTGGGAACTGGCGCTCGGCATCGACGGCGGCAACCTGAGCGAGGCGGAAAAGCGCCTGCAGCAAGCCGCCGAAGCGTTGCGCGAGGCGCTGAAGAACGGCGCCAGCGACGAGGAAATCGAGCGGTTGATGGCGGAACTGCGCGAGGCGATGCAGGAGATGATGCGCGAACTGGCCGAGCAAGCGGCGCGCAATCCGGACATGGCGCAGCAGATGCCGCAGGGCGATTTCTCGCAGATGGAAATGCGCGATCTCGACCGCATGCTCGACGATATCGAGGAAATGGCCAAATCCGGCGCCCGCGACAAGGCCGAGCAGTTGCTGTCCGAACTGCAGGACATGATGAACAACATGCAGATGGGCCGGCACAACCAGCAGCAAGGCGACAGCCAGCAGAGCCAGGCGCAGCAGCAGATGAACGAACTCGGCGAGATCCTGCGCCAGCAGCAGGAACTCATGAACGATACGTTCCGGCAGAACCGGCGCGGCGAGCAGGGCGAACAGGGCGAAGGCCAGCAACAGCAAGGGCAGAACGGCCAGCGCGGGCAACGCGGTCAGCAAGGCCAGCAGGGGCAGCAGGGCCAGCAAGGCCCGGGCGAGCAGCCGGGCGAGGGCCAGTTCGGCCAGTTGCAACAAGGGCAGGACGGGCTTCGCGACCGCCTCGGTCAGTTTCTCGACGCGCTGCGCGGCATGGGCATCGAGCCCGGCCAGGAGTTTTCCGACGCCGGCGAGGCGATGGGACGCGCCGGCGAAGCGCTTGGCGAGGGCGAAGGCGAGCAGGCGCTTGGAAACCAGGGCGAGGCGCTGGATGCGCTGCGCCGCGGCGCGCAGCAGATGATGCAGCAGATGCAGCAGGCGATGGATGGCGGCACCGGCGGCGACCAGCTTGGCGGGACGATGAACCAGACAAGGCGCGACCCGCTCGGACGGCCGCAAGCGACCACGGGTCCGGATTTCGGCGAGACGGTTAAGGTGCCCGACGAGATCGACGCGCAGCGGGCGCGCGAAATCCTCGACGCGATCCGGCGGCGTCTTGGCGATGCGCTAAGCCCGCAACTCGAGAAAGACTATCTGGAGCGCCTTCTGGAATTGCGGTGATCGCGCACCAGGGCCGCGGCTTTGTTCGGCCGGCTTCCAAAACCCGCACCCTCTTTGCGCGAGTTGTGTGGGAGTATCCGGGCGTTGTCACATGACAGCCGGCGACACGTCAGACCGGATGCCCGACGCCCTGCCCCGCCGCGGGAATCGCCGTCGCGGCCCGACCTTTCAGGCCGAGTACAGTCCGCGCCTCGTCCGGCGTCGCAAGCTCCAGGCCCATGCTCTCGACAATGGCGCGGATGATGCCAACCTGCTCGGCGTTGGATGTCGCAAGGCGGCCGGGCCCCGCCCAGATGCTGTCCTCCAGCCCGACGCGCACATTGCCGCCATAGGCGAGCGCGATCGCGCCGATGCGCATCTGCGCCTTTCCTGCGCCGAGCACAGACCAGCGGTAATCGCTGCCGAACAGCCGTGTTGCCGTGCGATGCATGTGCGTCACGTCCTCCTCATGCGTGCCGATGGCGCCCAGCAGGCCGAAAATCGACTGCACGAAGAACGGCGGCTTGACCAGCCCGCGATCGGCAAAATGCGCCAGGTTGTAGAGATGGGCGATGTCATAGCATTCGAATTCGAAGCGGGTGCCATTGTCGCGGCATGCATCGAGGATGAACTCGATGTCCTTGAACGAATTGCGGAACACGAGATCGCGGCTGTTTTCCAGATGCGCCCGCTCCCACTCGTGCTTGAACGTCTTGTACTTGCCGAGCAGCGGGTAGAGGCCGAAGTTGATCGACCCCATGTTGAGCGAGGCGAGTTCGGGGGCGAAGCGCCGCGCCGACTCCACGCGTTCGGCCACTGTCATGTAAGGGCTGCCGCCGGTTGTGACATTGATTACCGCGTTTGTGGCGGCCCCGCTGCGCGGCAGGGTCCGCAAGGACCCCTCCGCCGGCTGGGCCGCCCCCCCGCCCGCGTCGCTGCCCGCCCGCAGGTGCAGGATCGCCGCGCCTGCTTTGGCTGCGCCGATCGCCTGTTCCACGATGGCGTCGGCCGTCACCGGCAGGTGCGGCGTCATGGACGGCGTGTGGATTGCGCCGGTGATGGCGCATGAAACGATGACCTTGAACTTTTCTGTCATGAAAGCGCCTCACAGGGTTTCGACATTGCCGTCGACGCCGATCGACTGGCCGGAAATGTTGCGCCCGGCCTCCGACAACAGGAAATACACCGTCTCGGCCACATCCTCCATCGTCACCATGCGCCGCAGCGAGATGCTAGCGAGGTAGCGCGCTTCCATCTCCGGAACGGAGACGCCAGTGGCCGCCGCGCGGTTCTCGATCACGGAACGCATGCGCGGCCCTTCCACGATGCCAGGCAAAATGGCGTTGACGCGTATGTTCGCCGGGCCAAGCTCCTTGGCGAGGCTCTGCGCAAAGCCGATGACGCCGAACTTTGCCGCTGAATAGGGCGTGCGAAATGCGTAACCGTGCTTGCCGGCCGCCGACGACATGCAGACGATCGAACCGCCGCCGGCGCGTTTCAGCATCGGCACGGCGTGACGGGTGCACAGAAACTGCCCGGTGAGGCCAATGTCGATGCAGCGCCGCCAATCCTGCGGCGCGATATCCTCCACGCCGGCGGTCGGCCCGGCGATGCCGGCGTTGTTGACCATCGCGTCGAGCCCGCCAAAAGATCGCTCGATTTCCGCAAAGAAGGCTGCGACCTCGCCTTCGTCGGATACGTCTGCGCGCAGCGCCAGCACGCCCGGCAATTCGCTCGCGGCCGCCGCCAATGCCTCGCCGGAAACATCACAGATCGCGACGCGCCAGCCTGCCTTAGTCATGCGTCGCGCAATCGCCAGCCCGATGCCGCCGGCGCCGGCAGAGATCGCCACGCGCCTTGCGCCGTCTTTGTCCATTTTTATGTCCTCCCTCCGTATAGGGGTGGAGGATGGAACGAATTTGCCGATACCGCAATCGCCGACCGACGTGTTGACAGATACGATCCCGCTTTCACGAAAAACGTCTTCGTCCCACAGAACAGCGTCTGCGCCGTCGGGAAACGACTGTTACTGCGCCGGGGCGAGCTGTCGATCGTCCTGCGGGGTCTGCGCCAGCATCAGCCCTGCAAGGCTGGCAAAGGCGGCGAAGATCGCCAGGAAGGCCAGCGCATGCGGACCGACATCGCTGACAAGCGCCTGCGCCATCATCGGCGCCGTGCCGCCGAACAGCGCAAACGATGCGTTGTAGCAGACCGAGAAGCCCGACATACGCAACCGCTGCGGAAACAACTGGCCGATGTGATAGGCGAATGCGCCGTTGTAGGGCCCGACGATCAGCGCCAGCCCGATCTGGCCTGCCAGCGCCAGCACTGCGTCGTCGTGATCGATCAGCAGCACCAGCGGCCAGGCGAACAGGATCATCAGGCCCGCGCCGAGGAACAGCACCTGCCTTGAACCGACGCGGTCGGCAAGCCAGCCGCCGAAGACAACGGCCGCAATCAGCACCAGCATCGACAGGGTATTGATCTCGAGGCTCGTCGCCTGGTCGAGGCCGGCAACCTTGTTCATGTAGGTGGTCAGGTAGATGAACCCCATGTAGAAGTTCACCGCGACGAATGTGGCGATGAGAAAGCCGGCAAACATCATCCGCGTGTGGCTGCGCATGGCTTCAAAAATGGGGTTGCCTGACGGCTTCTCGCTTTCTGCCGGCGCATCGTCGGGCAGGTGGCGGCGAAGCAGCATGCCGGCTATGCCGACGAGCGCGCCGGCCAGGAACGGCAGGCGCCAGCCCCAGTCGGCGAGTTGCTCCGGCGTCAGCATCGAAGTTACCGCCCCCGCCACCGCCGAGCCAAGCAGGATGCCGCCGACGCCGCCGACGACCGTGAAGCTGGCGGTAAAGGCCGGCCTGCGTCCGGCCGCCTGTTCCGACATGTAGGTGACCGAGCCTGTAAGTTCGCCGCCGACCGACACACCCTGCAAGAGGCGCAAGACGACGAGGATCACCGGTGCGGCGACGCCGATCGCATCGTAGGTTGGCAACAGGCCGATCGCGACCGAGGGGACGGCCATCAGCAGGGTCGACCACACCAGCACCGCCTTGCGGCCGAAGCGATCGCCCATCCAGCCGAACACCACGCCCCCGAGCGGACGCGACAGGAAGCCGACCGCAAAGGCTGAAAACGACAGGATCAGCGAGGCGGCGGGATCGGCCGAGGGGAAGAACAACCGGCCGATCACGGCGGCGAAATAACCGTAGACGGCGAAATCGTACCACTCGAGCACATTGCCCGCCGCCCCACAGGCCATGAAGGCCGCACCGCGTTGCTGGCGTTCCGCCATCGGTTCTCTCCGGATTTCGTTCGCAGGTCCGCCCCTGCCATATCCGAAAGCGATTAAGGGCAGGTTGCAGGCTGTGAGGGGGAGCAGGACCGGTTTGGCCCGGTGGCGGACAAACCGCACGCGGAGGAACGCGGGGCGGCGTGTTGCCTTGGCTGTGGGTTGAGGCCGTTGAGCCCCGGTGCAAATCGGGGTCCGTGGGCGCCCTATCTTCCCCGTGAGGGGCAGCGCGAAGCGACCGGGGGAGGGCGTTCTACCCTCCTCCTTGAGGGGAGGGGTCGGGGGTGGGGGTCGATTCATGCGTTGCCGCATGCGGCGGTTGACCCCCACCCCGACCGTTGGTCCGACCCCCCCTCCAGGGGGGGGGGGGGGCGCCTGCGCCCGGCGCCTTCCCCGCGATCTTCGAAAAATCCGCCACCTGGCCGGTCGCTGCGCGGATACGGGCGAGCAGGGCGAGACGGTTGGCGCGCACTTGCGCATCCTCGGCATTGACCAGAACGGCCTCGAAGAAGGCGTCGATTGGCGCGCGGAGCGCGGCGAGCGCGGTCAGCGCCGATTCGTAATCCTCTGCCGCGATCGCCTTGGCTGCATCACCTTCGGCAATGTCGAGCGCATTCGACAAGGCGCGTTCCTCCGCCGTCTCGAACAGCGCCGGATCGACCACATCAGCGATTGCCGTACCCTTCTTCTCCTCGGCGGCGAGGATGTTTGCGGCGCGCTTTGCGCCGGCGAGCAGGTTCCTGCCGGTTTCGGTGTCGAGCAACTTGCCGAGCGCCTCGACGCGGCGGACAACGAGAAGGAGATCGTCGTTGGATGCGGCTCCACCCTCCCCCTTGTGGGGAGGGTCGGCGCGAAGCGCCGGGGTGGGGGTGTCCCCCCCTCCCCCTTGAGGGGAGGGGTCGGGGGTGGGGGTGGATTCATGCGTTGCCGCCTGCGGCGGCTGACCCCCACCCGGACCTTCGGTCCGACCACCCCACAAGGTGGAGGTGGGGGCGCCTGCGCCCGCCGCCAGCACCGCGTCGATCAGGTCGTGCCGCGCGCCCTGGTCGCGCAGGTAGACTTTCAGACGGTCGTGGAAGAAGGAGAGGAGGTCGTTCACTAGTTCCCGCAAGGCAGGGAAAACGATACGGGGGTTTGCCTCATCGTCGAGATAATGTTCTATATTCGCCAATGACGCATCAATTGGTACTCGATGAATTGAAAGCGATTGAGCCCAAAAGATTTCTGACCGCGTGCTAATGATACGAAATTTCTGCTCAATGTGCCGGCCGTCGGGCAAAACTCTTATCGCCCAACCATCTTTCTTGAAGTGTGCTGCGTTTGGGTTCCAAGCGCGACCCGAAAGAGTTAAGTTACCTTGGCACTGAATCCAATACCAAAATTCGACTATACGGACCAGGTCGAGCCTCACCCCATTCTCCACCAGTATCCTGATCACCCCCAGCGCTGCACGCCGCAACGCATAGGGATCCTTGCTGCCGGTCGGCTTTTCGTCGATCGCCCAGAAACCCACCAGCGTGTCGAGCTTGTCGGCGAGCGCAACCGCGATCGCCACCGGGTCGGTCGGCACGGCATCGGAGGGGCCTTGCGGCTTGTAGTGTTCCTCGGTCGCGATGCCGACGGACGGGTGCTCTCCCTGCAGTTCGGCGTATTTGCGCCCCATCGCGCCTTGCAGTTCGGGAAACTCGCCCACCACCTCGGTTTGCAAATCGGCCTTCGCCAGCACCGCCGCCCGGCGGGCAAGCGCGGCGAGGGCTTCACCCTCCCCCTTGTGGGGAGGGTCGACCAAGGCCGACGCGCCAGCGTCGGTAGCGGTCGGGGTGGGGGTATCGTCATCAGCGTTCGCCCGCGGTGAGAGACCCCCACCCGGCGCTTCGCGCCGACCTCCCCACAAGGGGGAGGTGGAGGCCCCGCCCTGTGGCGCAATCTGTCTCGCGATGTCTCCCGCCAGCGCGGCGATGCGCTGGACGCGTTCGCCCTGCGTACCGAGCTTGGCATGGAAGGTGACGCCGAGGCGATCCAGCCGCGCCATGCGCTGGTCGAGCGGCTTTGACAGATCGAGGCCGAAGTTCTCCGCGCTCTCCTGCAGCGTCGCAAGGTCCGGCAAGTCGGCCTGGTCGGTCTTCCAGAAATGCACCGCATCGGAAAGGCGCGCCCGCACCACCTTGCCGTTGCCGCGGGCGATTTCCGCGCCGCCATCGGCCGCCTCGATGTTGGCGACCAGCAGGAAGTGGGGGGCGAGCTTTCCCTCCCCTTCAGGGGAGGGTCCGGCCGCAGGCCGGGGGTGGGGTGTGTTGGCGTCAATCGGCCCGTCCCCCTCCGGCTGCTGCGCAGCCACCTCCCCCCGCTGGGGGGAGGAAAAGGGGCGCGTCACAAAACACTTCTGGTTGGTCTTGATCGTCAGCCGGATCACCTCGGCCGGAATGGCGAGGAATTCCGGCTCGAAGCCGCCGAGCAGCACCACGGGCCACTCAACGAGGCCGCTCACCTCCTCCAGCAGCCCCTCATCCTCCACGAGGTTGAGGCCGTTGGCGAAGGCAAGGTTCTTCGCCTCGTCGAGGATGATGCGCTTGCGCCGCTCGGCATCGAGCACGACATGTGCCTTCTCCAGCTTCGCGACATAATCGTCGAAGCGGCGCACCGTGAACGGAGAAGGCGCATGGAAACGGTGGCCGGTGGTGACATTGCCGGAGCGGATGCCGTCGACCTCGAAATCGACCACCACGGGTTCCTCGGTCTCGGGGCCGAAAGTACAGACGATCGATTGCAACGGTCGCACCCAGCGCAGGCTTTCGGAGCCACGCCCCTCGACGCCATGGCGCACCACGCCCTTCGGCGCGGAGGCCGCGCCCCAGCGCATCGATTTCGGCCAGGGGAAGGAGCGGATGATGCCCGGCATCGCGGCGGCGATGATCTCCTCGGCCGGCCGGCCGGGCTTCTCGATCACCGCGACGTAGAAATCGCCCTTCTTCGGATCGGCCTGGATTTTCGCCTCATCGATCGAGGCAAGCCCGGTCTTGCGCAGGAAGCCCTCCACGGCCTGCTGCGGCGCTTTCACCGGCGGACCCTTGATCTCCTCGCGCACGTCGCGCGAGCGGGAGGTAACGCCGCGCACATCGAGCGCAAGACGTCGCGGCGTCCAGTATTCGCGGGCCGCCTCGTAGGTGAGGCCGGCATCGACCATCGCGTCGGTGACGAGCTTCTTCAGGTCGCCCGCCGCCTTGCGCTGCATGCGCGCGGGGATTTCCTCGGAGCGGAGTTCGAGCAGCAGGTCGGGCATGGAAGGCTCCTCGCCCTCCCCTGTAGGGGGAGGGTCGGCGCTAAAGCGCCAGATGGGGTGTTGGCGATTTTGCGCCTGCTCTTCTACAGACGCAAACACCGTGTCAAGAACAGGATAGGGTTCCCCGGGCGCATGGCCCCGCTTGCGCCCGGCGATTGCAGGTCAGCTGAACAGACCGCGCCGAGCCGCAAACAAGACGCGCGAACCTGGCAGATCTGGTGCGTGCGCGGTCAGCCTGCGCGGAACTGGCAGGTGACGCGCAAATGCGATTGCGGCGTCTTCCTTGTCACTGCGCACCCCTGCGGCGCTGATTGCGGCCGGATATCTGCGCACCACCCGAAACGACCAGCAGCCTTACTCCCGGCCCTGGCGAAAGAACCAGTTGCGCCCGCTCGCCCGCGGCGGCCTTTCATCGCCGCGCAGGCGCATTGAGCGACGCGCCTGCTCGTCGGTTCCCGGCGCAAAGGAAAAGCCCGGATTGAGCTGCGGGGTCAGCAACCGGTCATAGATCCTTCCCTGGGCGATGGCGTCGAGCCGCCCGCCGGAACGGTTGTGGCCTTTGGAATCGGCAAGCGCGCTTCCCGTCGACAGCAGCGCCAGTGAAACAGCCAGGATTGCGCGTTGCATACTTTCTTCTCCGTTTCCCATCGGCCGCACCGCGTGAAACCGGAAGAGAAGATACTGCCAGGACAACCGCCCAACGCGAATTCATCCGGATTACCCGCATCCGAATTCCCGGAAGAAATTTGCGCCTCATTTTTGACGACAAAAAGGCAATGCGCAGATTGGCCAGGTTCAAGTCGGTGTCAATGAATCGTGTTCGACCAGCTTCTTTCGCCCGTCATCCTGTTCTTCCTGCTCGGCGCCTTCGCCGCCTTCGCGCGTTCAGATCTGGCCATCCCGGAGGCCGCGGCCAAGGCTATGGCGCTTTACCTGATGGCGGCGATCGGGTTGAAGGGTGGCATCCAGGTCGCCGAGAACGGCGTGACGGCGGCCTTCCTCGCTGCGGCATTCATCGGCGTCGCGCTGTCATGCATCATCCCGCTCGCCGCCTTCGCGGCGCTACGCGGCCTCGGCCGGCTAGACGCCCTCAACGCGGCGGCGGTCGCCGCCCACTACGGTTCGGTCAGCGTCGTCACCTTTGTCGCGGGAAGCGAGGCGTTGGAGTTGGCCGGCATGCCGGCGGCGGGCCACATGGTGGCGGTGCTGGCGCTGATGGAGACGCCGCCGATCATCGTCGGCCTGATGCTGGCCAGGCGATTCGCTGCGGCGGCATCCGCGCCCCCGGGGCCTGCCGGCGCCTTCCTGCACGAGACCTTGCTGAACGGCTCGGTCGTGCTACTTTCCGGCAGTTTCCTGATCGGACTAGCGATCGGCAAGCAGGGTTTTGCACCGATCGCGCCTGTATTCGACAGCGCGTTTCGCGGTGTGCTATGCCTTTTCCTGCTCGATATGGGGCTGGTGGCCGCGCGGCGACTGCGGGAGGCGCGTTCGCTGACCCTGCGCCTCGCCGTGCTTGCCATCGCGTTCCCGCTTGTGAACGGATTCATCGGCGTCTTGCTCGGCGCGCTTGCGGGGCTCGACCAGGGCTCGGCGGCGGCGCTCGGCATCCTCGCCGCCAGCGCCTCCTACATCGCTGCGCCCGCCGCAATGCGCGTGGCGTTGCCCCAAGCCGATGCGGGCCTTTATCTCGCCATGTCGCTGGCTCTCACCTTCCCGTTCAACATTATTGCCGGCATTCCGCTCTATGCCGGCCTTGCACGCTGGATGTCAGGCGCATGATCACCACCGTCACCCGCCGCCGCGTCGAGGTTCTGGTCGACGCCCCGCTGGTCCGCATCGTCCGCGATCTCGCCGAAAAAGCCGGTTTCAAGGGACACACCGTACTGCCGACGCTGGGCGGTTCCGGCCGCGGCGGCAGCTGGTCGGACGACCAGGTGACCGGCGGGGCGGGCGCGAAGGTGATGTTCGTCGCCATCGCCTCGCGCGAGACGGCCGATCGTTTCATGGACGCGCTGGCGCCTTTGCTCGACAGCCACGGCCTGATCGTGGCCGCCTTCGACGTCGACGTGATTCGGCCGCAGAAGTTTTCCTGAAATCACTTCCGCCGGAACACGAAGGCCGTCACGGTCACCTCCGGCTCCTCGATCAGGAAGGCGCGGAAGGGCGGGCTGCGTTCGACTTGCGTCCATGCTTGTGCCGCCACCAGCCGGGCGAACACGGGCGCAAAGCCGCCGCTTTCGAATATGCTGTCGCGCACTGTGGCGATGACATGGCCGCCCCGTTTCGTGATGCGCGCCAGTTCGTCGAAAGCCGATGCCGGCGCATGGCCTGCCGTGAACACGCCGGTGGAGAACACCGCAGCAAACCGGCCCTCCTCATAGGGCAGCGGCTTGCCGAGTTCTGCCTGCGTCAGGCGCCCGTATCCGCCGCGCGCCTGCGCCAGCGCCAGCATGTCGGGCGAAAAATCGAGACCTTCGATTGCGGTGTAGCCGAGCGCCGCCAGCACCGGCGCGCTCAGCCCGGTGCCGCAACCGGCATCGAGCAGCGGGCCGTCACCTGGTCGAACATGGCGGGAGACAAAAGCGGCGATGGTGAAGGGCAGGGGATAACCGCCTGAGATCGTGTCGCGGTCGTAATCATGCGCCCAGCCGCCATAGGCGGCCGCCAGTTCCCTCGCCGTGTGGGCGGAATACACGCGCGCCAGCGCCTCGCCGCTTGCGCCGCTCATCGCAGAACCGTCCCTGCGGTCGGTTCGGAGCGCCTTCGTGGGCGGCAGGATGGTTGCGCTGGGGGCGTGATCATGCCGGCTCCTGTTCCATGCAGATGCGGCCGGCGTCGTCGTCGTCGAGTAGTTCGTCAAGCAAGGCGCACCGGAACGGCGCGCCGTCCTTTGCGCCCGGACGGAAATGCCGGCATTCCCGGCACATTCCAAACGGGCGCGCACGGCCCGCAAGTCGCAGATGAAGCACGCGGCGAAGCAGCCCGGACAACGCCCTGGTCTCCTCCTCGCCAAGCTGAGCGAGGATGGCGCGAGTCCCCTCTTCGCGCCAGTCGGCCAGCATCTGTGCGCCGGCTTGGGTCAGGTCGAGCGAGACCGAGCGCCGGTCGTTGCGTCGCCGCTTTTCCAGCAGCCCGCGCCGCTCCAGCGCGGCGATGCTTTGCGACACCGTGCCTTTCGTCGATCCCAGCCATGCCGTGACGGCGGACGGCGTTCGCGAAAAACGGTTGGCCTTCCCGAGATACTCGAGAACCTCGAGCTGTACCGGCGGCAGCCCGGCGCGATGCGCATCGGCGACCGAAAGGCGCGCCAGACGATCGATTGCATCCTGGATGACTTGGCGGGGTTCCATGAATTTTTCGTATCGGATCGAAACCAGGCTTGCAATCCCGGGGCGGATGTGAAATCTGTATGGTATCGAGTCGATACTAATGGAGACGTCAATGACCCGAAACACCCTGGTTCCTGTTTCCGCAATCGCCGCCGTGTTGCTGGCGATGTCCGCCGCTTCGCAGGCGCACGAGATCGCAAGCGCGCGCTCCAACACTGCAAAACCTGATTTCGACATCCTGCGCGCGACCGCGACCGTCGACGGGCGTATCGCCACCTTCGCCATGGAGGTTGCAGGCGTCGCCGGAGCGTTGCTTCCCGAGCCGACAGGCGCGCTTCCCGGCGCAAAGGTGACCGCCTATGTGTGGCCGACCGGACTTGATCCCGCAGCCGTTGGTTTTGCCGCCGGTTCGGGCATTCTGGCGCTCGCGGTCACCGCGCATCCCGATTTCGACGACACGCCGCTTTTTGATGAGAATCGTGACGGCGACCCCGCAAACGATGGAAAGGAATGGCACACCCACTGGGTCGTGCTGGCGAAGGATGATGCCTGCGGCGCGGGCCTGAAAGTGCGCGACGTTTCGCCGGGCAGCGAAGCGATGCCGGCAACCGCGCCCGGCCTGCCGCTGGCGCTCGACAGTCCTGGCATGTCGCCGCTGTTCTCCGGGCAGGAAGTCAAGGTGCGGGTTCCGCTCGACAATTCTGCCGATGGCGCATTCGACGCCGTCACGGCGACGCTCGCCGTCCACGCCGGGGGCGGGACGCCGCTGCTCTGTGTGACCGGCGTTGAAGACATCGCCTCGGGCGATCTTTCGATGCCCGGACGCATCGTTCCGGCGCAGTGAACCGGCGACGCCGGCGAAGGACGCGGCTCAACGCTGCGCCCTTCGCATCCTCTGTTCCAGTTGCCGCAGCGCCAGCGACAGGCCGACCGTCAGGACAAGGTAGACATAAGCCACGATGGAATAGGTTTCGAAGAAGCGGAAGGAGCCCGAGGCGTAGACCTTGCCCATCTGCGTGATATCGGCGACGCCGAGCACCGAGACCAGAGAGGAATCCTTCACCATCGCCACGAAATCGTTGCCGAGCGGCGGCAGGATGGTGCGGATCGCCTGCGGAAAGACGATCAGCCGAAAGCGTTGCCAACGGTTGAGGCCGAGCGCCTCGGCCGCCTCCACCTGACCGGGATCGACAGACAGGATGCCGGCGCGAAACACCTCGGCGATGAAGGCGCTGTACCCGATGGTCAGCGCCAGGATTGCCCGCCACAACAGCGACACGTCACGCACCAGCAATTCACCCGCCAGTCCGGCCTCGCGCAACGGTGTCGCAAGCCAGTTGAAGGCGAAGACAAAACCCGGCACGCCGGCGAATGCGATCCAGAACAGCAGCACCAGGATAGGCACGCCGCGGATCACCTCCACGTAGAACCGCGCGACCTGTCGCAACACGAGCGATCCCGACAAAGCCATCAGCGCAATGCCAAGCCCGAGCGCGCAGGCGAGCGAAAAGCCGATTGCCGTGACGAAGACGGTGATGCGCACGCCCTTGGCGATGGTGGCGAAGATCTGGCTGTAGAGATCGCTTGCGGCAATCGCGATTCCCAGCGCCGCACCGATTACGGCAAGGGCCGCCAACCACCAGGGGAAATCAGGACGTGTTCTTGAAGGCGGTGCGGGCGGCATGGTCGGTCGCAGTTGTCGTCGTTCGTTTCATCGCCCCGTGCAGGCTCTGGATGCATACGGTATTGAAAATCCGGGCGCCGCAACCCCGAAAATGCCGCGACTGCCTTTTCGGCCGGATTTTGCGGGCGTGGCATGGCGCGACGCCCGCATCGGCGGCAGTGCGGGGGAGTCGCATGCCGCGAACCATTGTGTTGCGCGCCTGGTTGTGGCTGTGTGGGCTTAAGCGATTGCATCGTTCGAATCGCGCCTGGGGGATCGTCATGGCAAGCATCGAGACGGCGGAAAGGCCGCGTTACGCCGATCGCAAGGGCATCTGGGGCTGGATGCTGTTCGACTGGGCGCAGCAGCCGTTCCACACGCTGATCATCACTTTTGTCTTTGCACCCTATTTTGCTGCGGCGGTTGCCACCGACGCCACGCGCGGACAGGAATTGTGGGGCTATGCGGTGGGCGTTGGCGGTTTCCTGATCGCCATCCTGTCGCCGGTGCTGGGATCGATCGCCGACGCGACCGGGCCGCGCAAGCCCTGGATTCTTGGCTTCTCCATCGTTGGTTTCGCTGGCTGCTGGGCGCTTTGGTATGCGACGCCGGGCATGGCCAGCGTCGCGCCAGTCATGATCGCGGTGGCCGTGGCGCTGATCGGCGTCGAATTCGCCGCCGTCTTCAACAACGCGATGATGCCGTCGCTTGCGCCGCGATCGGAACTCGGCAAGCTGTCGGGCAGCGCCTGGGGGCTTGGCTATCTCGGCGGGCTTTTCAGCCTCATCATCGTGCTCGGTCTGCTGTCGGCGCAGCCGGAAACCGGCAAGACGCTGCTCGGTCTCGACCCGCTTTTCGGTTTCACTGCCGAAGGCCGTGAAGGCGACCGCGCTTCCGGGCCGCTCACCGCCTTGTGGATGGCGGTGTTCCTGTTGCCGATGTTCCTGTTTACGCCCGATGCGCCGCGCGTGAAGGCGAAGGCCGGCGCGGTGCGCGAGGGGCTGGCCGATCTCGGCCAGACGCTCAAAACCCTGCCAAAGCAGAAGAGCTTCTTCAATTTCCTGATTTCCAGCATGCTCTACCGTGACTCGCTGAACGCACTTTACTCCTTCGGCGGCATCTATGCGGCCGGCGTGCTGAAATGGTCGATCATCGATATCGGTATCTTCGGCATTCTTGCAAACATCACCGGCGCAGTCGGGGCATGGTTCGGCGGGCGCATGGACCAGCGTCACGGCCCGAAGCCAGTGATTGTCGTGTGCATCGTCCTGCTGTCGCTGGCATGCCTCGCCATCATCTCCACCACGCCGACCGAGGCGTTTTTCATGCCGGTGGGAACGCCCGACCAGCCGTCCAGCCTGCCTAATCTCGTTTTCTATCTTGCAGGCGCGTTGATCGGCGCTGCCGGCGGGTCGATCCAGGCCTCGTCGCGCACGCTGCTGGTCGACCAGGTGCCGCCTTCCGATGTCGGCAAGGCCTTCGGGCTCTATGCGCTGTCGGGCCGGGCCACTGCCTTCATCGGGCCGCTGGCCATCGCCTGGGTCACGGCGATCTCCGACAGCCAGCGCGTCGGGGTGACGCCGATCATCGTCCTCTTTGTCCTCGCAGCGCTGCTGCTGCCTTTCGTGCGCAGCGCATCCGAGGAGGCG
Source organism: uncultured Paracoccaceae bacterium (assembly GCA_937873685.1). Taxonomy (GTDB): domain Bacteria; phylum Pseudomonadota; class Alphaproteobacteria; order Rhizobiales; family Rhizobiaceae; genus CALMYO01. The sequence continues at coordinate 46,819 of CALMYO010000279.1, forward strand.
CGCCGCGGCTGAAGCGGTGCAGTGTGCGGCTGTTTCAATGCCGGAAATGCCGCATGCCGGTGAACACCATGGCGATGCCGCGCTCGTTGGCAGCCGCGATCACCTCGGCGTCGCGCATCGAACCGCCCGGCTGGATGACGGCGGTCGCCCCAGCTTCGACCGCTGAAACCAGCCCGTCTGCGAAGGGAAAGAATGCGTCTGACGCCACAACCGCCCCTCTCGTCAGGGGTTCGGCGAGCTCTTGCGCCCGTGCGGCGTCCCCGGCCTTCCAGGCTCCGATGCGGGCCGAATCGACCCGGCTCATCTGGCCGGCGCCGATTCCGACCGTCGCACCGTCGCGCGCATAGACGATCGCGTTCGACTTGACGTGCTTGGCCACACGGAACGCAAACAGCATGTCGGCGAACTCGCCCGGCGTCGGGGCGCGCTTCGTCACGACGCGGCATTCGGTTTCGCCAACCTGGCCGTTGTCGCGGTCCTGCACCAGCAGTCCGCCCGAGACGGAGCGCACGGTTCGCCCGGGCGCGCGCGGATCGGGCAGGCCGCCGGTGAGCAGCAGGCGCAGGTTCGGCTTTGAGGCCACGATGGCGATTGCTTCGTCGCAGGCGTCGGGTGCGATGATGACCTCGGTGAAGATACCGGTGATGGCGCGCGCGGCCTGCGCATCCAGTGGACGGTTCATCGCGACAATGCCGCCGAAAGCTGAAACCGGATCGCAGGCGAGCGCCTTTTCATAGGCCGATACCAGGCTTTCGCCTGTCGCGACGCCGCAGGGATTGGCGTGCTTGATGATGGCGATTGCGGCGCGGCCGGCTGGATCGAACTCCGCCACAAGCTCGAAGGCCGCGTCGGTGTCGTTGATGTTGTTGTATGAGAGTTGCTTGCCCTGCAGCTGGCGGGCAGAAGCCACGCCGGGACGTCGTTCGCCGGTCAGATAGAAGCCGGCCTGCTGGTGCGGGTTCTCGCCATAGCGCAATGATTGCGCCAGCGAGCCGCCGAAAGAGACATTGCGCCCTGCCGGCAGGCCAAGCGTTTCGGCGAACCAGCCGGCTATTCCCGCGTCGTAGGCGGCGGTGCGGGCATAGGCGCGTGCGGCCAGTTGCTTGCGCAAGGCGAGTGGAAACGCGCCGCTGTTCTCCGACAGGGCATTCAGCGTTTCGCCGTAATCTTCCGGATCCGTGACGATTGCGACCCATGCGTGGTTCTTCGCCGCCGCTCGCACCATGGCCGGTCCGCCGATGTCGATGTTTTCCACGGTCTCGGCGTAATCGCCACCCTTCGCGCGCACCTTCTCGAACGGATAGAGATTGACCACCACAAGATCGATCGGGTGAATCGCGTGGCGTTCCATGGCCTCCATGTGGGCGGTGTCGTTGCGCACGCCGAGCAGGGCGCCATGCACGGCCGGGTGCAGCGTCTTCACACGCCCGTCCATGATCTCGGGAAATCCTGTCAGTTCGGAAACGTCGCGGGCCGGTATGCCGGCCTCCTGCAAGGCGCGAAACGTGCCACCGGTCGAGACCAGCTCGACGCCGCGGGAGGCGAGCGCGGCGGCGAACTCCGTGAGCCCTGCCTTGTCCGATACCGAGAGCAGTGCACGGCGCACCGGCACCAGGTCGGGAACGGGCAGGTTCTTTGCAGCGACAGCCATGGCGCTTCCAAACTCCGGTTATTCCACCGGCCCGTAACACGGCGCGACCGACTGGCCAATTGCGACCTGTGGCCAGCTTCCGCAAGTGGAACGAATCTGGCATTCGCCCGCGGACTTGCGACCATTGGAAGCAGATCTCGGAATCGAACCGGCAGGGTTGGCCGTAGGAGCCTTGTCCGGCCGGATCGAATCGTCCGGTAGAACAACGCTTGTCTTATGACTTTTTGCCGCCGGACAGGCGAGAAAGGAACCGCCGGGAGGCAGGTGCAACTCCCTT
>CALMYO010000280.1 GCA_937873685.1 uncultured Paracoccaceae bacterium
TGGGAGAGGGGGATATGCGGCCCGCGCCCTCGTTTGGGACTTTCGTGGCGAGGTCTGCAAAAAGGACCCGCCGGCAACCCGCCCCGGCCACCGCCGCCCCCGCCAGTTCGGCGACGATGAAGCCCGGCACATCGAGTGGACGGATGCCGGAGAACGTGTCGGTAAAGGCGCGCGCGATCGCCACCGCCGGGTTGGCGAAGGACGTCGATGCGGTGAACCAGTAGGCGGCGGTGATGTAGAGCCCGACGAGCCACGGCACGCCTTCAGGCTTGTGGCGTATGCCGGCGAGGATCGTGAACACCAGCCCGAAGGTGGCGATGATCTCGGCAAACCATTGCGCAATGCCGGTGCGGGCATGGGTCGAGGCTTGCAGGATCGAAAGGTCGAACATCGCGTGCGCGACCAGCGTGCCGGCGATGCCGCCGGCGATCTGCGCCGCCACATAAGCGAGCGCGTCGCGCCGCGCGATCTCGCGGCGCAGCGCGAACACCAGCGTCACCGCCGGGTTGAAATGCGCGCCCGAGATCGGCCCAAGGATGGTGATCAGCACCACCAGGATCGCCCCGGTCGGAACCGTGTTGCCGAGCAGCGCCAGCGCCACGTCTTGCGTCAGCTTGTCTGCCATGATGCCGGAGCCGACGACGGTCGCCACCAGCATGGCGGTTCCGATGGCCTCGGCGGCGAGGCGGCGCGAAAGTTCGGTCATGTCGGTACCCTCAAGCTGCCGCTGCCCGCGCCTGTTCGGTCGCGCCGTCGAGCGCGCCGATGGCGTTCAGCGCCGTTCTCAGTTCGCCTGCCGGCATCTGCTCGAAGGGCAGCGCCAGCAACGCGTTGGCGCGCATTTCGAGCAGGCGATAGGCGTCAAGAAAGGCGGCGCGCCGTTCTGCCGCCGTCTCTCCCTTGCCGGCCGGATCGGCGATGCCCCAATGCGCCTGCACCGGCGCGCCGGGCCAGATCGGGCAGGCCTCGTTGGCGGCGTTGTCGCAGACGGTGATGACGATATCCATCGAAGGCGCGCCCGGTTCCGCGAATTCGGCCCAGGACTTGGAGCGCAGGCCGCTCGTGTCGTGACCGAGCTCGGCCAGCAGCGCGAGCCCGTCCGGATTCGGTTCGCCGCGCGGCTTCGATCCGGCCGAATGCGCCGTGAGGCGATTGCCGCCGAGCCGGTTGAGCAAGGATTCGGCAAGGATGGACCGCGCCGAATTGGCGGTGCACAGGATGAGGATGTGCTTCACGCAGCCGCGTCCCGGTTCTGGCCGATCTCGTCGAGCCGCTTCTGCAGCGCCAACTTGTCGAGCGAGGCGAGCGGCAGGTTGACAAAGATCGAGATGCGGTTGGTGAGCATGCGGTAGGTGTCGGCGAAAGCGAAATGCTTCTCCGCGTCGTTGCCTTCCACCGCCGCCGGGTCCGGCACGCCCCAATGGGCAGTCATCGGCTGGCCGGGCCACACCGGGCACACTTCGCTCGCCGCGTTGTCGCAGACGGTGAAGACGAAATCCATCACCGGCGCACCCGGTTCGGCGAACTCCGCCCAATCCTTGGAGCGTGCGAACGAGACATCGTGGTTCATCTTGCGCAGCAGGTCGAGCGCGAAGGGATGCACCGCGCCCTTCGGATGCGAGCCGGCCGAGAATCCCTTGAAGCGGCCCATGCCTTCGCGATCGATGATCGCCTCGGCGAGAATCGAGCGCGCCGAATTGCCGGTGCACAGGAACAACACGTTGTAAGGCTTGTGTTCAGTCATGGCTTCCTCCTGAAAGCGCTTTGCGACATCAACAACGGCAGGTGACCGCTTCGATCACCGGCGCACACAGTTCGGGCCGGCCGCCGCAGCAATCCTCCATCAGGAAGGCGAGCAGGTCGCGCATTCCGGTGAAATCGGCGAAGTAGCGGATCACCCGGCCCTCGCGCTGCGACCGCAACAGCCCGGCCTGTTCGACGATGCGCAGATGCGTCGACAGCGTGTTGGCCGGCACGGCAAGCCGCGCCGCGATTTCGCCGGCCGGCATGCCTTCGTCACCGGCCTTCACCAGCAGCCGGAAGGCCTGCAGGCGGGTATCCTGTCCAAGCGCGGAAAGCGCGGCGAGGGCGGCCGATTGATCCATGTTTCGGGAAATATCGAAACGATGTGACAGTTGCATGACACGGCCGCTCCGGCCCGATGCGCCATGCGCGCCGGTCAAAGCGCCAGCGGCATCTCGAACGGCGTGCCCTCGAAGGCGTCTGCGCCGCGGCCGATCCGCTCGATCGCCTTCACCATCCGCCCGCTTCGGCCGAGTTGCTCGTCGGCGAAGGCGATCATGCGGATGTTCGGCGTGGCTGAAGGCGCGCGGCGGCGCAGTTCCAGCGCCAGCGCCATCTCGTCGAGATCGGGATTGAGCGCCAGCGCGCTCATGTAGGCGCTGGCGGTGGAGCGCGAGATGCCGGCAAAGCAATGGATCACGAAGGGATGCGCCCGGTCCCAGTCGCGCGCGAAATCGAGGACCTGCGCCACATGGTCAGCGCCGGGCGGTGTCATGCCCTCGACCGGCGCCGTGATGTCGTTGAAGCCGAGGAACAGGTGACCGTCAGCGGCGATTTCGGCCGGACGCTCCACCGGCGTTGCCGCGTTGATCACGGTGAGCAGCCGGCGCGCGCCTGTGCGCCGCACGGTTTCGCCAAGGCGCAACAGCGAGCAGACGGTGATGGAGGGCATGGCGTTATCCTGTTTTCCGGTTCATCTCGTTCACCCGCGCCGCTTCGATGGCGAAGAACCGTTGCAGATACAAGGTCTCGGCCTGTGTCGCCGGCAGCGGCGTCATGTCGAAACGGCTGCAATCGATGCCGCGCGGCCGTCCGAACCAGGTCACGGCTTCGCCTTCCGCAAAACCGGCGAGTTGTGTGGCTTCGAGATAGGCCGACACCTGGTCGGCGCGCTTTATCAGCGCCTTCAGCGCCGCGGGCAAGGTGTGCGGCAGGCCGAAGCGCAGGTGAACCGCCGCTTCGAGGCGTCGTTCCACGGTCTTGTAGTCGCCGCCGAGCGCCTGCTTGAAAGGCGATATCATGTCGCCGATCACGTATTCCGGCGCATCGTGCAACAGAGCCGCAATCCGGTCTTCCGCCGAGGATGAAGGCGCGAGCAGCCGCACGATCTCCTCGACCAGCAGCGAATGCTGCGCCACCGAATAGGCGTGGTCGCCGGTAGTCTGGCCGTTCCAGCGCGCCACCCGGGCAATGCCGTGGGCGATGTCCTCGATCTCGATGTCGAGCGGCGACGGGTCGAGCAGGTCGAGGCGGCGGCCAGACAGCATGCGCTGCCAGGCGCGCGGCGGCGCGCCCTTGCGGTCGGCCATCAGTCGCCCTCCGCCGTTGCGCCGTCCGGCCAGCCATAGGTTACGCCGGGCGGGAAGGCGAAAGCGAGTATGACACCGCCGGCCGTGACCGGGGCGCCGGCGTCGAGCGCCGCCTTCACTCGATCGAGCCGCAGGATCGCGAGCCCGTCTCGTCCGCAAACCGAGCCGAGCGCACCGGCCGGCTTGCCGCCGGCGTCGATCGCCGTTGCGGTTTCCGGGAGGTCCGTTTCGCCACGCACGATCATGACGCGCCTGCGCGCCGTGCCGCGATGCTGCATGCGGCTGACCACCTCCTGGCCGACATAGCAGCCCTTGCGGAACGCCACGCCGCCGTTCTGGTCGAGGCCGATATCGTGCGGGAAGGCGTCGCCGAGCGCGAAATCGATGCCCGGTTCCGGCACGCCAGCGGCGATTCGCAGCGCCGTCCAGTCGGCGGCGGTGGCGGTTTGGGGAGGCGGGGCGCGGGAAATGCGGATGACCTGCCCAAAACTTGAAACGAGGGGTTTTTCGTCCTCACCCCCCCCCCTGACCCCCCCCCTCAAGGAGGAGGGGGAAGGCGGCGCATCGCCCGGTGCATTCGCCATGCCAGCGGGAAGCTTCCCGCCACCAACCGAAGCGCCTGCCTCCCCCCTCCCCCTTGAGGGGAGGGGCAGGGGGTGGGGGTACTTGGCCGGATCGTTAGTCTCGGCGGCAAATGCAGCAAACCGCAAATCGGTTGCAGCGCCAAGGCCTGACTCAAGGTCAGAAGCGCCTGACTCAAGATCTGAAGAGACCGGGTCGTTACCCGAACGAGTGGAATCAACCTGTGAGCCCGGTGAATCGACTTCCCAGCACACGGCAACAACGTTTTGATTCTGCTTGCTGATCTCGACCTTTGCCCGCAGCTTGTACATCGTCAGCCGGCGAAACAGGTCATCGGCCGAAGCCGCCTCGGCATCGATCGCGAAGCGGTCACCGCCGGTGCGAATGAGAAGGAAGACGAACATCACCTTGCCCTGCGGCGTCAGCAATGCCGCCGGCTGTGCGGCGCCCTCCGCGAGACGCTCGACATCCGCCGTGACGAGATTGTGCAGGAAATGCGCGGCGTCCGGTCCGGAAATGGTCAGCAGCGCGCGGTTGTCGAGATGGTGGACGGGCATGGCGTGGCCTTGCAAGCGGAGTGCAGGCTACGTAAGCCGGGCATGGGCAGGTGGCAAGTGACGGAGACGAGGCAATGGCGCAGACCTTCGATTGCGTGTTGAAGGGCGGCAAGGTGGTCAACCACGATGGCGAGGGCGTGCGCGATATCGGCGTCCGCGACGGGCGCATCGCGTTCATCGGCGCCATCGATCCGGCCGTGGCCGGCGAAACGATCGATTGCGCCGGCCTGCATGTGCTGCCCGGCGTCATCGACAGCCAGGTGCATTTCCGCGAGCCGGGCCTGACCCACAAGGAAGATCTCGAAACCGGCTCGCGCGCCGCGGTGCTGGGCGGCGTCACCAGCGTCTTCGAGATGCCCAACACCAACCCGCTCACCACGGGCCAAGCGGCGCTCGCCGACAAGCTGGCGCGCGCGCCTCGCCCCGTAGACCGCGGCTCCGCCCTCTGGGGC
>CALMYO010000281.1 GCA_937873685.1 uncultured Paracoccaceae bacterium
GCAAGGAGAACACCGCAGCGCGATATAAATATCGTGCGAGGACTTCGACGCGCCCGAAGAAAATAACCGCCAAGCCGGGGTTGGAAAACTATTGTTTCAGCTAACAAACTGCAATCAATTGGACTCGGTCTTGCACGCCTTGGACATCGTCGCGAAACGCTGGCGGTGTTTGCACCGCGTCGCGTTCCGCTCCTTGCCAAGGCGCAAGAACCTGGCGTCCAAACGATTTAGTTTGATCGAACAACGCTCTAGCGCGCCAAACTAAACGCCCTGTGCTCTTGTGGAGCGAATTTGACATATGGCTCCAGCATACCGCAATTGCCGAACAAAAAGTCAAAGTCAGACGCTCCAATCGATCCACTGGGCTTGGTGGTCGGTCGATCACGGCATTCGCCCACAGACCGGTGGCAATGGGGAGCAATCATCGGAACTGGACCACCAGCATCGACAAGCGGGGATTTTACCTTGGCCGTCCCGCCGTCAGGTCGGCGTCAATCGTCAGCGGCTCGCCAAGCCTCATCCTGTAAACCTGCAGATTCTCCATCACCCGCTGCACGTAACCGCGCGTTTCGGTGAACGGGATTTGTTCAATCCAGTCCACAACGTCATCCAGCGGCTTGCCGCGCGGATCGCCGAATCTCTCGATCCATTCGCGCACCCGGCGCGGGCCGGCGTTGTAGGCGATGAAGGTGAGAATGTAGGAGCCGCCGAACCGGCCGATCTGTTCGTTCAGGTAATGGGAACCGAGCGTGGCATTGTAGGCGGCGTCGGTCGTCAGCTTTTCGGGCGCGTAAGCCAGCCCGTTGCGTTCGGCCACTTCCTTTGCGGTGCCGGGCAGCACCTGCAGCAGCCCGAGCGCACCGGCGCCTGAGCGGGCATCGACGCGAAACTCGCTTTCCTGCCGGGCGATCGCATAGGCGAGCGCCGTGTCGTTCGTCGCCAACTGCGTTTCACGCGGAATGGCGCCGAGCGGATGCGTCAGCGCGCCGATCTCGCGGCGTTCCCATCCGGCCCGCTTGGCGACTTTCAGCGCAAGGTAGTGATTGTCTTGCGCCTTCGCCATTTTCGTCAACAGGGCGATTTCCTCCGGCGCGGTCAGTTCGCCGGCAAGCGCCATGTAGATCGGCCGTGTCAGGTCGCCATGGCCAGCCTGTTCGAGCCGGCGCAAGGCCCGCACCGGCTCGCGTAATCCAAACCGCGCCTCGTCTTCGGCTGTGGGTTCGGGTTCGCCGAGATCGGGCTCGCGTTCGCCAAGCCGCAACAGGGCAAGCTGCCCGTAGAATGTGGTCGGATAGGCCGCCGCCCGTTCATAGTGGTCGCGCGCATCCGGCGATTGCTTCGCCTCCAGCGCCCGACCGACCCAATAGGCGCCGCGCGCCGCCGAGATCGGCCCGTCGGTGACCGTCTCGATTTTCTTGAAATGGATCAAGGCCTTGTCGGGATCGTTCAGATCACGCAACGCGTACCAGCCGGCATGGAACTCAGCCTCGGCCTGCACGACGGGCGATCCGCCGCCATGGTTGGCCGCCACGGCATAGGCGAGTTCCGGTTTTCCCGCTTCGCGCAGGTCGCGCGAGACGATCCGCCGTTCCTTCCACCAGGCGTCTGCCGCAGCGTCGCTTTCCGGCTGGCCTTCGCTTTCTAGGAGGAAGGGAGCGGCCTTGTCAGCCTCTTCGCGCTGGCGGTGGTGGCGCGCCTGCAGGTAGGCGTAAGCCGGCCAGCCCTTGAAGGCCGGGTCGACCGCGGCGATCAGCGCCGCCGCATCGCCAGCCTCGCGCACGACAGCGGCCCAGGCCTTGACCAGGCTGCGCGCGTCGGCTGTGCCGCCCAGCATTTCCGCCGAGCGCACCCGGTCGCGATACAGCATGTCGAGCATGCGGGCGCGGTGGTCGTCGCGGCTGAGCACATCGCCGAACTCCGACAGCACGCGTCGTTCCTGGTCGGCGCCAAGCGGCGTGTCGCGCCACAGCCCGGTGAGAGCGGCGCGGGCCTTTTCGTTGTCGCCCTTGTCCAGCCAGGCGCGGGCAAAACGCATCGCCCCGTTGATCGTGCGTGGCTCCAGGGTGCCGAAGGCGGCGATGATCTCATCCGGGCTGTGGGGTTCGGTGGAAAGCGCGCGCTCGGCATTGGAGAGTATAGTGTCCATCCCCGGCCATCCGGCCAGCATGGCGGCGGCGCGGGCGATCTCGGCCGAGGAGACGCCGGGCTGGCCGCTCATCGCGATTGCCCAGGTCAGCAGCTTGCGATCGAGGCTGCCGGGCGTCAACGCGTCGCGCACGGCGAGCGCATCCGGAGCATTGCCGGCGGCGAGCGCGTCGAGGCCCTCACGCAGCGCGGCTACGTCGCCCTCGTCGGGCGGCGCGACGGTAAGCGGCGTCGATCGCGCAATCGCGTCCGGCGAAGTGCGCAGACTGGCGAGTTCCATGTCGCGCCCGGTGTGTCTTGTGGCTCCATCGGCGGTAGCCGGTTGCGGCGCTGCAGTCGTCGCAGCCGGAGTGGCCGCCTCCGACAGAACATCGGCGAAAAGCGCACCGTTCGCTTCCAGCAGCACACGGCCGCCCGCGGCGGCGGCGAAGACCGTCAACGCAAGCAGGGGCAAGGCGTATCTCGGCAGTCTCACGATCTCGGTTCCTGCGCGTTGGCCTGTCTTGTTGGCGGTCCCGGTCGCGAAAGGGTGCCCGTGTCGGGTGAAGGTTTGGTTAACAAAGTCTTGTCGGCGGCATGCGTCGGTTCATTGTCACAGGCGCTCTTGCCCCGCCACAATGGCAAGACTATGGTGCGCCGCTTCCCGGCCGGCCGGCCGTTTGTCCACTCGGAGTTCGCCATGTTCAGGGGTTCATTCACCGCGCTCGTCACGCCTTTCGATGAAAGTGGCGCGCTTGACCTGAAGGCGTTCCGCGATTTCGTCGAATGGCAGATCGGCGAGGGTACGCACGGTCTGGTGCCGGTCGGCACCACCGGCGAATCGCCAACCTTGACCCATGACGAGCACAGGCAGGTGGTGGAGGCCTGCATCCAGGTTGCGGGCGGGCGCGTGCCGGTGATCGCCGGCGCTGGCTCAAACAACACGGTCGAGGCGGTCGATCTGGCGCAATTTGCCGAACGTGCGGGCGCCGATGCAGTGCTGGTCGTCACGCCCTACTACAACAAGCCCACCCAGCGCGGGCTCTACGAGCATTTCGCCGCTATCGCCCGCGTAACCAGCCTGCCGATCTTCATCTACAACATCCCGCCGCGTTCGGTCATCGACATGACGCCGGAGACGATGGGCCGGCTGGCGAACGACTTCAGGAACATCGTCGGCGTCAAGGACGCGACCGGCAAGGTCGAGCGCGTCTCCGAGCAGCGCATGACCTGCGGCAAGCAGTTCATCCAGTTGTCGGGCGAGGATGCCTCCGCCCTCGGCTTCAACGCCCATGGCGGTGTCGGCGCGATCTCGGTGACCTCCAACGTTGCCCCGCGCCTTTGCGCGGAGTTCCAGGCCGCGACGCTCGCCAACGACAAGGAGCGCGCGCTCGACTTGCAGGACCGGCTCATGCCGCTGCACAAGGCGATCTTCATCGAGCCGGGCGTCTCCGGCGCAAAATACGCCTTGTCGAAGCTCGCGCGGGTCCGGAACGTCATGCGCTCACCGCTCGTCGATGTGGAGCCGGCGACTGCCGCAAGGATCGATGCGGCGATGGCCCATGCCGGGCTGATCAACTGACACAGCCATGAACGCACCCGCCAAGGGCGGCAAGCGCAAGCTTGTCGCCGAAAACCGCAAGGCCCGCTTCAACTATGAGATCGTCGACACGCTGGAGGCCGGCCTCGTGCTGCGCGGCACGGAGGTGAAGTCGTTGCGCCGCGGCGCGGCCAACATCGCCGAGAGCTACGCGTCGGAAGAGGGCGGCGAGATGTGGCTGATCAACAGCTTCATCCCTGAGTATCTCGAAGCAAACCGCTTCAACCACGAACCGCGCCGCCTGCGCAAGCTGCTGCTGAACCAAAAGGAAATCGCCCGGCTGGCGCAGGCCACGCAGCGCGAGGGCATGACGGTGGTGCCGCTCAACCTGTATTTCAACGACCAGGGCCGCGCCAAGCTTGAACTGGCGATTGCCCGCGGCAAGAAACTCGCCGACAAGCGCGAGACCGAAAAGAAGCGCGACTGGGAACGCGAGAAGGGACGGTTGCTCAGGGAGAAGGGGTGAACTGTACAGCTTTATATATTCAGCTATCTGCTTTTTAGTGCTTGCCTTTTGTGGTTTTGCTGCGCGCTTTCCATGCGTGACGCTGTTTTCAGGTTGACTCCCCAATAACGCGTAGCATAGAGTTTGATTAGGCTTGCGTCTTGTTGTGAAATTGTCACAATTCGATGCCGAAGCCGCTGCTGTCGATTTTTTGGAGGCTGACGATGGTGCAACTTGTCGATTGGTCGTCGGAATTTCTTGTTAGCAAAGATAATCCGGGAAATCAGATTAATCCGCATGCGGGATCTACGGTTGACCTCGGCTTCATGTTTTCTTGGACTGATGCAAGCGGACCGAACTCGAAAATCATTACATCGGCGGAATCGCCACTTCGTGACGGCTCTTTCAGGCAGACGTTTTTCAACGCCACCAACGACCTGTTCGTTACGGACATGGTCCGCCTCCCCAACGACAAGGTGGTCGTGATGGGGATATCCGGCGATGACGGGCCTTCCGGTTCCGATCCTCTGGGAAGAGGTTTTGTGAATGCGGTGGTGTTTGACCCCTTTGTGGATGGCTCTTCATCACAGGCTTTTGGATCCACACCCACCCATCGCCTGCCATCGGCCGCAGTCCTTGCAAACGGCGACATGGTTTTCGCAAATTCCACCAATTTTTCCGGCAACGACGATGTATGGCGGCTCGGTTTCTCGCAGACTTTGTCGGCGGTCGCCGGATTCGAGCAGGTCAGTCCCGTTTTGCCCAATAATCAGGGGCTTGCGCGCGTCGTCGACCTTGCCGATGGGGGCTATCTTTTATTCTGGGTCGATGGACTGAATACAGGTCTGTCGGACAACCAGCTTGGCGTTCAGCGCTATAGTTCGGCGCATGTAAAAGTGGGAGCGCCTACCCGCGTCGATATCCTTGGAGGTGCGACAAACAAGGTCGACGCGGTGCGCCTCCAAGATGATCGCATTTCGGTTGTATATACGCGTACTGCCTCGACCACAGAGGCGGTTAATGGCAGCGAGGACATCTGGTTTCGCATTGTCAATCCTGACCTTTCGGGCGGAACGAGCGAAGTTCGTGTCAATACCAAGACAATAGGGTCCCAGTTGAACCCAAGCGTTGCGCCGCTTCACAACGGCGGCTTCATTGTCGTGTGGGAGGACAGGGCGTCTGGCGCTGGAGATTTGTCCGGGTCATCGGTCCGGGCCCAATTGTACGACGCGAGCGGCGCGAAGGATGGCGAGGAGTTCCTCGTCAACGAAATCACGAACAACGACCAGTCCCGTCCTTCGGTTTCGGCGCTTGACGACGGGCGCTTCATAATCGCCTGGCAGGACGGAAGCTTCAGCGCTGATCACAACACCGGTTCGGCGATCCGCGCAAAGATTTTCGATCCGCGAGAGGGCATCGTCAACGGAACTGTGGCCGATGAACCACTATTGGGATCTCCCGCCCCCGATACGGTGACTGCGCTTGCCGGGGCTGATACGGTCTGGGCCATGGAGGGTGACGACCGCGTGTTCGGCGGCGATGGCGACGACCGGGTTTTTGGCGATAGCGGAAACGATACACTTTTCGGCCAAGCGGGCGCGGATGCGCTGTTTGGCCAAGCGGGGAACGATACCCTCGACGGAGGTTCCAATCCAGAGATCGGGGATCCCGGCGCGCAAGGCGACATTCTCTTGGGCGGGGAGGGTGACGACACCTATTTCGTCGATTCCGGGCTCGATCTCGTTGATGAAGGGATTTATTTCGCGGGGTTCGGGTTCGGCGGAACGGACACCATTGTTTCGACCGCCGATTTTTACTGGGACATCGCTTCCGTCGGCGAAATCGTCCAGGTTTCCGAAGCAGTCAATGACATCGGCGGCGATGGCGTGACCATCGTTGGCGGAGTGTTCGACAATACTTTGGTCGGTCACTCCGGCGTCGACGTCATCTTTGGCCGCGGTGGCTCGGATGTCTATCGCGGCGGCGACGGCATCGACTGGTATTCGCTGTCCACACTTGGGCTAACCGACGAAAATGCCTATGCAGGTGTCAATGGCGTCAATACTGTTGTTGTAGAGCAGCGGACTTCCGGGGCGTTTTCCTACGATATCGTCTTTGAGTTTGAAACCGGAAAGGACAAATTCGACTTACGGGACTACACTATTGCCAACAGCCTGACGGATGGAGATGATGTTCTGGCGCGCACATTCAATGACGGGCTTGGCAACTGTTTCACCATATTGGGTGATGGCCTGGATTTTCTCTACATAGTTGGTATCGTGAAGGAAAATTTATCGGCCGAGGATTTTTTGGTTTGATCTTACCGCCCGTCAGGCCGAAGTCCGTTTCGGAGAAGCGGCTGATCATAAGACAGCGTTACCTTGCCTCGATCACCACAAACGCCTGCGCGAGCGGGTAGTCGTCGGTGATCGTCAGGTGGATATGGGCCTCGCGGCCATCGCCGACGAGTGCGGCCAGGCGCGCCGCCGCGCCGCCGGTCAGGCGCATCGTCGGCTTGCCGCCGGGCAGGTTCACCACGCCCATGTCGCGCCAGAACACACCGTGGCTCATGCCGGTGCCGAGCGCCTTGGCGCAGGCTTCCTTGGCGGCGAAGCGCTTGGCGTAGGACGCGGCGCGCTGGTTGCGCCTTTCGGATCTGGCGCGCTCGATATCGGTGAAGATGCGCGCGATGAACCGGTCGCCGTGCCGTTCCAGCGTCTTCTCGATGCGGCGGATGTCGATCAGGTCGGACCCGATCCCGACGATCATCCTGCGGCCTCCGCCATGCCATAGGCCCGCTTGCGCGCCTTTTCGGCCAGCCGGTGGCGTCGCCGTTCGCGGAATGCGGCGGTGGCCCGGCGCACGACGAAGTACAGGGCGAGGCTGAACGGAATGCCGATCACGAAGGCGCCGATGATCATCGGTTCCAGCATGGGTTTCCACAGTTCGGAAAAGGACAATTCGCCGAACATCTGGTTTATGGCGTCATGGCGCACCAGGCCCTCTTCCTGTCCGGGCAGCAGGGTGCGGCCGACCGTGAGCGTCGCCACCCAAATGAACGGGAAGGTGAGCGGGTTGCCAACTGCCGTGCCAAGTGCGGCCGCCGCCATGTTCCCAGCCAGCATCCAGGCGAGGAGAAACGACAGTACGAAATGAAAGCCAAGGAACGGCGTGAATGACGCGAACGCGCCGGCCGCAACCCCGGCGGCTACCGCATGCGGCGTTGCTGTCAGCCGCAGAACCCGTTTGGACACGTAGCGAAACGAACGGCCGAAAGAACGGCGCGGCCACAACAGCACACGCAGCTTTTCGCCAAACTCCTCCGGTCGCTTGCGCCTGAACAGCATCCTTCAGTCCGGCCCTCCTTGCCTCCAATGCCATTGAAGCACTTTATGGCGGGCAAGTTAACGGAAATTGGGCGGGAAAGCCGAATTTTGACACGATGGCGCGTCCGGTGCAAATGCTGCGCCGGTCAAACCGTTGCGCTGCACGACGACGACTTGCCTTCCGTCCTCGAAGAGGAGGTTGAATCCCTGTTAGGTACAAATTTCGGCCAACGCTGCTTGCCGGGCGTGCGCTCGCGGGTTTCCAGTTCCGACTGCCGACTGCCGACTGCCGACCCTCATACATTCCGGCTTCCGGGCTTTACCGGCGGAATTGCCGCGAGTTCCGGCGGCAGGGCGTCGGCAGGATATGCCGGGACTTCGTACTGCGCCAGCGCAACCAGCGCCGCGCCGACATCGGCCTTTCCCGCCGACCGGTCGATGATGCAGGCGGCCGCCGCAACCTCGATGCCAAGCTTTTGCAGCGCCGCGATCGTTTCGCGGATCGACAACCCGGTGGTGACGATGTCTTCGACGATCACCACCCGTGCGCCGTGCTCAACCTCGAAGCGGCGCAGGCGGAACTCGCCACCCTCGCGCTCCACCCAGATCGCTGGCGCGCCGAGATGGCGCGACGTTTCGTAGGCGGGGATCAATCCGCCGATTGCCGGGCCGACAACGTAGTCGATCTTCCCCGGAACCTCGGCGCGGATTTTTTCTGCCAGCGCCTTGCACAATCGCTCTGTCGGCCCGGCATGCATGAACACCCGCGCCTTCTGCAGGAAGACCGGGCTGCGAAGCCCGGAGGTGAGGATGAAATGGCCGTGCAGGATTGCCCCGCATTCGGCGAAGATCGCCAGCACCTCTTCGGTGGTCATGGTCATGAGGTCGGTACCCTTCAGAATCGCTCCACCTTGCTCACCGACGACCGTTCGCGCAGCCGCGACAGGATCGCCGACAGGTGTTTCAGGCTGTAAACCTCCAGATCGATGCGCATTTCGGTGAAATCATGCGCCGTCTGGGTCATCGAAAGCGTGTGGATGTTGGCGTCCTCGCCGGCGATAACCCCGGCGATATCGGCAAGCGAGCCCGGCTCGTTGATGGCGGTGACGCGGATGCGGGCCGGAAACCGTTCGCGCGAGCTGTCCTCCACGTCCCAGCGCACGTCGATCCACCGCTCCGACTGGTCGTCGAAGGCTGACAGCGCCTCCGAATGGATCGGATAGACGGTGATGCCGGCGCCGGGCGTGAGAATGCCGACGATCCGGTCGCCCGGCACGGCTCCCTCCGGCGCAAACGTCACAGACACATTGCCGGCCGCGCCGCGGATCGGTACGCCTTTGCTCGTATCGCCGCCGCCCTTCGGCGTCTTGCGCGCCGAACGCCCCGGCATGCGAAACAACAGCCCCGCGGCGCTGCGCAGGTTGGTCCAGCCTTCCTCGCGCACTTCCGGTTGCGGTGCGCGCGGTTCGGTGAACTCCGGGAAAACGGCGCGCAACACGTCGGTGGATGCGGTTTCGCCGCGACCGACCGCCGCCAGCATGTCCTCCACCTCCTTGTGGGCAAGGCGCGGCAAGGCGCGCTTCAGGCTGTCGCGGTCGAATGTCTTGCCGGCGCGCTGGAATGCGCTCTCGACGATGCGCTGGCCAAGGCCGGAATACTGCTTGCGAATGGCCAGCCGCGTGGCGCGGCGGATTGCCGAGCGCGCCTTACCGGTGACGACGACCGATTCCCAGGCCGGCGGCGGCGCCAGGGTTTTTCCGCGGATGATCTCCACCTCGTCGCCGTTATTGAGCCTTGTCACCACGGGCATGTTGCGGCCGTTGATCTTGGCGCCGATGCAGGAATCGCCAACGGAGGTGTGGACCGCATAGGCGAAATCGATCGGGGTTGCGCCACGCGGCAGGGCAATCAACATACCTTTCGGCGTGAAGCAGAACACCTGGTCCTGGAACAGTTCCAGCTTGGTGTTCTCAAGGAATTCCTCCGGGTTGTCGCCCTCCGACAGCGCCTCGATGGTGCGGCGCAGCCAGGCATAGGCATTGGTGTCCTTGGAGACGCTGTAGCCGCCGCCGGCGCGGGCGCGATCCTTGTAGATGCTGTGCGCCGCAACGCCATATTCGGCGATCTCGTGCATGTAGCGGGTTCTAATCTGCAATTCCACACGCTGGCGCGACGGGCCGACGATGGTGGTGTGCAGCGAGCGGTAGTCGTTCTGCTTGGGAATGGAGATGTAATCCTTGAATCTGCCCGGCACCATCGGCCAGGCGCAGTGAATCACGCCAAGCGCCCGGTAACACTGCTCCACGGAATCGACCAGCACGCGAAAACCGTAGATGTCCGACAGTTGCTCGAAGGACAACGCCTTGGTTTCCATCTTTCGGAACACCGACCAGGGTTTCTTCTGCCGGCTGGTCACGTCGGCGATTATTCCCTTTTCGGCAAACAGCTTGGAGAGATCGCGTTCGATGTCGCCCAGCAGCGACACGTTTCGCCGTTTCAACGCCTCGAGACGGTCGGTGATGGTGATCCAGGCTTCCGGATTGACATGGCGGAACGCCAGCTCCTCCAGCTCTTCGCGCATGTCCTGCATGCCCATGCGCCCGGCCAGCGGCGCATAGATGTCCATTGTCTCCTCGGCGATGCGCGCCCGCTTTTCCTCCGGCACATGGTCGAGGGTGCGCATGTTGTGCAGCCGGTCGGCAAGCTTCACCAGCAGCACGCGCACGTCTTCCGAAATCGCCAGCAAAAGCTTGCGCAGGTTTTCCGCCTGCGCCGCCTTCTTGGAAACGAGATCGAGTTTCTTGAGTTTGGTCAGGCCCTCGACAAGCTTGCCGATGTCGGGACCGAACAGCTCGTCGATCTCGGCGCGGGTAGCCGATGTGTCCTCGATCGTATCGTGCAGCAGCGCCACCGCGATGGTGGATTCGTCCATCCGCATTTCGGTGAGGATGGCGGCGACTTCCAGTGGATGCGAGAAATACGGATCGCCCGAAGCGCGTTTCTGATGGCCATGTTTCTGCATCGCATAGACATAGGCGCGGTTCAGCAGCGCCTCGTCGGCTTCGGGCTTGTAGGCCTGAACCCGTTCGACGAGTTCATACTGTCGCATCATGTCGGGACTGTCCGCAAAGAAAACGCGCGCCGCGGTGACGGCGCGCGTTGATATTCGGTCGTTTTCAGCGGCGTCGCAAGCCGTTTACGTGTTGGTGCGAGGCTTTCACCTCAGATATCGTCGTTCTTTTCCGGCGGCACGAGACCCTCGATGCCGGCAAGCAACTCTTCTTCCGACATGCGGTCGAAGGCGATGTTGTCGTCGGGTTGGTCTTCGTCGCCGGAAACGCCGCTATCCACGGCCTCCACCGGCTGGGCCGGCCGGGCTTCTTCCGGCTCGTCGACCTCGACATGCTTCTGCAACGAATGGATCAGGTCTTCGCGCAGATCCTCCGGCGAAAGTGTTTCGTCGGCGATTTCGCGCAGCGCAACGACTGGATTCTTGTCGTTGTCGCGGTCGAGCGTGATCGGCGCGCCTTGCGAAATAAGCCGGGCGCGATGGGCGGCGAGCAAAACCAGATCGAAGCGGTTTTCGACCTTGTCGATGCAATCTTCTACGGTGACGCGGGCCATGGCCTGTCGTACACTCCTTTGGTCGGTCTTTGGGAGAGATTGGGCTCCATAGCGCCTTGCGCCGGCGAATACAAGAAAAACCCGACTGCTAACGCTGATCCGCAACGCGTCTGCTTCGCAACCGCGAACATGTTGGAAGCCAGTGCGATTGCTGCTATCAGGCCCCCGCTGCAATCGTTTGCGAGTCGCAGGGCGATTGACAGTTTCAACAAACTCAAACGTTCACTCAAGGGATATTTATCCATGTTTGATCCACGCGAGAAAATCGCACTGTTCATCGATGGAGCCAATCTGTACGCAACCGCCAAGTCGCTCGGCTTTGACATCGATTATCGCAAGTTGCTGAAGTCATTCCAAAAAAAGGGCTATCTGCTGCGCGCCTATTATTATACGGCACTGATCGAGGACCAGGAATATTCGTCGATCCGGCCGCTGATCGATTGGCTCGATTACAACGGCTACAAGGTGGTGACGAAGCCGGCGAAGGAATTCACCGACTCCATGGGCCGCCGCAAGATCAAGGGCAACATGGACATCGAACTGGCCATCGACGCCATGGAACTGTCCGATGTGGTCGACCATTCGGTGATCTTCTCCGGCGACGGCGATTTCCGCAGCCTTGTTGAGGCGCTGCAACGGCGCGGCAAGAAGGTCTCGGTCGTCTCCACCTTGACCACCCAGCCGCCCATGATCGCCGACGACCTGCGCCGCCAGGCCGACCATTTCATCGACCTCGTCTCATTAAAGGACGATATCGCCCGCGATCCCTCCGAACGGCCGGCGCCGCGGCGCGAATCGCGCTTCGACCCGGACGAGGCGGTGCTCTGAACACTGCCGCCATGAGCGCGCAACCGGCCGGCGGCGGCATCGAGCCGCCGCGCAATTGTCCGATCTGCCCGCGCCTGCACGCGTTTCTCGCGCTGCACCGGCAAAACGAACCGGGCTGGCACAACGCCCCGGTTCCGACCTTCCTGCCGCCGCAAGGGGCGGACAGCGTGCGGCTGCTGGTGGTGGGGCTTGCGCCCGGGTTGCGCGGCGCCAACCGCACGGGACGCCCGTTTACCGGCGACTATGCCGGCGACCTGCTGTATTCGACGTTGCTGCGCCATGGCTTCGCGCAGGGCCGCTTCGAGGCGCGGCCCGATGACGGGCTGGAGCTGGTCGAAACCGCCATCACCAATGCGGTGCGTTGCGTGCCGCCGGAAAACAAGCCGACCGGGGCGGAGATCGCCGCCTGCCGGCGGTTTCTTGCGCCCACCATCCACCGCTTCCCGAACCTGAAAGCCATCGTCACGCTCGGCTCCATCGCGCACCAGTCTGTGCTGCGCGCGCTCGGCCATCCCGTCGCGGCGCTGAAATTCCGCCATGGCGGACGTGGGACTGTCGGCGGGCTGGAGGTTTTCTCGAGCTACCATTGCTCGCGCTACAACACCAACACCGGCCGCCTGACCGGGGCGATGTTCGACACGGTGTTTGCAGACGTGGCCGCGACGCTGCGCGGGTAACGGCGGCGGTGTGAGGCCGCCGGGCGGATTGCCGAAAA
The DNA here is from genome assembly GCA_937873685.1 of uncultured Paracoccaceae bacterium. Lineage (GTDB taxonomy): Bacteria > Pseudomonadota > Alphaproteobacteria > Rhizobiales > Rhizobiaceae > CALMYO01. Next base: position 12,663 of record CALMYO010000281.1, read on the forward strand.
GTTGAGGA
>CALMYO010000282.1 GCA_937873685.1 uncultured Paracoccaceae bacterium
CCCTTCTTCAGCACGGCGCGCAGGCCGGGCTCGTAGTAGGTCAGCCCCTTGGAGATGCCGTGGCGCAGCGCGCCCGCCTGGCCGGAAAGACCGCCGCCGGCAACGGTGGCGTCGATGTCGAACTGGCCGTCGCGATTGGCCGCCAGGATCGGCTGGCGCAGGATCATCTGCAGCACCGGACGGGCGAAATAGGCCTGGTAGGTCTTGTCGTTGACGGTGATGCGGCCGGTGCCGGGCTTCACCCACACGCGGGCGACGGCATCCTTGCGCTTGCCGGTCGCGTAGGCGCGGCCCTGCGCATCGAGCTTCTGCACATGCACCGGCGCTTCCGGGGCATCGGCCGCCGCACCGGCGCCGAGATCCTTCAGGGAGGCAAGATCGGCCATGGTCACGCAATCCTCTTGTTCTTGGAGTTCATCGCCGCAATGTCGAGCGCCTCGGGCTTCTGCGCCTCGTGCGGATGCTCGGCGCCGGCATAGACGCGCAGGTTCTTCATCTGGCGACGGCCAAGCGGTCCGCGCGGGATCATCCGCTCCACCGCCTTTTCAACCACGCGCTCCGGGAACCGCCCGTCGAGCAGCTGCGCCGCCGTGCGCTCCTTGATGCCGCCCGGATAGCCGGTGTGCCAGTAGTACATCTTGTCGGCGCGCTTGTTGCCGGTGAACGCCACCTTGCCGGCGTTGATGACGATGACGTTGTCGCCATCATCGACATGCGGGGTGTAGGTGGGCTTGTGCTTGCCGCGCAGGCGGTTGGCGACGATGGAGGCGAGACGGCCGACGACGAGACCCTCGGCGTCGATCACGATCCACTTCTTCTCCACCTCCGCAGGCTTCTGCGAGAAGGTTTTCATCGATGTTTTCCTTTGCGATCCCGACAAGCGAATGCCGGGCTTTTCTTGTTGCTTGCGTTTCCCGACCGAAACCGGAAAACAAATGCGCGGCCGAAAGGGCCGCCGCGGCCGGTCAATACGCCAGTGCGCGGGCCGCGTCAAGGACAGGCATATCAGGACCGCAGGGATAAGGTGTTTAGATACAATGAGTTACAAAAATGGTATCATAATACCACTTCCATTTCTTCGGGATTTCCAGCCACTTGGGCGCGATTCTGCGCCCGGATCCTGTCCGGTGGACCACTATCGGCGCGCTGCATCCCGGTATTCCGGGCAATCGCGGCCGTGAACGCCGGCTGAACGCGCCCTTCAGCCCTGGTTCGAACCGATTGCGCCAACCTGCGTTCCGTTCAAAGGAAGGAACGCAGCCATGACCAGCCGTTCGATGAAATCCGCCGCGCTGCCGCCTCTGTTCTCGGGCGCCCGCTCCACCATGTCGCGTGTTGGCGCGACGCCAGCTTTCGCCTCCGCGCGTCGCGGCGCGTGGCTTTCGAAAGCCGTAGCGGCGCGCGCCATCCGCTATCAACCAAATCCGCAGATTGCGATCGACTTCGCCGACGAACCATACCGGCTGTAGGCTGGAGTTTGCGACAGGCTCACCGCGGCGGCACCGAATAGGTCGCCGTCGCATGCGCCACCAGCGTGTCGTCATGGTCGGTGATGGCGATGTCGGTGACGATCAGCCGCTTGCCGGATTTCAGGATTCGCGCCTCGCCGAACAATGGGCCGGGGGCGGGCTTCATCAGGAAGTTGATGTTGAGATTGGTGGTGACGGCAAGCGCCACCCTGCCGATATGGGCAAGGATCACCGCATAGGCGCTGACATCGGCCAACATGAACATCGTTGGCCCTGAAACCGTGCCGCCCGGCCGCAGGTGCTTCTCGCCTGTCATCAGCCGTACCGTGGCGCGGCCCGGCTCCACGCTCTCCACGGAGATGTTGTCGCCGCCCTCGGCGATCTGCGGAAACACCTCGTCGAGATAGGCGGCGAGTTCGGCGGCGGTCATCACGGGCGTCGGCGCGGCGGGCGCGGGCATGTTGGCATCCTTGTCGGGCAGGCGAAGTGCGCTTTTTCCTCTTTTCGGCGCTTCAATCAATCCGCCTTGCGCACTAAGGTGGAGGCGCAATGTCCGCAAGGAGCGTAACCATGGCCGATGTCGTCAAGTTGCACGGGGAAAAGGCGCTGCCGCAGGGCCTGGTCGTCGAACGGGAAGGCGCGGTGGCGACGATTCGCCTCGACAACCCGCCGGCCCATTCGCTGTCGCTGGCGCTGATCGGCAAGTTGCGCGCCACGCTGGACGAGGCGCGGCTCGACCGCACGGTCAATGTCATCGTCATCGCATCGTCGGGCAAGATTTTCTGTGCCGGCCATGATCTCAAGGAAATCCGCGCCCACCGCGGCGACGCCGATGGCGGTCGCCTCTACCTTGAAGACCTGTTCCGCGCCTGCTCGGACCTGATGAAGGCGATCCCGCGCCTGCCGAAGCCGGTGATTGCCGCCGTCGACGGCGTCGCCACGGCGGCTGGTTGCCAGCTTGTCGCCGCCTGCGATCTCGCGATCGCCTCCGACCGTTCGCGCTTCTGTACGCCGGGCGTCAATCTCGGCGGCTTCTGCTCCACGCCGATGGTGGCGCTGTCACGCAATGTCGGGCGCAAGCACGCCATGGAAATGCTGCTCACCGGCGAGATGATCGACGCGCAGACGGCGCGCGATTTCGGCCTCGTCAACCGGGTGGTGCCGCAGGATTACCTTGATCAGGTCGTGCGCAAGTATGCCCACACGATCGCGGGAAAATCGCCGGCGGCGATCGCGCGTGGCAAGGTGGCCTTCCACGAGCAGGCCGACATGCGGCTTTCCGAAGCCTATGACTACGCCAATCGCGTGATGGTGGAAGGGTTCATGACCCGCGACGCCGACGAGGGCGTTGCGGCGTTCATCGACAAACGCGAGCCGCACTGGACGGGGGAGTGATGCAGGCAGTCAGCGCCGCCGGTAGTGGTGCCCGCAGGCAATGATTTCCAATGCTTCCTCGCCGCCGAGTTCAATGATCCGGTAAACGAGCCGATGCTCTTCGGTAATCCGCCGCGACCAGCATCCGCCGAGGTTGTGCTTGAGCGGTTCTGGCTTGCCGATCCCCGCGTAGGGATCGCGCTTGGTCAACTCGATGAGTTCGAGAATCTTGCGCGCCATCCTGGCGTCTGTCTTGATCCAGAACGACAGTTGGTCGAGCGCTTCTGGTGTGAATGCGGCCTTCATGCCGCCTCATCATTGCGCTGTTCCACAAAGTCCTGCAACTCTTGAGTTGTAAATTCGATGTACTCGCCACGGTCAGCCTGTGCGATCGACTCCGTCAGGCGCTGGCGATTTTCCGGGTTGGACAGCAGATAATCGGTCTCCTTCCAGCTTTCGAACTGGTCGAGCGGCATCACCACCATGGCCTGCTTGCCCTGGCGATAGATGTAAAGCTCCTTGGAATCGGCCTCGACCTGGTCCAGCAGCTTTGCGATGTTGGCGCGGAATTCGGACTGGCTGACGATGGGCATGGCTCGCTCCTTTTGTCGGTCTATGATCAACATAGTACAACAACAAGGACAGGACAATGACGCTCGCGCCTCGCATCACCCTTGTGACCCTCGGCGTTGCCGATGTCGCGGCCTCGACAGCTTTCTACGAGAACCTCGGTTTTTCCCGGTCGTCAGCCTCCAACGACAATGTCACCTTCTTCCACATGGCGGGCACGGTGCTCGGCCTGTTCGGACGCGCAGAACTGGCAAAGGATGCGGGCGTCGAGGACTCGAAACCCGGCTTTGCCGGCGTGACGCTGGCGCACAACCTGAATTCCCGTGACGAAGTTGACGCGGCCTACGCCCATGCGCTTGCCTGTGGTGCAAAGCCGGTGAAGCAGCCGCACGAGGTGTTCTGGGGCGGTTACTCGGGATACTTCGCCGATCCCGACGGGCATTTGTGGGAACTCGCCCACAACCCGTTCATGCCGCTCGGCGGCGACGGACACATGGTCCTGCCGGAATGACGCCTGCCTGCGCATGACAAATACGTTCAGGTTTTGGCCGCCACTCGACAGGGGCGTCGCGATGCGCTTGCCTTTACCCTTAATCGAAAGGAGGCTTTCGATGAGATTGCTGTTTGCCGCGCTGGCGGCGCTGATTTTTTCCGCTTCAGCATCGGCGCAGGACCGCTACCCGCAGATCATCGTCGCGATGCCCGGCGAGGTCGATCCGGAACTCGCCGATTTCGTCGAGAACCTTCGCCGCGTCACGAGCCGTGCGTCTCTTTCATCCGGTCCCGCGCCGGAAATCGAGGCTTTGCTGGCCGACACCGTCGAATTGCTGGTCGGCAATGTCGAATTCGTCGAGTACGACCGCTTCGAGACTTTCTTGACGACCGGTCGCGACGACGCGCTTTCGGCGCTCGGCCGCCTTGCCAGTTACGACAGTCCCGGACCGGAGGCGCAACAGCGGCGCGGAATGGACTTGCTGGTGGAACTCGCCTACGATCCCGCGATCGGAGAAAATCCATGGATGCCGGGCGAGATCTGCACTTCAGCCTTCGGCCGGCTCTCCTTCGACGAGATGCGGGCTTTGCTCGCCCGGACCGATTCTTCAATACACGATTGGCGGATTGCGTCGGCACTGCCGACATCGGCGATGTTCCATCGCGGTCATCCGGGCATGGACTGGAAGGCTGGGCAATTGCTGCTCACCGATCCCGGTGCGCCGTCGATCCGCTCCTGCTGCTGGGAAGCGGTTGTCGGACCGCGAGCCGGGGAAGACGCCTATGTGCAGGCGGGATTTGGCCGTGGGGCCCTCAGGCCCTACCTGAACAATCACCTTTGCTTCGGATGGCAAAACGGGGCATGGAAGGTCACCAGGATCGCCATTCGAACGCCATGAACCGCCATGAACCACGATAGCTACGACGACGCCTATATCCGCTCGATCCTTTCGGAGGTGAGGTCGGTCGCCGTGGTCGGAGCATCGCCCAACCCGGCGCGGCCGAGCTTTTTCGTCGTGAAATACCTGGTCAACAAGGGTTACCGGGTGTTCCCGGTCAATCCGGGGCAGGCTGGTGGGGAGATCTTCGGCCAGCTTGTGCATGCAAGGCTGGCCGATATCGGCGAACCGGTCGACATGGTCGACATTTTCCGCGCGTCGGACGCGGTGCCACCCATTGTCGACGAAGCGCTGGCGCTCATCCCGCTGCCGCAAGTGATCTGGATGCAGTTGACAGTGCGCAATGACGCTGCCGCAGCGAAAGCCGAGGCGACAGGCCTGCGCGTCGTGATGAACCGTTGCCCGAAGATCGAATATGCGCGGCTGTGCGGGGAGATCGGTTGGAACGGCGTCAACAGCCGGGTCTTGTCCTCGAAAAAGCCGACCATGCGCGGCGGTTTCCAGAGCTACGGCTTGAAGCGCAAGGACTGACGATCCACGAAAAAAGCGGGCGAAACGCCCGCTTCCGGTCATGGCCAGCGCCGCGCCGCCAGTACATCCGTGGTCGACGCGGCCGGCCATGAATCAATGGTTAACCGAAAAAGTTGACAATTCGTTGACAGCGCTTTGCCGAAACCGTTGGCGATGACCGAAAAAACGTTCTGCGCCCGGCGCGCCATCGGAAAAAATCTGCTTTGCCGCAGCCCCGGGCTGGGCGATAAGTGCGGCCGGAAACGTTCCTGACAGGGAGGAAAGCATGTCCGAACGCACCCCAGGCTTCAATACGCTTGCAGTTCACGCCGGCGCGCAGCCCGATCCCGCCACCGGCGCGCGCGCCACGCCGATCTACCAGACGACGTCGTTTGTGTTCGACGACACCGATCACGCTGCATCGCTGTTCGGCCTGCAGGCGTTCGGCAACATCTACACCCGCATCATGAACCCGACGCAGGCGGTGCTCGAGGCGCGTATCGCCGCGCTGGAAGGCGGCACGGCGGCGCTCGCCACGTCTTCCGGCCATGGCGCGCAGTTGCTGATCTTCCACACCATCATGAACGCCGGCGACAACTTCATCGCCTCGCGCCGGCTCTATGGCGGGTCGATCAACCAGTTCGGCCATGCCTTCAAGAACTTCGACTGGCATGTGCGCTGGGTCGATCCGGACGATCTCGCCGGCATGGAAGCGCAGATCGACGAACGCACCAAGGCGATCTTCGTTGAATCGATCGCCAATCCCGGCGGCGTGGTGGTCGATCTCGACGCCATCTCGGCGGTGGCGCGCAAGCACGGCATCCCGCTGATCGTCGACAACACGCTTGCCTCGCCGTACCTGATGCGGCCGATCGAGCACGGCGCCGACATTGTCGTGCATTCGCTGACCAAGTTCATCGGCGGTCACGGCAATTCGATGGGCGGCGTCATCGTCGATGGCGGCACCTTCGACTGGTCGCGCAGCGGCAAGTACCCGATGCTGTCCGAACCGCGCCCGGAATACGGCGGCATGGTGCTGCACACCACCTTCGGCAATTTTGCCTTCGCCATCGCCTGCCGGGTGCTTGGCCTGCGCGATTTCGGTCCGACGATCTCGCCGTTCAACGCCTTCATGATCCTGACCGGTGCGGAGACGCTACCGCTGCGCATGCAGCGCCATTGCGACAACGCGCTGACGGTCGCCAAGCACCTGCAAGGCCATGATGCGGTGGCCTGGGTTTCCTATGCAGGTCTTGAGGGCGACAAGTACCACGCGCGTCACAAGAAATACTGCCCCAAGGGGGCGGGCGCCGTGTTCACCTTCGGCCTGAAGGGCGGCTATGCCGCAGGCGTCAAGTTCGTCGAATCGCTGGAACTGTTCAGTCACCTCGCCAATATCGGCGATACGCGCTCGCTGGTCATTCATCCGGCGTCGACGACGCACCGCCAGCTTTCCGACGAGCAGAAGACGGCGGCCGGGGCAGGGCCGGACGTCGTGCGCCTGTCGATCGGCATAGAGGACGCCGCCGACATTATCGCCGATCTGGACCAGGCGCTTGCGAAGGCTTCGGCCTAGGCCCGTCAAGCGGCGCGTCGTTGCACAGAAATTCAGCCGGGCCTGCGGCCCGGCGGAAGCAATTCGCCGAGTAGGCACATTATGCGGTCACGCCGCCCGGGCGTGGCCGTGGGTGCGTTTCAGGATTTCGTAGGCGCTGTTCAACTGGCGCAAAACCGCTGTGGCGTATGCCTGCATGTCCTTCGGCAAGTCGGCCGAGGCGATGCGGTCGGGGTGATACTGCTTGACAAGACGGTGGTAAGCCTCGCGAACAGCCTCGAAGGGTGTGTCCTTCGGGACGCCCAGCACGGTCCACGGATCGGCGCAGTCGTTCTCGAAACGCCTGCTCATCGCGGGCGCGCCCTCAATCGGCGCGGCTTCCACTTCGGCAACCGCCGACTTGGCAATGAAGCGCGAGCGGCCGGTCATGTCGGTGAACTCCACGAACAGGCCGTCACGGTTCAACGCGCCAGCGAGATCCGGCGTGAGGCCGCAGGTGATCTTGCCGTGATGCACTTCGCCATTCGACATGGTGACGATCACGTCGACCCTTTCCTTGTGTACGGCCGTTGATTTCATGGCGTTTTCCCACCCATGTTTTCCGGCGAATGTAACCTTCCTGCCTGAAAATAGCATTAACGTTAGGGTATGCCCGTTTATCGGGCAAATAGCCGTGAATCGTCACGCGTCCGGCCTCTTGCATAAAAACGGCATTCCGGGCCAGATCGCCGCTTGAGATCATGCCAACGGAGCCGAAATGCCGCCCACCTTGCTGTACCGCCTCGACACCGCCGCGGTCGAACCCGAGGAAAGCCGCCCCGACCCCGCGAAGGTGTTAGCCGGCGATCCCGTGCACACCACATGGAACATGGAGGACGGGGACGGGCTCTATTGCGGCGTCTGGCGCTCGACGCCCGGCAAGTGGAGGATTTCATACGACGAATGGGAATACTGCCGCATCCTTGAGGGCGTCTCGGTGATTGCGGAAGATGGCGGGCCTGCGACGACCGTTCGCGCCGGCGACGGCTTTGTGCTGCGGCCGGGTTTTCGCGGCGCCTGGGAGGTGATCGAGACGACGGTCAAAGAGTATGTGATCAGGGTGTAGGGTTTGCGCGAGCTTACGTTACCCAGTCGCGAATCAGCCATACCAGAACCACCACGATCACCACGACGCCGCCGATGGCGAGCCATTGCCTGTCATACACTACGCCGATGCCTGCCATCGCGCCGCCGGTCACAATGACGATGAACGGGGCGAGCATCCCGAGAATGAAACGGACGATCTCCTTGACGATGCCCATGGCGTGTTTCTCCGTACCGGGTCGGGTCAAAGGATCGCGTTGGATCGCGTTCGGACCATCACGCGCTCCAGCCCGTGGAAGTGGTAGATATCACGGTAGCGCGTATCCTCGGCGAGGCAAAGCCCGGGCAGGCGGTGGAACAGCGCCGTCAGAGCCATCTGCATCTCGATCCGCGCCAGTGGAGCGCCGATGCAGAAATGGATGCCGGCGCCGAAGGTGACATTCTTCTGGTCGACGCGGCCGGGCCGGAATGCGCCCGGATCGGAAAACGACGCCGGGTCGCGGTTGGCGGCGCCGAGCAGCAGGCCGACCTCTTTTCCGGCGTCCAGAACCACCCCGTCAGCAAGTTCCACCGGTTCGTACACGAACCGCGTGAACAGGTGCAGCGGCGCGTCGAAGCGCAGGCATTCCTCCACCGTTACCTCGGCGGCTTCGGGCTTGGCGAAGAACCGGCGCGGATCGCCGCCTTGCGAAAGGATCGTGCGCACCGCATTGCCGGTCTGGTGCACCGTCGCCTCGTGGCCGGCGTTGAGCAGCAGGATCACCGAGGTGACCAGTTCGTCGTCCGTCAGCTTCTCGCCGTGGTCGCGCGCCGCGATTAGCACCGACAGCAGGTCGTCGCCGACATGCCCGCGCCGTTCGGCGATCAGCGCGCGAAGAAAATCCGAGAACGCCAACGATGCGGCGTTCGCCGCATCCTCGTCGGCGCGGCTGCGCCCGTGCATGTACATCTTGACGATTGCATGCGACCAATCGAGCAGCCTGTCGGACGCGTCGCGCGGCACGCCGAGCATGTCGCAAATCGTGAAGACCGGGATCGGCGTCGCGAAACTCTCCAGCAGGTCGAATGGTTCGTGTTGCGGAAATGCGTCGATCAGCTCGTGCGCCATCGTTTCGATGCGCGGGCGCAGCCGTTCCACCTGGCGCGAAACGAAGGCCTTGTTGACCAGCGCGCGCAGCCTCGTGTGAGCAGGCGGTTCGCGGTTCGGCAGCGGAAGGGGCTCCACCGCCTCGAAGGCGGCGAGGTGCTCGCGACCGGGCGTCGGGTTGAGCGGCGGCCCCCAGCGGTTCTCGCGGCCGAGACGCCGGTCGCGCAGCAACCGGTTGACGTCTTCGTATCCGGCGCAACACCACAGCCCGTACTCCTCCCAGAAAAACACGGGAGATGCGGCGCGTATTGCGTCGTAGGCGGGCCAGGGATCCTGCACGAAAACATCATCGTGCGGGTCGAGGCGCACACGGCGGCTTTGGTTGTCGATTGACAGGGACAGCGGTAGCGCGTTCATCTCATAATTTCCCGTTCGCGCGGCCACCTTAGCGGCGGGAAACGAGGCAGGGGAGGGCGCGGGTCATGAAAATCATCATTGTCGGGGCCGGAATAGCCGGGTTGTCCACGGCCTGGGCGCTGGTGAAGCGCGGCCATGCGGTGACACTGTTCGAGCAGGGCGCCATTCCCAACCCGCTTGCGGCGTCCGGCGACCACCACCGCATCATCCGCCGCGCCTATCCCGCCGGCTCAGGCTATGGCGCGGCCATCACCGAAGCTTATGAGGCGTGGGAGGAGATGTGGCGCTCAATCGGTGGCTCGCACCTTGATGCGCGCGGTTTCCTTGCGATCAGCCGCGAGGCGGGCGACGAGGCCGAAATCTATCGCAACGGCCTCGATGAGGGCGGCTGGTCATACGAGTTGATGGACGGCAAGGCCGTCGCCGCCCGTCATCCGTTCCTCGACCCGGCGTCGATCCGCTATGCCTATTTCTCGACCGAGGGCGGGGCGCTGCATTGCCGCAAGATCGCCGCCGACCTTGCCACCTGGCTGCGTGTCTCCGGCTGCCACATCCGCGACTGGACGAAGATCACCGCAATCGATCCCGAACACGGCAAGGTGCATCTGGCGAATGGCGACGATCAGGCCGCCGATCTGGTGATCGTCACTGCCGGCGCATGGGTGACGAAGCTTGCACCCGACCTGAAGGTGGACCTGACCACCTATCGCACCGCCGTCGTCTACCTCGATCCCCCCTCCGACCTGAAACCGGCCTGGGCGGCTGCGCCGGTGATCCTCGATGTCGGCGGCAAGACCGATGGCTACATCATCCCCGAATCGGGGACGGGCGGGCTGAAATTCGGCTCGGGGCTACACAAGCGGCTGACCGATGACGCTGACGCCGACCGCGCGCCCGAACCCGGCGAGGGCGAGACGATCCGCGACCTGTTTGCGCCGCCGTTCCACCGGCTTGGCGAGTATCGGGTGACCGATGTGGTGACCTGCGCCTACACGTTTACTCGCGACGAGACGTTCTTTGCCCATGTCGAAGGCAAATGCGCGATCGTTTCCGCTTGTTCGGGTCACGGCTACAAGTTCGGCGCGGCGGTCGGGCGGCGCGTGGCGGCCTTTGCCGAAAACCGCGACGCCGAGGCGCTGAAGCGCTGGCTCAGGGCCGAAAAGGCGGAGTGATACCGCCTCGCAATGCCCAAAAAAAAGGGGCTGCACGCGTTTGCCGACAGCCCTTCATGTCTGGTCGGGACTTGGCTCAGCCGACGACTTCGGTCTGCGAGAACCAGTAGGCGATTTCCTGTGCGGCGGTTTCCGGCGCATCGGAACCGTGCACCGAATTCTCGCCGATCGACAGCGCATGGACCTTGCGGATTGTGCCCTCGGCGGCGTTGGCCGGGTTGGTGGCGCCCATCACTTCGCGATTGCGCGCAATGGCGTTCTCACCTTCAAGCACCTGCACAACTGTCGGGCCGGACGACATGAACTCGCACAGTTCGTCGAAGAACGGGCGCTCCTTGTGCACGGCGTAGAAGCCCTCGGCCTCGCGGCGGCTCATCCACACGCGGCGCGACGCGACGACGCGCAAGCCCGCGTCCTCAAGCATCTTCGTGATGGCGCCAGTCAGGTTGCGCCTGGTCGCGTCCGGCTTGATCATGGAAAAGGTGCGTTCGATCGCCATGGTGTGCATCGTCCTCGATGTTGGGAAATGGTTGGGGAGTTCGCGCAGGCCTATAGCCGCGCCGCCCGCCCTTGTGAAGGGGCGCGCCGCAAATGCAAGAGCCGGGCATCAGGCCGCGGCCGCAACCGCCCGCCCGACCCCACCATGCAGGTCAAGGCAGCGTTCAAACCAGTTGGCTACGGGATCGCCTGATTCAAGCGGGTTCATCGGGCAGACCACGCGCATCCACTGAAGCGCGCCGAAGACGATGTAATCGGCAAACAGTGGCCCTTCACCGCCAAGGAATTGCTGGTGCGAAAGCGTCTGGCGCAGCGGCTCCAGCGCCTTGCGGAAATCGGCGACCGTCTCCTCGCGCCCCTTCGGCGTTTCTTCCAGCGCCTTGCCGAAACGCGCCTCGCGGCTGGTGCGAAAATACGCGCGATCATCGTCCTTCAGGCAGTGGAAGATGTCCATCAGCGCCGCCCGGCCGATCCAGGCATGCAGCGTGAGGAAGGACCAGCGCTCGACGAACCGCGCCATCGCCTCGCCACCCGGCCCGCCGAACAGCGTCGGACGGTCGGGATAGGCCCGCTCCAGGTGCAGCGCGATGTCGAAACTGTCGTTCACCAGCGTATCGCCGTCGCGGATCACCGGCACGGTTTTCGAAAACCCGCCTTCGATATCGGGGATCTCCACGAATCCAACGGCCTTCACCGTGTAGGGCAAGCCCTTGTGGGCGAGCGCCATCTCCACTTTCCACACATGCGGCGAGAAATGGCGGGCGGCATCGCGACCGGCAAGCGCGTACAAGGTGATGGACATGGTTTTTCCCCAATGCGATGGAAACTTTCGTTGGCGACGGACAATACATCTCACGCCGTTTCGCAAAAGAGGTGCGCGCGATGAAACACCATTTCGTGATGCTGGCCGCCTACAACCGCTGGGCCAACGCCCGGCTCTTCGACGCGGCCGCCAAACTTCCCGACGCCGACTACCGCCGCGATGTCGGCGCTTTCTTCCACTCGATGCACGGCACGCTGAACCACGTGCTGGCGGCCGATCGTATCTGGATGCGCCGCTTCACCGGCGAAGGCGAAGCACCGAAACGGCTGGATGCCGTGCTGTTTGAAGATTTCGGCGACCTGCGCACCGCCCGCCAGGCGGAAGACCAGCGCATCCTGCATTACGTCTCGCGACTGAAGGATGCCGCGCTGGAGTCCGATTTCACCTATACCCCGGTCACCAACCCGCAGCCGGTGACGCAGCGGCTTTCGCCGGCGCTGACGCATTTCTTCAACCACCAGACCCATCATCGCGGCCATGCCCACATGATCCTGTCGGTGCTGCGACGCGACCCGCCGCCGCTCGACCTGATCCACTTCCAGCGCAGCGGGGAGGGCGCGGCGTTTGCGTGAGAGGGTGACGGAATGGCTCTTGCAAGTAGGCCGCTCACTTTTGCCGCCGTCATCCCGGGCCTTGTGCCCGGGACCCATTTTCGGCAGGCGCGGCAGTCTTTAGAGTCTGTCCGGAAACAAGGCATTCATTTACAGAGCCTTCTGACCATCATGC
>CALMYO010000283.1 GCA_937873685.1 uncultured Paracoccaceae bacterium
ACTCGCTCGACGTGTTCGGCATCCATGGCATCGGCGGCATCATCGGCGCGGTGATGACGGGTATACTTTCGGCCGGCGCGTTCGGCGGCGTCAAGGTTGAGGACTATTCCATCGCGGCGCAGACGATGATCCAGATCCAGGCCGTGCTTGTCACCATCGTGTGGTGCGGCGTGATCTCGTTCGTCCTCTACAAGGTCGTCGACATGACCATCGGCCTGCGTGTCGCTTCCGACGACGAGCGCCAAGGCCTCGACCTCTCCTCGCATGGCGAGGCGGCCTACCATTCGTGATCGCAACAGTCCCGTCGTGTCGCATCCATTTCCCACGGATGCGCCACCCCTTGGCCCGGACGCAAGTCCGGGCCTTTTTTGCCTTTGCAACAGGCAGATTGCCTCGATGGTGTGCCTGTTTCTTCGGCAATGCCGCATCGGCGGGCATCTGCACAATCCGTAATCACCGTCGATCGCGTCTGGCATGAAGCTTGATTGCGCTCCCGCAACCGCCGGCGGGAGGGCGGATGCCAAGGACGGGATCGGATCATGGAACAGCAGGCTGTTGGAGGGGACGTCTTCTTCGTTCTCCTCGGCGCAATCCTCGTATTCGCCATGCATGGCGGCTTCGCGTTTCTCGAGGTCGGCACGGTGCGCCACAAGAACCAGGTCAACGCGCTGGTGAAGATCCTGGTCGATTTCGCGATCTCGACGACGGTCTATTTCTTCATCGGCTTTGCGGTTGCCTACGGGGTGACCTTCTTCGTTTCGGCGGCGACGCTCTCCGGGGCGGATGCAAGCGGGACCTTCCTGCCGCAAGGCTTCATGCTGGTGAAGTTCTTCTTCCTCACCACCTTCGCGGCCGCCATACCCGCCATCATCTCCGGCGGCATCGCCGAGCGCATGAAATTCGCGCCACAATGCATCGCGACGGCAGTGGTGGTCGGAATCGTCTATCCACTTTGGGAAGGCGTGGTGTGGAACGGCAATTTCGGCATCCAGGAGGGTTTCAAGGCGCTGTTCGGCCAGCCTTTCCATGATTTTGCCGGCTCGATCGTCGTGCACGCCACAGGCGGTTGGATCGCGCTAGGCGCGGTGCTGCTGCTTGGCGCGCGGCGCGGACGCTACTCGAAGACCGGCCGCAGCCAGGCGATCCCGCCCTCGTCGATCCCGTGGCTGGCGCTCGGCTCATGGCTGCTGTGCACCGGCTGGTTCGGCTTCAACGTCATGAGCGCGCAATCGCTTGCAGGCGTTTCCGGACTTGTGGCCATCAACTCGCTGATGGCGATGGTGGGCGGCATCCTCGCGGCGCTGGTCGCCGGTCGCAACGATCCGGGCTTCGTACATAACGGCGCGCTTGCGGGGCTGGTCGCGGTGTGCGCCGGCTCCGACCTGTTCCACCCGATCGGCGCCTTCGTCGTCGGTGCGGCCGCCGGCGTGATCTTCGTCAAGGGCTTCGTGTGGTGCCAGGAGACGCTGCGGATCGACGACGTTCTCGGCGTGTGGCCACTGCACGGCCTTTGCGGCCTTTGGGGCGGCATAGCGGCCGGCATCTTCGGGCTGGAGGCGCTCGGCGGCATGGGCGGCGTCAGCTTCATGGCGCAGCTTCTCGGCAGCGTCATCGGCGCGGCCTGGGCCGGGGTCGCCGGGTACGTGGTCTATGCAGCGCTGAAGGCGACGATCGGCCTGCGGCTCTCGGAAGAGGACGAGCATCGCGGCGCGGACCTCTCGATCCACAAGATCGGCGCCAATCCGGAGGCCGAGATCCGCGGGGCATGACGCAAGGCGCGATTTTCGCGCCGACGAATTGACCAAGCGGGCGGCGCGTCGCAATATCGGCGCAACGCACCGGGAGGTCATTCATGTCTGCATCGAACGTTATTTCCATCCACGCCCATGACGATGAGCGCCAGATCCGCATCGATCTGGCCGCGGCCCTGCGCCTTGCGGCGCGCAACGACTGGCACGAGGGCGTGGCGAACCATTTCTCCGCCGCCGTTTCGGCCGATGGCAGGAAGTTCCTCGTCAACCCGCGCTGGCGGCATTTTTCGATGGTGCGCGCCTCGGATCTGCTGCTGGTCGACGCCGACGATCCCGAAACGATGAACCGGCCGGACGCGCCGGACCCGTCGGCCTGGTCGATCCATGCGGCGATCCATCGCAACGTGCCGCACGGGCGCGTGGCGCTGCACCTGCACCCGCCTTACGCCACGACACTCGCCTGCCTGAAGGATCCGACCATCCATCCGGTCGACCAGGTGACGGCGCGGTTCTTCCGCCGCATCGCCTACGACCTGAATTTCGGCGGCATCGCGACAGAAGGCGAGGAGGGCGAGCGCATCGCCTCGGCGTTTGGCGAACACTCTGCGGTGATGATGGGCAACCACGGCGTCACCACGCTCGGGCGCACGGTGGCCGAGGCATTCGATGCGATGTACCACCTCGAACGCGCCTGCCGGCAGCTGGTGCTGGCCTACCAGACCGGACAGGAACTCAACATCATGCCCGACAACATGGCGGCGAATGTTGCGGCTGAATGGCAGGTCTACAAGGACGCCGAGTTCGCCCATTTCGCCGAGATGAAGCGGATCCTGGACCGCGAGGATCCGAGTTACCGGGATTGAGGGGGGAAGTTGCAGTGGAAGGAGGGCTTGACGGGACCAAAGATCAGGTACGAGACTGTTCGTGCTGTACGGCCTTACATTGCGGAGGAGCACATCCCGATGTTCCGTGAGGAATGGCGCCAGATCAACATCCGTGACGCCCGTGATGGGACCAACGCCATGCTTGACGCGGCGCTCGACGAAATTGAGCCGGATTCTGACTACGAACAATGAAACGTGGCGGTGTCGTTCTTGTTGCAGTTCAGGGAGACTTTGGAAAGATCCGGCCCGCCGTTATCATCCAAAGCGACATTTCTAGTCAGGTGGCCGGCAGCATAACTATCGGTTTGGTAACCAGCGATCCACAACCAGATATGAATGTGCGTGTGGATATCAACCCGACACCGGCCAATGGCCTCAGAAAGCCGTCGCAAATCCATGCTTACAAGATCCGGAAGGTGATAATCGCAAAAATACGTGGCGTCCCCGGGGAATTGACAGGATATCAGTCTTGAAACTGGATATCGCCTTGGCGACTCACCTCAATCTCTACGCCTTCGCAAAGCCCACGGAGTAAACCGATGTCCAAAGTCTTCAAGAACGGAACCGTCGTCACCGCAGACCGCACATGGAAGGCCGATGTGCTGGTGAAGCACGACAAGATCGTCTCCATCGGGCCTGACCTGCATGGAGACCACGAATACGACGCCTCCGGCTGCTACATCATGCCGGGAGGCATCGATCCCCACACGCATCTCGAGATGCCGTTCATGGGCACCTACACCACCGACGATTTCGAAAGCGGCACCCGCGCGGCGCTTTCGGGCGGCACGACGATGGTTATCGATTTCTGCCTGCCATCGCCAGGCCAGTCGCTGGTCGACGCGCTTGCGATGTGGCACAACAAGGCGGTGAAGGCGTGCTGCGACTATTCCTACCACATGGCGATCACCTGGTGGGGCGAGCAGGTGTTCAACGAGATGCCGGAAATCGTCAGTCGCGGCATCACTTCGTTCAAGCATTTCATGGCCTACAAGGGCGCGCTGATGGTCAACGACGACGAGATGCTCGCCTCGTTCCAACGCTGCTCCGAACTGGGCGCCCTGCCGCTGGTGCATGCAGAGAACGGCGATGTGGTGGCGGCGCTGCAGCAGAAATTCCTCGCTGAAGGCAATAACGGGCCGGAAGCGCACGCCTATTCCCGCCCGCCGGAGGTGGAGGGGGAAGCCACCAACCGCGCGATCATGATTGCCGACATGGCGGGGGTTCCGGTCTATATCGTCCATACCTCCTGCGAGCAGGCGCATGAAGCGATTCGCCGGGCGCGCCAGAAGGGGATGCGCGTATATGGCGAGCCGCTGATCCAGCATCTGGTGCTCGACGAGAGCGAGTATTTCAACAAGGACTGGGATCATTCCGCGCAGCGTGTGATGAGCCCGCCTTTCCGCGACCGGGCGCATCAGGATTCGCTGTGGGCAGGGCTCGCCGCCGGCTCATTGCAGGTGGTCGCTACCGACCATTGCGCGTTCACCACCGCACAGAAGCGGTTCGGCGTCGGCGATTTCACCAAGATTCCGAATGGCACAGGCGGGCTGGAGGACCGGCTTTCCGTGTTGTGGACCCATGGCGTGGAAACCGGCCGGCTGACTATGAACGAGTTCGTTGCCGTCACATCCACCAACGTCGCCAAGATCTTCAACATGTATCCGAAGAAGGGTGCGATCGTAGAAGGCGCCGACGCCGACATCCTGGTACTCGATCCGAAAAAGGAGAAGACCATCTCGGCGGCAACGCAGCAATCCGCGATCGACTACAATGTTTTTGAGGGTGTGAAAGTGCGCGGGCTGCCGCGCTTCGTGCTGTCGCGCGGACAACTTGTCGTCAATGACGGCAAGCTCGACGCCCATCCCGGCAATGGCGAATTTGTCGCCCGCGAGCCGCACATGGCGGTCAACCGCGCGCTATCCACCTGGAAGGAGCTTGTCGCTCCGCGCAAGGTTGAGCGCACCGGCATTCCGGCAAGCGGGGTGTAGGGCGACACGTCGGCACCGGCCAGGCGCGCAAGCCTGCCATCGCGACACAGCTGCGGCTGCGTCGTCCCTGGCGGGATTCGGTCGTCTGCAGGCCGTCCGGACGGACGCTGAAGCCAATTTACACGTTACGTAGCGTTTTTACCGCTTGTTAACCTTGCGTTTTCCTTTTTTGGCCATGATAGGGCGCAACAAGGGACGCAAGCGCCGCGCCCGAACACGCGCGGCGACCGGGGATCTGGAGACAGGACATGCGCGTTTTCGCAAACGGCGCGGTAGCCATCATCTTGGCGGCGGCAGTTGTTTCGGGCTGCCAGAGCGCGCGGCTTGGCGCGCTTGATACCAGCCGAAACGGCCGGCTGGAGCCATTGCCCGCATCGCCTTCGGGACAGGTCAGGTCCAGCCAGTTGCCGCCGGCTGGGCAGTCGTCGTTCCCGGATGCGCCGCAACCTTCTGCTCCCGCGGCGCCGACAACGCCTTCCCCGACCGACACCGCATCGCTTGAGCAGCCTGAGGAAAAGAAACCCAGCATCCAGGAAGTACCGGCCAATGCGCCGACGGTGACCAAAAACGCCATGGTCGGGTCGTGGCGGGGCTCCCGCGGCCGGCCTCAGCGCGGGGGCGCTAAGAGGGTGGTGTCAG
>CALMYO010000284.1 GCA_937873685.1 uncultured Paracoccaceae bacterium
GACCGAGTTCTATCTGTACGACGAGGCGGCGGAGGCGGGCGCGGGGGCCGCTGCGGGGCATCGGGCCCTTTCCCTCCGCCGGCCGGGCCGAACCCGAGCGCGGCGAGATCGCGCTGCAACTGGCGCACCGCCTCGCCGCGCGCGCCAAGACGCAGCATGCGCCCGCTCGCCGGCTCCGGTCCGTCCTTATGCCTTACGGGCGCGGCATCGCCCTTCCCGGCGCGATGGCGCTTCCATGCCGCAGCGAGCCGGGTGTGGTAGCCGTGTTTCGCATAGGCCGGGCCGTTGTAACGCCGGGCAAAACCCGCCCAGTCGCGCGCCTTCAGCGTTTCGACGAGGCCGGAGCGGCGAATGAACCTTGTCATCAGCCGCACCTGTCCGGCAAGCCCGGACCGCGCCTCGGCCACGAGCGCCTCCACCGACGCGTAGCCCAGCCAGCGCCAATGCGCCCCCATCACCTGTCCGACACCGTACGAGACAGATTGCAGCGCCGCCTCGCGATCGACCTGCATGGCGCGCTCCAGCAGCGCCCAGCGCGCAGCTTGCGTGGCCGGGTTGGGGATCGCTCCGGCTTTCGGCGAGGCGAGCCCGGCGCGGCGCGCCTGCCCGCGCTTGTCAGCCGGCAACAGACGGTCGAAATAGTGCCCTTCGAAGCGGATCAGCGGTTCGGCGCGCCCGGCGACGTTGGCGAAAGCACGGCCGCCGCTCTCCACCTCCACCACCGCCAGCAGGACGGCCGGCTCCAGCCCGAGCGCCTGCGCCTCGGCAGCTATTTCGCTTCTTGTCTTGTCATCGAACATGGTTTGTCTCGCCTCGTTTGCGAGCCATCATCATTCATGCAGCGTCACCGTGGACAAAGTTTGACGCAAGCAGCGCATGTGCGCGGAACCCTCTGCAGCCAAGCAGCTGATCTGGCTCGGAAATTCCTGCGGTCTTGCCTGTGTTGTCCTGCTGCGATAACCGGCGCAGCCATGGACAAACCACGCAAGACGCCGCCGGTCGTTGTCGCGGCTCTGTACCGCTTCACTCCCCTGACGCGCTTTGCCGATCTGCGCCAGCCGTTGAAGGCGTTCTGCGACGCCCATGGCGTCAAGGGCACGTTGCTGCTGGCCGCAGAAGGGATCAACGGCACCGTGGCCGGCAGCCGCGCCGGCATCGACGCGCTGCTGGCGCGGCTGCGCGCCGAGCCGGAACTCGCGGCGCTTGAGCACAAGGAAAGCTGCGCCGGCGTCATGCCGTTCCACCGCATGAAGGTGAGGCTGAAGCGCGAGATCGTCACCATGGGCGTCGAGGGCATCGATCCGACGCTGAGTGTCGGAACCTATGTCGCGCCGCAGGACTGGAACGCGCTGATCGCCGACCCGGACACGGTGCTGGTCGACACGCGCAATGCCTATGAGGTGGCCGTCGGCACCTTTGCGGGCGCAATCGATCCCGCAACGGAAAGCTTCCGGGAGTTTCCGCAATGGCTGGAGGCGCGCGCCGGCCAGTGGAAGAACCGCAAGCTCGCGATGTTCTGCACCGGCGGCATCCGCTGCGAGAAGGCGACCGCCTATGCAAAAGGCCTCGGCTTTAAAGAGGTCTATCACCTCAAGGGCGGCATCCTGAAATATCTCGAAACGGTGCCGCAGGCCGAAAGCCTGTGGAACGGCGAGTGTTTCGTCTTCGACGAGCGGGTCGGCGTCGGCCACGGGCTGAAGCAGGGCGAGCTGACGCCATGCCGCGCCTGCCGGCATCCGCTGACCTCGCAAGACCGCGCCTCGCCGCTGTTTTCCGAAGGCGTCTCCTGCCCGCACTGCCACGACAAGCGCACCGACGCCGACCGCGCCCGCTATGCGGAACGCCAGCGACAGGTGGAACGCGCCGAACTGCGCGGGACGAAGCATATCGGCGATGCGGGATAACCTGGCCGGTGGCCGTTTGACCCACGTCAACGCCGATCCATGCAATTTGCCGCATGTGTGATGCCGACAATCGGGAGATTGCGGCATGGATCTGGCTTGGCTTCTCGACTGGCTCGGTGAGCCGATGGCGGCGCTTGCCGGTGGCGTCGTGGTCGGCGCGCTGTTTGGCGCCTTCGGCCAGCAGAGCCGGTTCTGCCTGCGCGCTGCGACCGTCGAGTTCTCGCGCGGGCGCCTCGGCGGCAAGACGGCGGTGTGGCTGCTGACCTTCTCGGCGGCGGTGCTTGCGACACAGCTACTGTGGGCGGGCGGCGCGGTCGATCTTGCCGAGGCGCGCCAGTTGGCCGTGCCGCAAAGCCTGTCTGGCGCGGCGATCGGCGGACTGATGTTCGGCTCCGGCATGGTGCTGGCGCGCGGCTGTGCGTCGCGGCTGCTTATCCTGTCGGCGACCGGCAATTTGCGCGCGCTGCTATCCGGGATGGTCTTCGCCGTGGTGGCGCAGGCAAGCCTGCGCGGCTTCCTCGCGCCCTTGCGCGAATGGGTGGCCGGTGGCCTGACCACGGCCAGCACGAACGGCAACGACATGATCGCGATGGTCGGTGTCAGCCGCTGGGTTGCGATCGCCTTCATCGCCGTGTGGTTCGCCGCCGGCATTCTTGCCGCCGTGCGCAATCGCATCGGGCTGTGGCCGGCGGTCGCGGCGGCGCTGACCGGTGTCGCCATTCCGCTGGCCTGGTGGTTCAACGCTTCGCTCGCAAGCCAGGCTTTCGAACCGGTGCAGGTGCAAGGCATCACGTTTACCGGTCCGTCCGCCGACGCGCTGATGCTGTTCCTCGATCCGCCCTCATCGCCGCCCGATTTCGGCATCGGGCTGGTGATCGGGGTGTTTGCCGGCGCCTTCCTTGCCGCCGCCGTGACGCGCGAACTGAAATGGCAGACCTTCGACCTGTCTACCGGCATGCGCCGCTATCTGGGCGGCGCGGCGCTTATGGGCTTCGGCGGCATGCTGGCAGGCGGCTGCGCCGTCGGCGCCGGCGTCACCGGCGGTTCGGTTTTCGCTCTCACCGCCTGGGTAACGCTGCTCTGCATCTGGATTGCCGCCGGGCTCACCGACTGGCTGGTCGATCGCGGCGCTGAGGCTGCGGCGACCGAGCCTGTCACGCCGAAGGCCGCGCTGGCATAGTGCAACCGTTTTCCGTTTGGGGTTCCCGCCTCACGCCGCACTGGCGATGCGCCGCGTTTCCTGTGCGCCCGGCGTCGATAGTTCCGCCATCGCCTGGTGTTGCGACAGGAACACCTTGCCGGTCAGGTGATGGAAGAAATCCGTGCGCTTCAGCCGGTCCATCACCGGTCCCTTCACCTCCGAGAGGTGCAGCTTCACGCCGATGTCCTTCAGGCGCTGGTTGATCGCTTCCAGCGATTCCAGCGCGCTCATGTCGATGGCGTTCACCGCCGGGCACATCAGCACAACATGCTTCAGTTCCTTGCGCTTCGCCACCATGTCGTAGAGCCGGTCTTCCAGATAACGCGCATTGGCGAAGTACAGGCTTTCATCGACGCGCAGCGACAGCACATGGCGGTCGGTCACCACCTCGTGGCGCAGCACGTTGCGGAAATGCTCGGTGCCCGGCACCTGGCCCACCACCGCCATGTGCGGCTTGGAGCTCTGGTAGAGATGGATCAGGACCGACAGGCCGACGCCGGCCGAAACGCCAAGCTCGACACCGAGGAACAACGTGACGAGGATCGTTGCGGCAACCGCAAGGAAATCCGCCTTGCGGTAGGTCCAGGTCTTCTTCAGGATCGAGAAATCGACCAGCGACAAGACGGCCACGATGATCGTCGCCGCAAGCGTCGCCTTCGGCAGGAAAGCGAGCAGCGGCGTGAGCACGATTGTTGCGATCGCAAGGCCGACCGCCGTGTAGGCGCCGGCGGCAGGGGTCTCCGCACCGGCATCGAAATTCACCACCGAACGGGCAAAACCGCCGGTAACGGGATAGCCGCCCGTCACCGCCGCCGCGACGTTGGCCGCGCCGAGACCGACCAGTTCCTGGTCCGGATCGATGCGCTGGCGCTTCTTGGCGGCAAGCGTTTGCGCCACCGAGACCGATTCCACAAAGCCGATGATCGAGATCAGCACCGCCGAGCCGGCAAGATCGAGCCACAGGGAAGGTGAGAAGCTCGGCAGCGACAGCGGCGGCAGGCCCTGCGGCACATCGCCGACCAGCGCGACGCCATGGGCGCCGAGATCGAAGACGAAGGCGGTGAGCGTCGTCACCGCCACCGCGGCGACCGGTCCTGCCTTGGCGAGGATGTCGGCCATGCGCGGCTTCAGCCCCTGTTTGAGCAGAAGCGGCTTCAGCCCCTTGCGCACCCAGAACAGGAATGCCGTTGAGGCAACGCCGATGACCAGCGTGATCCAGTTGGTTTCGCCCAGGTGTTCCCCGAGCGAAACCAGCAGTTCGAACAGGTTGTGACCGTCGCCCTTGATGCCGAAGATGTGCTTCAGCTGGCTGGCGGCGATGATCAGCCCGGACGCCGTGATGAAGCCGGCGATGACCGGATGCGACAGGAAGTTGGCGAGGAAGCCGAGCCGGAACACCCCGAGCACGACCAGAAACAGGCCGGACAGGAAGGCGAGCGTGATCGCCGCGGCAATGTACTCGGGCGTACCCTGCGCCGCGATGTTGCCGACGGCCGCCGCCGTCATCAGCGAGACCACCGCGACCGGGCCGACCGCCAGCGCCCGGCTGGTGCCGAAGATCGCATAGGCGACCAGCGGCAGGATCGACGCGTAGAGCCCCATCTCCGCCGGCAATCCTGCCAGCAGCGCATAGGCAAGCGATTGCGGGATCAGCATGATGGTGACGATCACCGCCGCCACCAGATCGTTGGTCGCCGCGTCCTTGTTGTAGGTGCGGCCCCATTGCAGGATCGGGAAGAAACGGGCGATCGAGGGTGGGATGGCGGGCAGTTGCATCGGATTCGGTCCTTGTTGGGCCGCCGGCCGCATCGTGAAACGCGGCCGGCGAACGCCGGCGGGAGGAGAAGCCGGCGCAATCTCGGGTTATGGCGCAGCAAAACTGCCGGCCACTTGGTCAGGCGTTCAGCCCGTGATTCCCGGCTTGGCGCGCCATTCGCGGCCGCGCAGCATCGCCTGCCAGTAGACGGGCGGCAGGATCCGCTCCTTCAGCAGCCAGGCGAGGCGGGACGGCTTTTCGCCGTCGATCAGCCATTTCGGGAAACTCGGCAGCAGCTTGCCGCCATAGCCGAATTCGGCGAGCACGATGCGGCCGCGCTCCACCGTCAGCGGGCACGAGCCGTATCCGTCATAGGCGGCGGTTCGGGAGGTGCGGCCGATGTCGGCCATGATGTTGTTGGCGACCACAGGCGCCTGCTTGCGCGCCGCAGCCGCCGTCTTGGCGTTCGGCGCATTCATCACGTCGCCAAGCGCCCAGATGTTGGCATGGGTCTTGTGGCGCAGCGTGCCCTGGTCGACATCGACCCAGCCGGCCGCATCGGCCAGAGGCGAAACGCGGATGAAATCAGGCGCCGTTTGCGGCGGCGTCACGTGGATCATGTCGAACTTCGTCTCGACGATCTCGCTTTTTCCGTCGGGGCCGCTCTTGCGGAACCATGCAGTCTTGCCCGGCCCGTCGATCTTCACCAGGTTGTGCTGAAAATTCAGCGTCACGCCGTAGCGGTTGATGTATTCCATCAGTGCCGGGACATACTCCTTGACCCCGAACAGCACGCCGCCGGCATTGTAGAAACCGATGTCGATGTTGCCGATGGCGCCGTTGCGGTACCAATGGTCAGCCGAGAGATACATCGCCTTTTGCGGCGCGCCGGCGCATTTGATCGGCATCGGCGGCTGGGTGAACACCGCGCGGCCGCCTTTCAGGTTCTCCACCAGCTTCCAGGTGTAGGGCGCAAGGTCGTAGCGGTAGTTCGACGTCACGCCGTTGCGGCCGAGCGTCTCAACAAGGCCCTCGACGACGTTCCAGTCCAGCTTCAGGCCCGGCGAGACGACGAGGCGGTTGTATTTCACCACCCGGCAGCCGTCGAGGATGACGGCGTTGTCGCCGGGCTCGAAGGCGGCGACGGCGGCCTTGATCCAGTGCACGCCCTTCGGGATCAGGGCGGCCATCGGTTTCGCGGTGATCGACGCATCGAACACGCCGCCGCCGACAAGCGTCCAGCCCGGCTGGTAGTAGTGGATGTCGGCCGGATCGATGATCGCGATGTCGAGGCTGTTGTCGCGGGCAAGCAGGCTTGCGGCAACCGAGATGCCGCCGGCGCCGCCGCCGATGATGACGATGTCGTGCGTGGCGTCCGCGGTGTTGGTCGGCGTGCGCCCGCCATTGGCGATGCGGCGCACCACGCCGCTCATGTCGTAGCCGGCCGACCTGGCCGCCGAAAGGATGCCCGGAAGCGCCGCGCCGCGCGCGCCCTGGTCCAGCGCCCACAGCGTGGAGGAACGGGTGCCGGTGCGGCAGAACGCGAAGACCGGCTTCGGCAATTCATCCATCGCCTGGCCGAACAGCGCCGCATCCTCGTCGCGCACCTTGCCGGAGACGACCGGAATGTGGCGCGCCTCCATGCCGGCCCTGGCGGCAGCGGCTGCGAATTCCGCCCAGACCGGCTGGGCCGCGCCCTCGCCATCCGGCCGGTTGCCGATGATGGCGCGGAACCCGGCCGCCTTCAGCTTTTCGATATCGTCCACCTGGATCTGGCCGGCAACCGACAGATCCTTCGTTATTCTCTTGATGTCCATGAATGCGTCCTCCGTGCGCGCTGCTACATATTCGTGATTTTGAATATGTAGCAATCGCACCTTTCGTTGCGGGTTCGCGGCGCCGCGAACCCGCCGACACTTGCGCGTCGTTTCGGCGCCGCTGGTCTACAGCGCGTTGACCGGAACCTTGAGCATCGGCCGGCCGGACGGATCGGTCGGGATCTGCCCGGCGCGCATGTTGACCTGCAGCGACGGGATGATCAGCTTCGGCATGTCGAGCGTGGCGTCGCGCGCCTCGCGCATGGAAACGAACTCGTCCTCGCTGACGCCGTCGCGCACATGGATGTTGTGGGCTCGCTCGTCGGCGACGCTGGTCTCCCACTTGATGTCGCGGCCGTTCGGTCCGTAGTCATGGCACATGAAAAGGCGCGTCCCGCCCGGCAACGACAGCACGCGCTGGATCGAGCGGTAGAGCGTGCGGGCGTCGCCGCCCGGGAAGTCGGCGCGGGCCGAGCCGCCGTCCGGCATGAACAGCGTGTCGCCGACAAAGGCGGCATCGCCGATCACATGCGTCATGCAGGCCGGAGTGTGGCCCGGCGTATGCAGCACGTGGGCGGTCCTTGAACAGGCGGTCGAACTGCGAGCCGTCACGCTGGAAATCCGTGCCCTCGTTGAACAACTTGCCGAAGGTATCCTGCACGATGGTGATGTTCTCGCCGATGCCGAGCTTGCCGCCGAGCTTTTGCTGGATGTAGGGCGCGGCCGACAGGTGATCGGCATGGACATGGGTCTCGATGATCCATTCCAGCTTCCAGCCCTTGTCGCGGATGAAGGCGATGATCGCATCCGCGCCGTCGAAAGTGATGCGCCCGGCGGCGTAGTCGATGTCCATCACCGAATCGATCACCGCGCACGACGTCGACGCCGGATCGCGCACGACATAGGATATCGTGTTGGTCGGCGCGTCGAAGAAGGAATGAACTTCCGGTTTCACGGACATGTCGGGGGTGAAGGGCAGGGTCATGGTCGTCTCCGTTTCAATGGGTCGAAGTCACGCCGGCGCGGCCGTGCGGCGGCGTTCCAACTGGTTGAGGAAGCGGGCGATCAGCATGCCGCCGATCATCGCACCCATGAAGATGAAGGTGTCGGCATAGCCGAGGCCGAGTGCGGGAATGGCGCCGCCCGGGCAGAAGCCGGCGATGCCCCATCCAAGGCCGAAAAGGGCCGAGCCGCCAACAAGGCGGGCGTCGATGGTGCGGCTGGTCGGCACGTTGAACTTCGCCTCGAACACCGGCTTGGTGCGGGCGCCGAATACGATGCGATAGCCGATCGCAGCCGTCACCAGCGCACCGCCCATCACGAAGATCAGGCTCGGATCGAAGGTTCCGGCGATATCGAAGAAGTTCAGCACCTTGGCCGGATTGGCCATGCCGGAAATCGCGATGCCGATGCCGAAGACGAGGCCGGCGACGAGCGCGGAAGTGTTGCGGTTCATGGTCTCAGCCTCCGATCACGTGGCGAATGACGAACACGGTCGCGAACGCCGCGAGCATGAAGACGATCGTTGCGACGATCGAGCGCGGCGAGAAGCGGGCGATGCCGCACACGCCATGCCCGGACGTGCAGCCCGAACCGTAGGACACGCCGACGCCGACGATCAGCCCGCCGACAATCATCGCCATGGTGGAAATCGGCGCCGAGAACGGCACAACGCCGCCAAGCGCGACATAGATCATCGGCGCGATGACCGCGCCCGCAAGAAAGGCCGCGCGCCAGGCCCAGTCTGCACTCAGCGGCGGGATGACACCGCTCATGATGCCGGTCATGCCGGCGATGCGGCCGTTGAAGGCCATCAGGATCGTTGCCGCCAGTCCGATCAGGACGCCGCCTGCAAGCGACATCCACGGGGTGAATTCCGTCATTGCTCTCTCCACACGAAGGGCGCCGCCTGATTTTCGGTTTGAACGCCGCCGCCGGAACGCCTATCTGTTGCGTTCGAACGGACGGCGTCCTGACGGTCGCCGTTTTCTCTTGACTTCATATATTATGATGTGCTCATATGCGCAAGATGAAAATCACCGAACTGGACAAAATGGCGCAGGACGCCTCGGAACTGCTGCTGGCGATGGCCAATCCCAAGCGGCTGATGATCCTTTGCCACCTGCTTGAGGGCGAGGTGTCGGTGAACGAACTGGCGGCGATCGTCGACTTGTCGCAATCGGCGCTTTCGCAGCAACTGGCGAAACTTCGGGCGCTGAAGCTGGTGGCGACCCGCCGTTCGGGCCAGACGATCTTCTACCGTCTTGCCTCGCCGGAAGTGGAACGGGTGCTGACGACGCTGCACGGCATCTATTGCGAGCCGGGCCGGCGGGCGCCGGGGGCTGCCGATCGGGAAGCGCTGACCGCCTGATCGTACCGTCAAGGCGCACTTTCGCTCACCTCGCGCAGCATTCCGCACAGCCAACCGACAGGCCCGCTCCTGAGGTCGCGGCGATGGCGCACCATCGTGATCGGCAGCGCGCGCAACGACACCGGAGGTTCCGAGAAGCGCAGGCCGAATCCCGGCGCAAAGCGTTGAACCAGCCGCGCCGGCAACGTTGCCACCAGATCGCTTCCCGCAAGCGCGGCCAAGGCGGGGAGGAAATGCGGCAGCGCCGCCACCACGTCACGGGACAGGCCAAGCCCTTGCAGGCTGCGGTCGACGACGCCGGACAGATCGCCACGCGGCGACACCACCACATGGCCGAACCGGCAGAAACGTTCCGGCGTTGCCGGCCCGTCGAACCAGGGATGCCCGTCCCGCGCGACCGTAAGGTAGCTGTCCGCATACAGCGGCTCACAGCTGAACTCCTCGTCGAGACGCCAGAAATACCCGACCAGCAGGTCGAGTTCGCCGGACGCCAGCGCGGCAAGGCCCTCGTCGCGTCCCTGCGGCCGCATCACGACCCGCATGCCCGGCGCTTGCCGGCGAACGCCCCCGATCAGTCCCGGCGCCAGCAACGCCTGCTCGGCATCGAATGCGCCGATGCGCAAGGTGCGCGTCGATGTAGCTGCATCGAAGGGTGATGGGTCGCTCAGTGCTTCGCGCAGCAGGTCCACCGCGGCTCGAACCCGCGGCTCAAGGCCGGTCGCAATCGCGGTCGGCTCCAGCCCGTGCGGACGGCGCAGGAACAATTCGTCGCCGAAGGCGTCGCGCAACCGCCCGAGCGTGTGCGAGATCGAGGACTGCGTCAGCCCCATCGCCTCGGCCACGGCAGTTGCCTTTCGCAAGCGCATCAAGGCGAGAAAGACGAGCAGGCTCGTCAGGTCGAGGCGACGCATCTTCATTTCATCAATATCAGACATGAAGCGATTTCACTTTTATCGATATCGATGTGGCGATAACCCCTTTCCGGCAACAAGGCAAGGAGAGCGGACCATGGATATCGCGATCATCGGGGCGGGCAATGTTGGGGCTGCGCTTGCCCGCGCCTTCGCCCGCGCGGGACACGCGGTGCTTCTCGGCGTTCGCGACCGGGCGGCTGAGGCGTTGCGGCCGCTCGTTGCCGAGACCGGGGCCAGCGCGAAATCGCCGGCCGATGCTGCACGATCGGCAGATGTCGTCATTCTGGCGCTTCCCTGGGCAGCAGCGAAGGACGCTGTCGCCGCACTCGGCGATTTGGCCGGCAAGATCGTCATCGACTGCATGAACCCGCTTGGCATGGTCGATGGCGCGCTCGCGCTGACCGTCGGCCACACCGATTCCGGCGGCGAGATGGTGGCGCGCTGGCTACCCGGCGCAAGGGTGGTGAAGACGCTGAACCAGGTCGGCGCCGAGATGATGGCCGACAATGCCAGGCTGGCGCACCGTCCGGTGGTGTTCATGGCGGGCAACGACGCCGACGCCAAGGCGACGGTTGCCGGCCTGCTCGCCGATATCGGCTTCGACCCGCTCGATGCCGGCGACCTGTCGAAATCCCGCCTGCTCGAACCCTTCGCCATGGTGTGGATCAACCAGGCCCTGCTGCGCGGCAAGGGGCGGCGCTGGGCCTTTGCCGCCGTTTCCTGAGAGGAAATCCGATGACCGACATGCTGAACGGCCGCTGCCATTGCGGCGCGGTACGCCTTTCGCTTCCTGCCGCTTCGGCCGGGGTGCTTGCTTGCCATTGCGAGGACTGCCGCAAGATGCATGGCAACTACAACGCCTTCATCGCCGCGCCGGTGGGCGATGTGGTGGTGGAGGGGGTTGAAGCGCTGGTCTGGTACCAGTCCTCCACCGCTTCGCGGCGCGCCTTTTGCGCCACCTGCGGGTCGCGGGTGCTGAAGGAAGTGACGAACGCCGGCCGCTGGCTTGTCTCCGCCGGGCTGATCGACGGGCCGACCGGCAAGCGGATCGTCAGGAACCTGTGGGAACAGTCGAAGGGCGACTGGTACGACCTGCCTGCGGTAACATCATGAGCGACACCGTCACGGTGATCGTGCGGCGCAAGGTCAAGCCCGGCCGCGAACAGCAGTACGAGGATTGGCTGAAGCGCCTGACTGCGGGGGCGGCGCTTCAATTCGAAGGGTATCTCGGCGCCGAGTTCCACCGGCCGCAATCGCCGGGCGGGGAATACCGTTCGGTGTTCCGGTTCTCGTCGCTCAACACGCTCGAGGCCTTCGAGATTTCGCCTTTCCGCACGCAGATGCTTGCGCAGGGCGAAGATCTGTTCGCCGCCGACGCGGCCTGGGATCGCATGACCGGGCTCGAATTCTGGTTCGACCCGCCGGCGGGCACGCGGGTGCCGCAACCTTCGCCGCACCGCATGGCGCTGGTGCTTGTCGCGGTGGTGTTCTGCCTCGTGATGATTCTGAACCTGACGCTCGGCCCGCTGACGGACGGCTGGCCGCTCGCAGCCCGCGTCCTGCTCATGGTTTCGATCCAGGTTTCGCTGATGACCTGGGTCATCATGCCGAGGCTCACCCCGCTGATCGCCCGTTTCATCTACCCGTCAACGGCAACTGTTCGAAAGGAAAAGCCATGACAGCCGCTATCGATGTGCATGCCAAGCGAAGGATCCTGATGATCGCCGCCGACCCCGGCGTCTCCCCGACCACGGGTTGGCCGGTCGGCTTCTGGTGGGCGGAACTCACGCATCCCTGGTGGGTGTTCACCGAGGCCGGCTATGCGGTCGACATTGTCAGCCCGAAGGGCGGCGACCTGCAAGCCGACGGCTATTCCGATCCCGAGGACGCATCGGGCTACTCCGCCCATGACCTGATCTCGCTCGGCTTCAAGACATCGCCCAGCCATGCGGCGTTGCTCAAGGGCGTGCGCGCCATCGCCGATGTCGCCATCGACGACTACGATGCGATCTTTGTCGCCGGCGGCCAGTCGCCGATGGTCACCATGATCGATGACGAGGCGCTGCACGCTTTCGTGGCGCGCGTCTTCGAAGCGGGCAGGATAGTCGCCATCGTCTGCCACGGCACCTGCATCCTGCTGAAGACGCGGCTGTCCAACGGGGACCTGCTGGTGAGGGGCAAGACCTGGACCGGCTTCGCCAACTCCGAGGAGGCCTTTGCCGACAGCTTCGTCGGCAGCCGGATCCAGCCCTTCTGGATAGAGGAAGAGGCTGGCACGATCCCCGACACCAACTTCATCGTCAGCGGCATGTTCAAGCCGTTCGCCGTTCGCGACGGCAACCTGATCACCGGCCAGCAACAGTATTCCGGCGCCGCGGCCGCCGAACTGTTGGTCGCCGCGCTCGGCCGCTAGACAGCTCCGATGAGTTGCAAAGCGCGGCGGCGCGCCTCGGCGTCCGCGGAAGAGACATCGTCCAAGGCGGTGGCCGCCCCCGCGCCCGCCATCGCCGTCATCACGCGTTCGACGATATCCGCCATGTCGAGAAAGCCGATGCGTCCGGCGATGAAGGCTTCCAGCGCCGCCTCCTTCGCCCCGTTCAGCACCGCGCCGGCGACCCCGCCGCGCGCCATCGCCTCGCGGGCAAGCCGCAACGCCGGAAAGCGCGTCTCGTCCGGCGCCTCGAAATCGAGCCGGGAAAGCTTGGCGAAATCGAGCCGGTCGACTGGCAGGTGCGGGCGATCCGGCCAGCCGAGCGCATAGCCGATCGCGGTGCGCATGTCGGGCGCGCCAAGCTGCGCCAGCACCGACCCGTCACGATAGCCGACCATCGAATGGATAACCGATTGCGGATGCACGCTCACCTCGACCTGCGCCGGGTCGAGTCCGAACAGGTCCTTCGCCTCGATCATCTCCAGCGCCTTGTTGAACATCGAAGCCGAATCGATAGAGATCTTCTGGCCCATCGACCAGTTCGGATGCCCGGCGGCGACGGCCGGCGTCACGCCCACCATCTTCTCGCGGCTCCATGTGCGGAACGGTCCGCCGGAAGCGGTCAGCACGATGCGCTCGACCGTTTCCGGCCGTGCATGGTCGATGACCTGGTGGATGGCGTTGTGCTCGCTGTCGACCGGCATCAACGTTCCGCCAGCCTTGCCGATCTCGGCGAGAAACAGGTCGCCGGCGGCAACGAGGCACTCCTTGTTGGCGAGTGCGATCGTTGCGCCGCGCCGCGCAGCGGCAAGGGTCGGCGCAAGGCCGGCAACGCCGACGATGGCGGCCATCACCCAGTCTACCGGGCGCTCCGCCGCCTCGATCACCGCTTGCGGTCCGGCGGCGACCGCAATGCCGGTTCCGGCCAGCGCATCCTTCAGTTCGCCGTAGCGCGCGGGATCGGCCGTGACGGCGAGCGCCGCGCCGCAGGCCTTCGCCTGTTCGGCGAGCAGCGCGACATTGCCCATGCCGGTCACGGCTTCGACAGCAAAGCGCTCGCGCCCGCCCATGAGGGCGATCACATCGAGCGTGTTGCGGCCAATAGAGCCGGTCGCGCCAAGAATGGTCAGGCGTCGCGGTTCGCTTCCTGCCGCCCTGCTTGTCATGATCAATTCTTCGCCCAGCCGCGGTTGAAAGGCAGGTAACTAGGGCGAAGCCCGTTTGCGCGTCAAATGCCAATCGAGCCGCACGCGCGATTGGCGACGCTGCATGCGAGAGATCACGGCGCCGCCGCCTTCGCCGCCGCCACGCCGCCCTTGACCACCGCCTTGCCCGCGCCGACCGCGACCTTTCCGGCGGTTGTCACGCCGCTGACGGCCACCGAGCCGACGGTGACCGCCGCGCCGGCCGCGCCACCGACAACGGCTACCGTGCCGCAACCCGAAAGCAGCACTGACGCGCCAAGAATTGCCAAAACAAGTGGCTTCATGCGACCATCCCTTTGATCATTGCCCCCGTGCCTGCATGAAACGCCTTGGGTAAAGATCGGGTTGATGCGCATTCACCACGGCAGCAGCGCCGAGTCGTGATTGAAGAAACCGCCGGAATCGCGCTGATGCAACCCGTCGATCACCCGCAGCAAACGCCCGGCCGCCTCCGCAGGCGAGACGACCGCTAGGCCGTTGCGCGCGAAGGGTTGGGACAATGCGGTGTCCACCGTGCCCGGATGCAATGCCGCAACGATGCGTCCCGGCGCGCGGCGCGCCTCTTCTATCGCCACGGTCCGCACGATCTGGTTCAGCGCCGCCTTCGACGCGCGATAGGCGTGCCAGCCGCCGAGCCGGTTGTCGCCGATCGACCCTACCCTGGCCGACAGGACGGCAAGAACGCTGCGTTCGCGCTTCGGCATCAGCGGCAGGAAGTGTTTCGCCACCAGCGCCGGCCCGGTGGCATTGATCGCAAAAGCCCGGGCGAAGCGTTCCGCGTTGAGTTCCGCAAGGCTGCGCTCTGGCTTCAGCTCGCTGTCATGCAGGAAACCGCTCGCCACGATGACAAGACGCAACGCCGCACCGTTTTCGCCGATGTGCTTTGCCAACATTGCCGCCGCCGCCTCGATGCTCGCAGCATCGCAGAGATCGAGCGGGATCGCGCCACGGCGCGACAGCCGGTGCACCCGGGCGAACCGCGGATCCCTTTCGAGCGCATCGGCAAGAGCCGCCCCGATGCCGCCGCTGGCGCCGATGACAACGGCGTTGCCGGTCCCGGATGTTTCGTGTTGACTGGACATGGGCCTGTTACGCCAACCCCGCCGAAGCGGATTTGGCCGGCGCAGCCAGCGACGGCGACAGCAACGCGGGTTGCGCCGGGGCCGGCCGGCTTGTATCGGAACCCGCAATCGCGGCGCGCCGCATCCAACCCGCCGAAACCGGTGCTCTCCCTTGTCCGAAGCCGTCACCCTGGCGCTCTACATCGCACGCTCCGACATTCGCAGCCGCTACGCTCGCTCGGTGCTCGGCTCGTTCTGGATCACCGTGCAACAGGCGATCTTCGTCGGCGTCGCGGCCGCGGTGTTTCCGGCCGTCTTCGGCGCGCCGCTGGAAAGCTACGTCCCCTTCTTCGCGGTCAGCCTGCTGATGTGGACGTTCTTTTCCACCGCCTTGCTGGAGAGCATGGATACGCTTTCCGCCAATGCGGCCATGATCAAGGATCGCGGGTTCTCGCCGTCGGTGTTTCTCCTCGCCACCTTCTTCAAGGGCATCATGATGACGGCGCACGCCGCGCCGGTGCCGATCCTGCTGGCGCTGTGGTTCGGGGCGGTCCCGTTTGCGGGGTTCCTGCAGGCGCTGCCCGGCCTGGCGTTTTTCTTCATAACGGCAGCCGGGGCGGCCTACGGGCTCGGCCTCGCGGCCGCGCGCTTTCGTGACCTCAAGCGGCTGATGGAATCCGTGATCCAGCTCGCCTTCCTGGTGACGCCGATCCTGTGGCAACCGCATTTCGTGCGCGAGCGCAGCAGCCTGATCGTCGACGTCAACCCGCTGGCGCACCTGTTCATCGCCTGGCGCCAGCCGCTGCTGGGCGACGGACCGAACCTTTTTTCGCTCGCCATGGCGGCGCTTGTGGCGCTGGCGGCGGTCGCGTTCGCCTGGGCGATGTCGCGTGCGATGTCGCGCATCGCATTGTGGGTGTGAGAAAGACGATCCGATGCCATCGCTCCGCCTTGCATCCGCCACGCTCGATTACCCGGTGGTCTCCCCGGAGTGGCTGAACTGCAAGGGGTTGGCGGTCGACGCGATCCGCGGCAGGCGCACTGCCCCGCCGGTCATCCGCGCCCTCGACGCCATCGATCTCGACCTTGATCCTGGCGACCGCCTTGGCATCTATGGCCCGAACGGGTCGGGAAAATCCTCGTTGCTGAAACTGATGGCGGGCATCTATCCGCCCAGTTCCGGAATGGTGCAACGCAACGGCCGTGTCACAGCGCTTCTCGGCCTCGGCCTTGGCGCCAACATCGAACTGTCGGCCCGCGACAACATCGAACTTCTGCTGCGTTTCGAGGGGTTGAAACCCGACACGGCGATGATCGACGCGATCTGGGCTTTCGCCGAACTGGAGCGCAAGTTTCTCGACCTTTCGCTGCGGCATTTTTCCACGGGCATGATGATGCGGCTGTTCTTCGCCGTCTCCACGAGCGCCGAGCCGGAAATCCTGCTGATGGACGAATGGCTGTCGGTGGTGGACGAAACCTTCATGCACAAGGCCGAGGCGCGGCTGCGCGCCTTTGTCGGCAAGGCAGGCGTCTTCGCCATCGCCTCGCACAACATCCATTTGCTGCGCGATGTGTGCGACCGCATCATCTTCCTCGACAACGGCCGGATCGTTCGAACCGAACCGATAACCGCTTGATCGGGTCCGAAGCCGACGCCTATAGAGCGAAAGGGAAGGTGCGGTCACGCAGCGCTATAACGTCTGGATGACCGGCCTGGGCATGCTGAAAGCCGGGACTTGAACGCAAAACCGAAAATCCTGCACGTCTTCAAGACGGCGCTTCCGGAAACGGAAGGCGGTATTCCGCATGTCATGGACATGCTGGCGCGTGGGCTGAAGGACCGGTTCGAGCCGTCGTTCCTGATCGCGTCGAATGCCTCGTCTTCGGTTTTCGAGGTCGGCGGCGTCATCCGCCATCACCTCGTGCGCCATATCGGCCATGCGTTCTCGATGCCGATTGCACCCGGTTTTCCGTTCAGGCTCGCGAAGCTTGCCCATGAGCACGACATGATCGCGCTGCACATGCCGTTCCCGCTCGCCGATCTGGCGACATGGTTCGGCAGCTTCGCCGCCAAGCCGCTGGTGGTTCACTGGCACAGCGAAATCGTGCGCCAGCGCGGCTTTCGCTGGCTCTACGACCGCCCGGTGCGCGCCACCCTGGCGCGGGCGGACGCGGTGATCGTTTCCGGTGATAGGCTGCTCGCCGGCTCGCCCTACCTGAAGGCCATTCCGGAAAAATGCCACGCCATTCCGTTCGGGGTCGACACCGGTCTCTGGAACGGACTTTCGCAAGAAGAGCGTCTCGCCTGCGAAGAGACGCGGCGCAAGCACCCGCGGCTGGTGCTGGGCGTCGGCCGCCTGGTGTCGTACAAGGGCTTCCACGTCCTGATCGAGGCCATGCGCGATGTCGACGGGGAATTGTGGATTGCCGGCGACGGCCCGCTTTCCGAATTCCTGAAGGAACGCGCCGGCGGCATGCTGAAATCCGGCAAGGTGCGGTTTCTCGGCCGGGTCGAGCGCAGCCAATTGAAACACCTCTATCATTCGGCCGCCGTGTTCGCGTTTTCTCCGGTCACCGAGGCGGAAGCCTTCGGCCTGGTGCAGCTTGAAGCGATGTGCTGCGGCTTGCCGGTGGTCAACACAGCGCTGGCGACGGAAGTGCCGATTGTCGCCCGGGATGGCATCGAAGCGGTGACCGTGTCGCCTGAAGACGCCGGCGCCCTTTCTGCGGCTTTAAGCGCGCTTCTCGACGATCCGCAGCGTCGGGCGGCGATGGGCGCAGCCGGTTGGCAACGCGCCCGCGAAGAGTACGACGCCGAAAGGTTCGTGCAGCGCGTTGGCGACATTTATACGCAAGCGCTGGCGGCGCGCCAACCTTCATGACCGTGTGGCGATGCTGATCGGGATCGACGCCGCGCCGTTGCAGGCGCCGCAAAGCGGGATCCCGGTGTTTGCCCGCATGCTGCTGTCGGCGATCGCAGCCGAAAGACCGGGCTGGCGCTTCACCGCTTTCGGCTGGAGCGGATGGACTCCGGTGGACGCGGCGAGGCTTACCGAACGACCTTCGGGCGACAACACGTCCGAAGCCCTGCGCGCCCGGCTGGTTTCCACCGCCCTTGGCCTGCCGTTGCTGCCGGCGATGCGCCGCGCTGTCCGGCGGCGGCTGTTCGAAATCCTGCCCTTGCCGCCGCTCGATTTCCACTACGCGCTGCAATTCCTGCCGATGGGCGCGATCGATGCGCCCGTGCTTCCGGTGATCCACGACCTGGCGCATCTGGCGCTGCCGCATCTTGTGCATCCGAGCAGGCGGCGTTTTCTCGACCGCTTGCCGGATGTGGCGCGCGGGGCGGCGCGGGTGCAGGCGGTTTCGCAATTCACGGCCGACGATGTTTCAACCCGGTTCGGCGTTCCGCGTGACCGGATCGACGTGGTGACGCCTTCCCTGCGAACGCTGTTCTTCGAACCGGCGCAAACAGAACCGCTGACGGCGCTTGGCCTCGCGGCCGGACGGTACTTCCTCGCCGCCGGCATGGCAGAGCCGCGCAAGAACCTCGACCTGTTGCTGGAGATCGCCGCGGGCGAATCGTCGCCGATTGCGCCCGATTTCCCGTTGGTGCTGACCGGCGCGCCCGCGTGGAAGCGTGGGAAAGCCGCACAAACTTTGCAGCGCTTGGAGGCGAGCGGCGCAGTGCGCCCGCTCGGCTTCGTGCCGCTGCAAACGCTGCATGCGCTCTATGCCCACGCAACCGCCTTCCTGATGCCGTCGCTCCATGAAGGCTTCGGCATTCCGGTGATCGAGGCGCTGGCTTGCGGCTGCCGCGTGATCGCGGCCGACAACAGCGCCCTGCCCGAGGCGGCCGGCGGCCACGCTTTACTGATAGACCCGCACGACGCGACCGGTTGGCGTGACGCCTTGGCAGCAGTGCGGGAGACTTCGGCGAACCCGGAAGTCCTTGCCGCCGGCCGCGCCCATGCCGCACAGTTCACGGCGGAACGTTCGGCGCGTGCGGCAATCGCCTCTGTCGAGCGGTTCGTTGCCGCGCAAATGTAGCCAAACGCTAACGAAACGGCCGGCCCCCGCGTTCAACCGCCAAGGGTGAAATCGGCGTCCCTGATCTCGGACAGGACAGCGCCGACAATATAAAGATAATCCAGCCCGTCGCCGAGCGCGAAATAGCAATTGCCAGCGCCATCGTCATGGCCGCGCGCCCGCACTTCGGCGACCGATCCGTAGCCGAAATCGGAAACATCCAGCTTGTCGCGCCCGGGCTCGAACTCAAAGACGATATCGTATGAAAATGTGCCGGTGGATCGCGCCTCGACGACAACGGTGTTGACGCCATTGGCGACATAGGCGCCGGCGTCGGTGACGCCGAGCGTCGACAGGCTGATAAAGTCCACCCCGTCGCCGCCGCGATAGGTGTCGGAACCGCCGCGTCCGAAAAGGATGTCGGTTCCCGAATGGCCAACGAGCGTGTTGTCGAACACACCGCCCACCAGCGTGGCGCCATCGCCCTCGGGATCGACGACCGTCTCGGCGATCCGCAACAAATCGCCGGCGGAATGCACATCCCAGAAGAAATCCGCTGTGGAGACAATCGTGTCGAAGCCGCCGAAACCATATTCGGTCGTGAAGATACCTTCGTCGACAAAGTCGAGCGCGCTGTCGACATAATATGTGTCGTTGCCGGCGCCGCCGAACATCAGGTCGCCCCCGGTCGCGGGATTGACGCCGCCGATCAGAACATCGTTTCCGTCGCGGCCGATCAGCGCGTCGACGCCGGCGCGTCCCTCGAGCCGGTTGTCGGCCCTGTTGCCTGCAATGATGTCGTCGCCGGAACCGCCGATCGCCCGCTCAATCAGCGAGCGGGGATCGTCGTCGTGCAGCAGGGCATTGTAGACATTGCCTTTGGCGTAGGCCGGATCCGTGCCACTGCTGCGGGCGTTGAGATGCGCGTTCTGCCCGGCGTTAGTGTTGCTCCACGATCCCGGTTCGAGATCGATCTGAAGGTTCGTCGCGTAGCCGGCAAAGGAATAAGTGTCAGCGCCGCCACCATCCCAGATCGTCTCGAGAATCAACGGCGCGCCCGGATCGAAGGAATAGGTGTCGTTGCCGGCCCGGGTGGCGTAGTTCGCCCCGTAAATGTGCTGAAGCGCAGCGATGTCGAGCATCATGAAGCCTTGCGGATAGGAATTCGCTTCAGCGCGCGAGTTGCCGACCGCCGCGCCTGGGTAGTCGCGATAGCTGAGGATCGTGAATTCTATTGCGTCCCAGGCGGCGGGAACCTGACCGAAGTCGGTGTTCTCATGCGCGTGTTCCAGCCCAAGCGCGTGACCGGTCTCGTGGAAAAAGGTAAGCCAGCTGAAATTGTTCAATGCCGGCGCGTCGTACTTGTCCGGATGGAAAAAGATGTCGCCGCCGCGTTCCGTGGCCGACGGATTGAACGCCGTCGCGGTGGTGATTTCGCGATCTATGACATTGCCGCCGGAGGTGTATGTGCGCCCGGTCGCCTGCGCAAAGCGGATTGCGCCATGCGCCGTGTCGGTTTCGGTCACCTCGGTGAAGACGAGAGGCGTGAACGCGCTGACCTCGGCAAGCGCTGCTCGCGCGGCGGATTTCTGGGCGGCGTTCAACACCTGAAAGCCACGTACCTCGTCATAGGCGTCGGCAAAGTTCGACAGGGCCGAAGGAAACGAAAAGGTGAGTGCGGTGACCGCCCAGTGATCCTCGTGCAGGATGCCGTCGATGCGGGCATCCCCGGTCGCGGTGGTGTCGACAATGGCCGGCATGAAAGCCTCTTCGGGAAACTGAAGGTTTCCCGTAAGTTAGCTCTTGAAAACGACGGGTCAACCCGCAGGGACACTTGGGTTGCAGACGTTTTCCGCAACCCGTGACCGGCCAATCTCCGCCGAGCTGAATACCGGATCAGGTAACCTGGAAATCGCTCAGCAGCAGGTCTTCCTTCTCAAGACCGACCACATAGAGATAGTCCAGCCCGTCGCCGAGCGCATACCATGAATTGCCGTAGCCGTCGTTGAAGCCCCGGTCGAAGATCTGCGATGCGGACGTGTAGCCGTAGTCGCGGACGTCGAAGTAATCCCAGCCGCTCTCGAAATCGAAAACGATGTCGTAGGAGAAATCGCCGGTAAGGCGACGTTCTACGACCACGGTGTTGATGCCGTTTGCCGTATAGCTGCCAACATCGGTGACGCCGAGTGTCGACAGGCTCATCCAGTCGATGCCGTCGCCGGCGATATAGACGTCGTTGCCGCCGCGCCCGAAAATGATGTCGGTGCCGGAATGGCCGAACAGCGTGTTGTCGAACACGCCGCCGACCGTGGTGACGCCAAGGCCGCCGGGATTGTCTGCAAACTCCTCGACGATGATCTGCTCGGCGACCGAGTAATAATCCCAGAAGAAGTTCGCGGAGGTGCGCACCGTGTCGAAGCCGCCGAAGCCGTATTCGGGAACGAGGATCCCTTCGTCGACCACATCAAGCGAACTGTCGACGTAGTACAGGTCGTTGCCCTCGCCGCCGAGCATCACGTCGCCCTGGCCGGACGCACCTTCCGGATTGGTGCCGCCGTCAAGCGTGTCGTTGCCGTCGCCGCCGATCAGCGTGTCGGCGCCATCGTTCACTGCACCGTCATAGGTTTCGTTGCCGCCGTAAAGCTTGTCGTCGCCGCGGCTGCCAACGATGAAATCGTTGCCTGCATTGCCGAACACCGTGTCGTTGCCGAAATAGGCGTTGACGATATCGTCACCGTCGCCGGCGCGAACGATGTCGTTGTTGTCGGACGCGCCGAGATTGTCGGCCTCGACCGAACCGAGGATGTCATGGCGATAGGAATTGAGGAAGTCGACCAGCGGCCGGTCACTGCCGGTATCGGCGGCTGCCGCAAGAACATCGCCGACTTCGGCGACGGTCGCGTCGAAGCCCTGCATCTCGAGCAGCAGCGTTTTGCCAATGGCGATCGATACCTTGTCGATGACTCCGGTCAGCGGGCCGGTATCGTCATAGGTGAAGCCGACGCCGTCGAAAACGACGCGAAAGAAATCGAACCCGTCGAAGGCCTCGACACCGAAGCCATTGCCATCGGTGAAGTACGGTTCGCCGTTCTGCAAAACCCACAGGCCGAGTTCGGTGAGATCATAGGCGTTGCTGCCGGAATAGTAGTCGTAGAACAGAGTTTGCGGTTCCATTGGCGGCCTTTCGCGAGGAACGGATAGGATTTACCCTTGATGACTCCAATACCGCCGTGCAGGTGAACGGGCGGTGAATGGCGAAACTGGCTCTCAACGGTCGAATAGCGTCAAATCACGGCGAGAACGCGGTTGGAACCGGCGCAATCGAGCAGCAGAAGGCGACCTGCAGCAAAATACGGCGTTGCGCGGGAATGTCGTTCAGCCGGAACGGGCAGGATGCCGCCATCCCCAAAGGTGATAGAGACCGTCGCCGCCCGCAGAATCGAGCGTGTTGCGATAACCGGCCGAAGACAGGGCATCGGCCACGTCCCCGCCGCCATCTGCCGTCTGCGCCTGCCGCATCGCGAGTCCGTCGCTGACGATCACGTTCGGCCAGCCATTCGCCTCAAGCCAGTGCGTTAGAGTGCCCGACGCCTCGCCGAGACCGAAACCGGCGTCGATATGCAGGAGATCGCAACGCCGCGAAAGGTCGAGTTTCAGCTTGCGCTCGGCCCACAGGAACTTCTCGTTCTCTCCCTTCGGACCGTCGGCGATGTCGGCGAAATCAGCGGGACGCGATGTCATGTACATGGTGCGCCAGAACAGGCCGGCCAGTTCGGTGTTGGCGACCAGTGCGGGGATGTCGGTGTCCTCGGTCTCGATCGCCAGATGCACGGCATCTCTTGCCAATAAATCTTTGCAGGCGATCGCGAACAGGCCGATGCCGGCGCCATTGTCGACCACCATGCGGGCATTTGCAGCCAACGGGCGAACCAGTTCGCGCAGCCCCGAGACGATGTTCTGCCCCTCCAGCAGGGCGCCGAGCACCCGGATCGACGCCGAAGGGACGATGATCTTGCGGAAATCCGGATCGCGGCAGATCATCCTGCCGTTGCCGGCATGGACGGCGATCGGCGGAAAGCGTTCGGCGCGCGGCTGCGGCGCCATCGCGTCCACCTGCGGTATCTGCTCCATGAAGGCGCGGAAATGATCGGGCGTCGTCACGGTCGCGAAGGCGTCGCGGGTATAGACCGCAAACACGGCGTTGGCGTAACCGGGCAGCAGCATGTGCGGCACCCGGGAGGGGAGGGCCGGGGGAGGTGGCGGCCCCCACCCCTGGTGGATGACGACCGCCGAGATGTCGTTCCAGTCCGTCGCGGCGGCGTCGGGATAGGCAACCGCGCCTGCGAGATGGTCGCCGAATTCGGCCGGCGCCACCGTCCGGCTGCGCGCGATGCCGTTGCGATCGAGAAAATCGATCACTTCAGCCCACAGGAGGTCGGGATGCGAGGCGGCCTTCGTCTCGTTTGCTGCCTCGCTCACAGGCTGTCACCCCGCTTCAGGAACAGCATGCGATCATCGACCGCCGCCGTGTCGAACAGCGTCTCGCGCACGACAGCACGAATCGCGCCGTCGGCATCGATCTCGCGCAGCGGGAATCCCGCCGCCTCGATCATCGCCACGATGTCACCGGCATGGGAATGGCGCATGAAATTGTATTCGAGCACGACGATGATGTCAGGATTGCGCGAGAGCGTGCGCGCCAGGCCCTTCCAGACGAGATGCTCTGCGCCCTCGACATCGACCTTGATGAAGTCGATGCGCGGTTCGGCGTCGAGGATGTCGTCCACCGGCATCGCCGGCACCTTGCGCACGAAGGCGGGGTCGACCTTGTCGCGCCATTCGTCGAGCAGGATGCAGCCGTTGAGATTGCGTTCCGGCGTGAGGTAGAAATCGAGCGTGCCGGGTTTGTCGGCGGCCGCCACATTGTGCAGGGTGATCGTCTTTTCCAGCCGGTTGATGACGATCGTGTCGGCGAGCAATCCCGCCACAACCGGGCTTGCCTCGACCGCAATCCCCTGGCCGGCCTCGCCGCCCTGCGACGCTATCATCAGGCTGTAATAGCCGACATTGGCGCCAATGTCGGCGGTCACCATGCCGGGCTTCACGTAGCGTTCGAACACCGCCGAGATCGACGGTTCCCAGAAACCGTCACAGGCAAGGTTCGGCGTCATGCCGATATCGGCGCCGTCGAGAAACGTGCGATAACGGCCGAGCACGGTCGCCAGGATGCGCCCCTCGCCGCAATAGATGGCGGAGGCGCTGGCGCGGCAGCGGTCGATGAAGGCGTCGATCATCGCCACCTCAACCCTTCACGATCGCAAGGCCGATGCTGGTCGATTTCCAGGAGGCGACCTGAAGCCGCAGGTGCGGGTCGTTCCCGTAGGGCGGGACATCGACATAGGCATCGATCTCGGTCGCGCCCGGATAAAGGTTGAGCGGCAGCATGCGGTGGCCGCGGATCGCCAGCAGGCGCTGCAGCACGCGGATGTCCTGCTTGCGGAACAGCACCGTGCCGCCGGCTTCGATCGTGTCGTCATCGGACGACATGTTGAACTCGGTCGTGTGTACGGCCACCCCGCCCTTTTTAAGGGTTGTCAGCGAATTTTCGATGAAGGCCAGACCCTGGTCGATCGAACCGGTATGCTCCAGCGCGCAGGCCGAC
Organism: uncultured Paracoccaceae bacterium; assembly: GCA_937873685.1. Classification (GTDB taxonomy): domain Bacteria; phylum Pseudomonadota; class Alphaproteobacteria; order Rhizobiales; family Rhizobiaceae; genus CALMYO01. The sequence continues at coordinate 24,352 of CALMYO010000284.1, forward strand.
CAGCAGAAATCGAACTCGCGCAGGTTCGAGGGAATGTCGTTCATGTCGGCATTCTGGAACGTGACGCGCTGGTCGAAGATCGCGCGATCGACGATGCCCGGCCAGAACAGCGTGTCGGCGGTCGTCGCATGCTGGCCAGAATCGGCCCACCCGGCCTGCTGCGCGGCGGTGATTTCCAGATCCGTCGCCACCACCTCGACGCCGCGCTTGGCAAAATAGGCCGAGAGCGGCTCCTGGCCAACGCCGAAACCAAGCCCCCGGCAGCCCGGCTGCATCTTGTCGAGTTCATGCAGCGTCTGGGTGATGAACACCAGTTCCCACAGCTTGCGATGCATCGAGGGGTGCATCTGCAATTCGTTCAGCCAGAACCGGAAAAGCGGCAGCAGGAAGTGCTCGGCGCGGCACAAAGTGGATCCGAACACATGCGGTTGCGCCGCAACCGGCATCGCGTTGAAGAAAGGCCGCAGCGGGCTGGCGACGCCGGAAAGGCTTTCCTGCGGTCCCGCGGGTTGCGCCATGGCGGTATCGTCGGACATTTCGGACACTCCGGATCAAAGGTCGGACGCCGCGCGGGCGGCGCGGCTTGCCTAGCGGCAAATATCTTCAATGGAAAGTCAAAACACGCAAAGGCTGGCATTTGGCGAAACGCTTCTGTAGGGAAGCGCCCGGCGGTTTCGCCGTCCCAGCATCATCTTCCGCAATCGGAACGGACCCATGGCGCCAAAGCGCATCCTCGTCGATGGCTACAACCTTTCGCTGGAGAAGGGCACAGGCATTGCCACCTACGCCCGCAACCTGACCTATGCGCTGAAGGAACTGGACTACGACGTCGACGTGCTTTACGGCCACGCGCTGCCGCCGGTCGCCTTGCCGCAGGCGCGCGAGATGACGTTCTTCGATCCGGCAAGCTTCGAGGAAAACCGCTGGCTTCGCCGTCTCGGACAGGCCAGGGCGGTGTTCTCGCTGCCGGGCGCGCGCACGGCCCGCCCCGTTCCCTATACCGGCATGGTAGTTGACGCCGGCTTCAAGGCGCGGATGCCGCGCTTCGACCGGCTGCTCAACGCCGACAACCTTTATACCATCGCCAACATGGTCAACGCCTATACCGGCCGGATGTGGCCGGTTCGGGTGGAGGGCGAGCAGCCGGCGGTGGCGCACTGGACCTTCCCGACGCCGATCCGCATACCCGGCGCGAAGAATATCTACACCATCCATGACCTGATCCCGATGCGGCTGCCCTACACGACGCTCGACAAGAACCAGCGCTTCGTGCGCATGGTCACGCGCATCGCGCAATCGGCCGACCACATCGTCACCGTGTCGGAAACCTCGAAGCGCGACATCGTCAACCTGCTCGGCGTGCCCGAAGAGAGGGTCACCAACACCTGGCAGGCGGTCGACCTGCCGGCCCGCTTTCTCAACAAGCCGATGGACGCGGTGACGAGCGAACTGAAGGGCATCTTCGGTCTCGACACCAAGCGCTACTACCTGTTCTTCGGTGCGATCGAGCCGAAGAAGAACCTTGGCCGGCTGATCGAGGCCTATCTCGGCTCCGGCATCGAGGATCCGCTCGTTGTCATCGGCGCCGAGGCATGGAAGGCCGAGCAGGAACTGCGCCTGCTGTTCGACGACCATATCCGCACGCTCGTCCAGGACGGCGCGGAAACCCGCGTCAAGCGCAAGGTGATGCGCTTCGGCTATGCGCCGTTCCCCCTGCTGGTCAGCCTGATCCGCGGGGCAAAGGCGGTCGTCGCGCCCTCGCTCTACGAAGGCTTCGGCCTGCCTGCGCTGGAAGCGATGCTGTGCGGCACACCGGTGATCACCACATCGCATGGCGCGTCGCCGGAAATCGTCGGCGATGCGGCGATGCTGGTCGATCCCTACCGGGTCGACGAGATCCGCGACGCAATGCTGGCGCTGGAGGCCAGCGCCGAGAAACGCGCGGACTATGCCGAGCGCGGTCGCAAGCGCGCACAGGAGTTTTCCGAGGAACGGTACCGCAAGAACCTCGCGGAGATGTACGCAAGGCTGTGACACCTCGAGGCGCGCGGGTCCGCCACGGCATGCGGCGTGATCAGATTCGCCTTGCGCTTGCCTGCATCATTTGTTTCATTCCCGGAATGAATGTTTCAACCCGTCGCCATTCTCCCGCATGACCCTCGCGGAAGACCTCCCCCGCACCTATGAGGCGCTACGCGAGCGGCTGGTCGTCCTGCGCGACGACCTGCCGAAGCGTCTGGTGCAGGTGGCGGAATTCGCCTTGCAGAACCCCGACGACATCGCTTTCGGCACCGCCGCCAGCATTGCCGAATCCGCCGACGTGCAACCCTCGACACTGGTGCGATTCGCCAAGGCGATCGGCTATTCGGGCTTTACGGAACTGCAGGCGGTATTCCGCGAACGCCTGCGCGACCGGCTGACCAGTTACGAAGACCGATTGCGGGCGCTCGATGCGCTGCCGTTGCAAGCTTCGCCCGAAGCCCAGATTCTCAACGGCTTCATCGCCGCAGCCGAGCATTCGGTCGCCGATCTCGCCCGCAGCATCGATACCGCGGCGTTCGATCGGGCGGTGGCGCTTCTGGCCGATGCGCAGACGATCTTCCTTGTCGCCAAGCGGCGTTCGTTTCCACTGGCCGCCCACATGGCCTATGCCTTCGCAAAACTCGGCGTCCGCTTCCAGTGGGTTGCCTCGCCCAACGGCGTCGACGGCGAGGTCGCCGCACAGGCGACTCGCGCCGACGCGGCGATTGCCGTCAGCTTCGCGCCTTACGCCGCCGACAGTGCGACCCATGCGAAGGCCATCGCCGAAGCGGGCGCAGCGGTCGTCGGTATCACGGATTCGCCGCTTTCGCCGATAGCGGCCAGCGCCGCGGTCTGGTTTGAGGTCGCCGAGGCGGATTACGCCGGCTTCCGTTCGTTGTCCGCCAGCATGGCGCTGGCGATGGCGCTGCCGGTGGCGGTGGCCGAACGCCGTCGCAAGGCGCGACAGACAATGGAATGAGCAAGTCGCAACGAGAATAGAAATGGAATGAATGTTCCGTATTGACATGGATGCGGAATTTGTGTTTCGTTTTTTTCGCCAATCCCGCCGGAGTTCCCCATGACCGCGCCCGCAGCCGGCAAGACGCTGGATGTCATCACCATCGGCCGTTCCTCGGTCGATCTCTACGGCACGCAAGTGGGCGGGCGGCTGGAGGACATGTCGTCCTTCGCCAAATACATCGGCGGTTCGCCGACCAACATCGCCGCCGGCGCCGCGCGGCTCGGGCTGAAATCGGCCGTGATCACCCGTGTCGGCGACGAGCACATGGGCCGCTTCATCCGCGAGCAGTTGCAGCGTGAGGGTGTCGATGTGCGCGGGGTGAAAACCGATCCCGAGCGGCTGACGGCGCTGGTGATCCTCGGCATCCGCGACCAGAACCAGTTCCCGCTGATCTTCTACCGCGAGAACTGCGCCGACATGGCGCTCAGCGAGGAAGACATTGAAGAGGCCTTCATCGCCGAAGCCGCATGCGTCACCGCAACCGGCACGCATCTGTCGCATCCGCGCACCGAGGCCGCAGTCCTGAAGGCGCTTGCGCTCGCCCGCGCCAACGGCGCAAGGACCGCGCTCGACATCGATTACCGTCCGAACCTGTGGGGGCTCTCAGGCCATGGCGACGGCGAGAACCGCTTCATCGAATCGGCCAAGGTGACGGCGAAGCTGCAGGCGACGCTGCACCTGTTCGATCTGATTGTCGGCACGGAAGAAGAGTTCCACATCGCCGGCGGCTCGACCGACACGATCGCGGCGCTGCGCGCCGTGCGCGCAGTCTCGGGTGCGACGCTGGTGTGCAAGCGAGGGCCGATGGGGGCGGCGGCGTTTGCCGGCGCCATTCCCGACACGCTGGACGAGGGGCAATCGGGGCCGGGCTTTCCGATCGAGGTGTTCAACGTGCTGGGCGCCGGCGACGGCTTCATGGCCGGGCTGCTGCGCGGCTGGCTGAAGGGCGAGGACTGGCCGACGGCGCTGAAATACGCCAATGCCTGCGGTGCGTTCGCCGTTTCGCGGCACGGCTGCACCCCGGCCTACCCGTCATGGGAGGAGCTGCAGTACTTTTTCCGCACCGGCATCCGCAACAAGGCGCTGCGCAAGGATGCCGCGCTCGAACAGGTGCACTGGGCAACCAACCGCAGCGGCGACTGGCCGTCGATGCGCGTCTTTGCCTTCGATCACCGCATGCAGCTGGAGGCGATCGCCCGCGAGGCCGGCGCGCCGGAAGCGAAGATCGGCGAGTTCAAGCGGCTGTGCCTCGAAGCGGCGCTGAAGGTCGCCGCAGGCAAGCCGGGCCACGGCATCCTGTGCGACGAGCGGCTCGGCCGCGACGCGCTCTACAGGGCAGCAGGCGCCGGCTTGTGGATCGGCCGGCCGGCGGAGTGGCCGGGATCGCGGCCGCTGGAACTGGAACCGTCGCTCGGGCCGGATTGCGGCGGTCTGGTGGAATGGCCGGCCGAGCACGTGGTCAAGGTGCTGTGTTTCTGTCATCCGCAGGACGACGAGGCGCTGCGCGATGCGCAGGAGGCGACCGTGCAACGCCTGTTTGCCGCCGCTCGGCGCAACCGCCTGGAATTCCTGCTCGAAGTGATCCCTTCGAAGATCGGTCCGGTCGGCGACAACACGGTCGCCGCGCTGATCCGCCGTTTCTACGAGATCGGCGTTTTCCCTGACTGGTGGAAGTTCGAACCGATGACCTCGCACGCCGCCTGGACCAACGCGTGCGCGGCAATCGCCGACAACGATCCGTACTGCCGCGGCATCGTCGTGCTCGGGCTGGAATCGGGACAGGATGCGCTGGCGGAGAGCTTCGCCGTTGCGTCGCGCCACGCCATGGTGAAGGGCTTTGCCGTCGGCCGCACCATTTTCGCCGACGCCGCGCGAGGTTTTCTGTCCGGCGCAATGTCGTCACAAGCCGCCATCGACGACATGGCGCAGCGGTATGCAGCGCTGTGTGATATCTGGGACAGGGCGCGTTCTGCAACTTAGCCCCGGTTTAACGACTGCAAAGGCGAAGCGGAGCAACACGGTGTTCGACTTCAACCACCCGTTTTTCAAGCCGCTCTGGATCCGGATCCTCGTGGTCGCCTTCACGCTCGGCTGGGCGCTGTTCGAACTCTCGATGGGCGCAACCTTCTGGGCAATGCTGTTTGGGGCGATGGGGCTTGCCGCGCTCTGGGGCCTGTTCGTCACGTTCAACCCGCGCGACGACGTGAAGAAGCAATAACGGAAGGAAGAGGGTCATGCCGAACCTGCTCGTCAAGCCCGCCGGCGAAACCGGCCGCATCATTTCGGTGACGCCGCAGAGCGCCGGCTGGACCCATGTCGGCTTCGACCTGCACCGGTTGAAGGCAGGCGAAACCGTCGGCGATGAAACCGGCGACCGCGAGGTCTGCCTGGTATGGATCTCCGGCAAGGGCCGCGCGAAGGCCGGCGCGCGGGATTTCGGCGTGCTTGGCGGGCGCACGAGCCCGTTCGACGGCGAACCGGATGCACTCTACATCCCCGCCGGCTCAAGCTGGTCTGTCACTGCGCAGACCGGGATGGAGCTTGCGGTCTGTTCGGCCCCCGGCGGTGGCGATTTCGAGGCGAGGCGCATCCCGCCCGGAACCCATCCCCGCATCACCCGCGGCAAAGGCTCCAACGTGCGCCATGTCCACAACATTATGCCGGAGACCGACGGTGCGGCAAACGCCCTGCTGGTGGTGGAAGTGATCACGCCGGCCGGCTGCACCTCCTCCTATCCCTCGCACAAGCACGACCAGGACAACCTTCCATACGAAAGCCTGCTGGAGGAAACCTACTACCACCGCATCAACCCGCCGCAGGGCTTTGCCTTCCAGCGCGTCTATACCGACGACCGCTCGCTGGACGAGGCGATGGCGGTGGAGGATGGCGACGTGACGCTGGTGCCGCGCGGCTATCACCCCTGCGCCACCATCCACGGCTACGATCTCTACTATCTCAACGTCATGGCCGGGCCGAAGCGGGTCTGGAAGTTCCACAACGCGCCGGAACACGAGTGGCTGCTGCAGGCCTGACGGCGGCTTCACCGGGCCGGCTCAACCCCAGATTCGTCGCGCCATGACGCTTGCGGACAAGCAGCGCCTGTTTGCGACCTGCTAACCGGCCTTCGGCGACCACAAACGCGGCGCGAAACGAGTTTTCTTCTGGAGGGGACGGGCATGGCCCACAAATCCGACATCGAAATCGCCCGCGAGGCGGTCAAGAAACCGATCATGGACGTGGGAAGCAAGCTCGGCATCCCGTCCGAGCACCTGCTGCCCTACGGCCACGACAAGGCGAAAATCTCCGCCGAGTTCATCAAGTCGGTGCAGGATCGTCAGAACGGCAAGCTGGTCCTTGTCACCGCGATCAACCCGACCCCGGCCGGCGAAGGCAAGACGACGACGACGGTCGGCCTCGGCGACGGGCTGAACCGCATCGGCAAGAAGGCGGTCGTGTGCATTCGCGAAGCCTCGCTCGGGCCGAACTTCGGCGTCAAGGGCGGTGCTGCCGGCGGCGGCTATGCGCAAGTGGTGCCGATGGAGGACATCAACCTCCACTTCACCGGCGATTTCCACGCCATCACCACCGCGCACAACCTGCTTTCGGCGCTGATCGACAACCACATCTACTGGGGCAACGAGCTCGGCATCGACACCCGCCGCGTCACCTGGCGCCGGGTGATGGACATGAACGACCGGGCGCTGCGCGAGATCATCTGCTCGCTCGGCGGCGTCGCCAACGGCTATCCGCGCGAGGCCGGCTTCGACATCACGGTCGCCTCGGAAGTGATGGCGATCCTGTGCCTGTCGA
>CALMYO010000285.1 GCA_937873685.1 uncultured Paracoccaceae bacterium
CCACAGGCGGGTTCGACGGCCGTCTCGACATCAAGCGTCTGGTCTCGGCCGGCCTCACGATGGAAACGCTGCTGCTCGATCTCGACGGCGTTGCGACCGGCCTCAACGACCCGGCGACGCGCGCGCTCACCTTCGATGTTTCGGGCCTCGCCAACGGCATCGCTTCGCAGAACCCCGCCGTGGTCGAGGCTCTGGGCAAACGCATGACGATCGCGGCCAAGGGCGACTGGCGCGCCGGTTCGTCGGTCAATCTGGAATACGCCCGTTTCGACGCCGCCAATCTGGCTCTCGACCTGGCCGGCAAGGTCTTCGATTACGTGTTCGACGGTCGCCTCGCCGTGAAATCGTCTTCGATCGCGCCTTTCGGCGGGCTTGCCGGACGCGACCTTGCCGGCGGTATCGACCTCTCCGCCACGGGCACGGTCTCGCCGCTCTCCGGCGGCTTCAATCTGACGCTGGACGGGACGGGCGACGACTTGCAGCTTGATGTCGCCGGCCTCGACGGCGTCATTGCCGGCCGCACGCGCCTGACCGGCCGGGTGGAACGTTCCGAGCGCGGCATCGTCGCGGAAGCGCTGGTGATCGAAAGCGACGAGGCGCGCGTCGCCGCCGACGGCCGCATCGCTTCCGACGCCGCCAACTTCGATTTCGACCTCTCTGTCAACGACATCGCTGCGCTAAACGAAAACGGTTCCGGCCGCCTCACGGCAAAAGGAACCGCCAGAGGCGAGGACGGCCCGATTCGCCTCGCCTTTAGCGCCGCCCTGCCCTCGGGCACGCTGGCGGGACGCGCCGCCCGCGACATCGCGCTCGGCTTCGACGGCGTGACGCAGGACGCGGCGGTCTCCGGCACAGTGAATGGTGACGGCTTTCTCGATGGCGAACGTGTCACGCTTGCCGGCGACATCAGCATAGACGGCGAGGAGAAGCTGCTGTCCGGCCTCGTCTTCTCCGCTGGCGCGGCGAGGTTCACCGGTGACGTGCGACAGGGCGCGGACGGCCTGCTGTCCGGCGAACTCGATCTCGCCGCCGCCAATATCGACAGCGCGGCAGCGCTCGCGCTTGCCGACGCCAGCGGCGCGGTCAACGCAAAAATCAGCCTGTCCGAGCGCGACGGCAAGCAGGGCGCAAACATCGTTGGCGACGCCTCGGCGCTGCGCATCTTCGACAACCGCATCGGCGCGGCCGATGTCGACGCGCGCATCGACGACCTGTTCGGCGTGCCGAAGATCGATGGCGCGATTTCCGGCCGCGACGTCTCGATCGGCGGATTCGATGTCTCCCGTTTCGACGGCACGGCAAAGACCGAGGCGGGCGCGACGAACTTCGACGTGACGGCGACCCTTGCCGATGGCGCGACCGCCGCGGCCAGGGGCGCACTGTCCGAGATCGAAGGCGGCTGGTCGGTTGCCCTTGCCGAAGCACGCCTCGCCAAGGACGCGCTTGCCGCCCGCCTCGCCGCGCCTTCCACCGTCACGCTGAGGGGCGAGACGGTCACGCTTGACGATCTGCGCATCGATGTCGGCGGCGGCGCCATCGCCGCCAGCGGCACGGCCGGCGAGACGTTCGACCTGTCGCTCGACATCAAGGCCTTGCCGCTTGCCATCGCCAACGCTGTGCGCTCCGATCTCGGCCTTGCCGGCACGATCACCGGCACAGCGCGCGTCACCGGGTCGCGCGATGCGCCCGACATCGCATTCGACATTGCGGGCAAGGGGCTTGCCGCCACCCAGAGCCGCGCCGCCGGCCTGCCGCCGCTTGACGTGACCGCCAGGGGCGACACCGATGGCAGGATCGTCAACACCGATGCGACGGTGACAGGCGCCGGCGGCATTCGCCTCGATGCGAAGGGCCGCGTGCCGCTTTCTGGAGACGGGCTCGATGTGACGGTCAACGCCGCAGCTTTCCCGCTCGCCACGCTGGCCCCGCTCGCGCCCGGCCAGGATCTGCGCGGAACGCTGACCGGGACCGTCCGCGCCTCCGGCCGCATCGATGCGCCGCGCGTGACCTTCGACATTTCCGCCGATGGGCTTTCGGCAAGACCTGCCGCCGGGCTTGCGCCGCTTGCGGTCACGGCCAACGGCGTATTCGCCGACAACACTGTGCAACTCTCCGCCGTGCGGGCTTCCGGGCGCGGCGGCTTCTCCGCGGCGGCATCGGGAACCGTGCCACTCAATGGCACCGGCTTGAACCTTGCGGTGACGCTCGACGCCCTGCCCCTTTCCGCCTTCTCCGCGCAGGCCGCCGGGCAGAACCCGTCCGGCACGGTGTCGGGAACGGCGACGGTGACCGGAACGCTCGCCGATCCGCAGGCGTCGTTCCGCCTCGAAGCGACCAATGTTTCCGCCGCCGCGCTCGCCGAAGCCGGCGCCGCGCCGGTCTCGATCGCCGCGAGCGGGAGATATGGCGGCAATGCGGTCACGCTCGACAGCGCCCGCATCTCCGGCCCGCAAGGCCTTGGCCTCACGGCTTCCGGCCGCATCCCCTTTTCGGGCTCCGGCCTCGACATCCGCATCGACGGCGAGGCGCCGCTGGCGCTCGCCAATCGCTTCCTTGCCGAACGCGGCGCAACGGCAAGCGGGGTGGTGAACTTCTCGGGCGGCGTTTCTGGCTCGCTTGCCGCGCCGCAACCGAACCTGCTGCTCTCCGCCGCAGGGGCGCGGGTGACCGACCCGCTGTCGAACCTCGCGCTGACCGACATCAACCTGCTTGCCTCGGTGCGCGGCGAAATCGCGACGGTCAATCGCCTGACCGCCAACCTCTCCGGCGGCGGTTCGGTCTCCGTGACCGGCAATGTCTCCACCAATGCCGGCGCCGGCTTCCCGGCCGACCTGGCGATCCGCCTGACCAACGCCCGCTATGCCGATGGCGAGATGGTCGCCGCAACCGTCTCCGGTTCGCTGGCGCTGACTGGGCCGCTGGTGCGCGATCCGCTGTTGTCGGGCGGCATCGACATCGAACGCGCCGAGATCATCGTGCCGGACAATTTCGGCGGCGCTGACGCGCTGCTCGACATCAAGCATCGCAAGCCGTCGCAACCTGTACGGCAGACCCTGAAGCGCGCCCGCGCGCTGGAACCGCCGGTGCCCTCCTCGCGTCCAAGCATTCTCAATCTCGATGTGCAGGTCCGCGCGCCGCGCCGCATCTTCATCCGCGGCCGCGGGCTGGATGCGGAAGTCGGCGGCAGCGTGCGCCTCACCGGACCGGTCACCAACATCGCGCCGGTCGGCGGCTTCGAACTGATCCGCGGCCGCCTTGAAATCCTCGGCAAGCGTATCGTCTTCGACAGCGGCTCGGTCTCGCTGGTCGGCGATCTCGACCCCTATGTCGACCTGACGGCGGAATCGCGCGCCAGCGACGCCACCGTGTTCATCACCGTGCGCGGCCGCGTCTCCGATCTCGAGATCGCGTTCTCCGCCCAGCCTGCCCTGCCGCAGGACGAGGCGCTGGCGCGGCTGATCTTCGGCCGGTCTATTTCCGAGCTCTCGCCGCTGCAGATCGCCCAGCTTGCCGCTGCGGCAGCGGAACTCGCCGGAGGCGCCAACACCTCGCTGGTGGGTTCGCTGCGCAAGGCGACCGGCCTGGACGATCTCGATGTCGTGACCGACGAAGACGGCAACGCCGCCGTCCGCGCCGGCCGCTACATCCAGGAAAACATCTATCTCGGCGTCGAGACCGGCGCGAAGGGCAAGACCAAGGCGACCGTCAACATCGACATCACCGATGACCTGACGGCGCGCGGCGCGGTCGACGCCAACGGCGAGTCCGAACTCGGCGTGTTCTACGAGAAGGACTACTGAGCGGCTTGCCGCCCGCGACATGTTGGGATTTGGCGAGGGACGATGTTTTCCAGGAGCCGCCCGGAAGAAGTTGCACCGCAACCACTTTCCCTGCTTCATTCCGGGTCAAGCCAGCGATTTGCGCAGCAAAAGCGTGGCGCGCACCCGGAATCCATGAGGGATATCAATCGGTTGCTGGATTCCGGGTGCGCGCCGCTCCATTCGCTTCGCGGATGCGCGACCTGACCCGGAATGCTGGAAGCGCCGGTGACAGCAACAAGAGCGGCGTCGCCAGAATGGGAGTGCCGGAAGTCCAAATGGCTTGCGGAACGGGCGCAATACACATAGTGTTTTGCGAATATATAGCTTTGGGAGGCCGCCATGTCCGTTATCCGTTCAACGCTCGCAGTAGGGAACCTCGCCACGCCCTTCGTGTCGCGCCGCACTTTCCTTGCCAGCGCCGCCGCCCTTGCGGCGCTGCCGCTGTTGCCGCGACCGGCGCGCGCAGTCGGCCGGATAACGGTCGGCGATACGGAGGTGGTTACGGTTTCCGACGGCACGCTGACCCTGCCGCTGAGCTTCATTTTCCCCGACGCGCCGCAGGAGGAGTTGAAGGCGCTGCTGGCGGCAAATGGAATGCCAACCGATGCGGCGACGCCCGATTG
>CALMYO010000286.1 GCA_937873685.1 uncultured Paracoccaceae bacterium
CCAGTATGGCGCGCCGCCGCATGGTGGCATGGCGGCGGGCGTCGACCGCATCGTCATGCTGGTCTGCGGCGTGAAGAACCTGCGCGAGATCGCCCTGTTCCCGATGAACCAGCAGGCCTTCGACCTTCTGATGAACGCGCCGGCCGAGGCGACGCCGGCGCAGTTGCGCGACCTGCATCTGCGGGTGAACCCGTCGAAACGGGCTTGACGGGGCGGCGGTGACGCGTCTGCCCCGCATCCTCGCCACCGGCTTCACCGCCTTTCCCGGTGCGCCGGTCAACCCGACGCAGGCGCTTGTCGCCCGTCTTGAGGAAATAGCCGGGGCAGGGGCATTCGACGCCGAGTTCGATCTCACGACCGCCGTCCTGCCCGTCGACTGGCGGCAGATGCCCGAAGAACTGGCCCGGCTCGGCCGCGACCATGCGCCCGATATCGCCGTTCATTTCGGCTTGGCTGCCTCGGCGCGCGGTTTCCGGCTGGAGCGGGTGGCGGAAAACAGGGTGCGCACCGGCGGCCTTGACAACACGGGCTTCGTTCCGCCGGGGGCAGGGCTGTGCGCCGGTCCGGCGAGCGTCGCCTCGTCCCTGCCGCTGCAGCGCATCGCCGAGACGCTTTCTGCCCGCGGCTTGCCGGTCGAATGGTCGGACGATGCCGGCGGATACCTGTGCAACGCTGCGTTCTTCCACGCCTGCGCCGGCACGATCGGGGGTTTCGCGCCAGCGGTCGCCGGCTTCGTGCACCTGCCGCTGCCGTCGCCCGGTTTCGACGCGGAGGCTTTCGTGACAGGCGCGGTTGCAATCCTGCGTGTCACGGCAGAACATTTCCGGACGTTGTAGCAACGGGCTGCCACCTTTCCGGCCAGGAACTGCACCAAAGTACACGGTGCGCGCCTGCGTCTCGCCATTGTCAGGCAGGCAGTTTTCCTGTCTGATAGGGGTGGTCGTCGGTCGCGACGCCCGCGAACGGCAACATGCAACCGGAGGAGAAGGTCATGGCCTGGAAAGCCCCGAAATTCGTGGAAATCAGCTGCGGCATGGAAATCAACCGCTATGCCCCGGCGGACGGCGATCAGCCGATCCAGTTCTGAGCAGTGATTTCAGGCGGGCGCGCCTGGCGCGTGAGCGGCGATGCATGCCCGCCTGAGAACTGTGATACTGGGCGCCGCCGCTGGCGGCGGGTTGCCGCAGTGGAATTGCGGCTGCAGAAACTGCGTGGCCGCACGAGAAGGCACAGTCCCCGCGCAGACGCAGTCGTCGATTGCCGTCAGCGCAAACGGGCATGACTGGACGATCCTGAACGCATCGCCCGACATCCGCGCGCAGATGCAGGCGACGCCCGCACTGCACCCGACCGGGTTGCGCGTTTCCCCGCTGCGCGCCGTGCTGCTGACCAACGGCGATATCGACCACATCGCCGGCCTGCTGACGCTGCGCGAAAAGCAGCCGTTCACGGTATTTGCGACAGCCGCGATCCGCGACATTGTCGAGTCGAACTCGGTCTTCGCCGCGCTTGACCGAAACGTCGTCTCGTTTGCAACTGTTGCTCTCGAACAGCCGTTCGACCTCGTGGAAGGCTTGACCGCGACGCTTTTCGCCGTGCCCGGCAAGGTGCCGCTGTTCATGGAAGGCGAGGTTGTGGTGACCGATCTTGTCGGCGAGCAGACGGTTGGCGTCATGATCGAAGCCGGCGGCGCGCGCCTTGCCTACGTTCCGGGCTGTGCGCGCATGACGCCCGACCTTGCCGAGCGACTTGGGTGCGTTGACGCGGTTCTGTTCGACGGTACGGTATACGAAGACGACGAGATGATCGTCGCCGGCCTTGGCGCAAAGACCGGGAGGCGCATGGGACACATGCCGATGGCGGGCGAGGGTGGATCGCTGGAGGCGTTTCGCGATAGTGCCGTGCCGCGCAAGGTCTATGTCCACATCAACAACACCAACCCGGTGTGGCGGCCGCAATCGCCTGAGCGACGAGCCGTCGAGGCTGCGGGTTGGCAAATCGGCCATGACGGCATGGAGATCGAACTGTGAGGCAGGCGCTAGTGGTCCGATTCCGACATTTGCATCCTGCTCGTGTTGAGCGCCCGAGCAAATGTCGGAATCGAAAGACCACTAGCCAAAATTATGATTCTAGTGGATTTTTCGACCATGACATTTGAACAAGCGCCAGCCACGAAAATGGATTCAAATGTCATGGTCAATCCACTGGACAGGGCAGGTTTTGAGGCAAGGCTTCGCGCCATCGGCGCCGAGCGCTATCACGACAAGCACCCGTTTCACGCCATGCTGCATGGCGGCAGGTGCACGCCGACACAGGTGCGGGCCTGGGTGATCAACCGCTACGCCTACCAGAGCCGCATCCCGATGAAGGACGCCGCCTTCATGTCGCGCTGCGCCGATCCGGACCTGCGCCGCGCCTGGCGCTCGCGCATTGAGGACCATGACGGCGGCATCACGGAGGGCGGCGGCATCCGCCGCTGGCTGAAGCTTGCCGAGGCCGTCGGGCTCGATCCGGATTACGTCGCCTCCGAACGCGGCATCTTGCCGGCGACGCGCTTTGCCGTCGACGCCTATGTGCGTTTCGTGCGCGACATGCCGTTGCTCGACGCCGTCGCCTCGTCGCTGACGGAACTGTTTGCGCCGAAAATCCACGCCCAGCGCATCGAGGGGCTGCTCGCGCACTATGCCTTCGCCAATCCGTCCTCGCTGTCCTATTTCCGGCAGAGGTTGACCGAGGCGCCGAAGGATGTCGCTTTCGGCCTGGCTTTCGTGCTCGATCATGCCGACACGGCCGAGAAGCAGGACGCGGCGGCGGCGGCGCTGGAGTTCAAGACCGACGTGTTGTGGGCGCAACTCGATGCGCTTTGGAGCGCCTATGTGGAACCCGGCCGCATTCCGCCCGGCGGCTGGAACGGCGTCGACGGCGTCACGGGAGACGCGACATGACCCACACGCCCGCAGCCTCTCCGCAGATCGACGGCGCGAAACGTCCTGTGTTGCCGCGCGGCGTGCGCCTGCGCCATGACGAGGTGCGCAAGACCTCCGTGCTGCTTGCGCCGGAACGCACGCTGGCGCTCGACGAGATCGCGGTGGCGATCCTCTCGGCTGTCGATGGCGAACGCACGGTCGACGGCGTGATCGACCACCTCGCCGCCGCCTACGCCGCCCCGCGCGAGACGATCGAGGGCGACGTCAAGGCGTTTCTGGCCCAGCTTGCAGAGCGCCGCATGCTGGATCTGCTGCCGTGACCGCGGGCGCCCGACCGGCGCTGCGCCCGCCGATGGCGCTGCTTGCGGAACTGACGCATCGCTGCCCGCTCGCCTGCCCCTATTGCTCCAATCCGCAGCACCTGAAACCGGCGGCGGCCGAACTCACCACGCAACAATGGCGCGATGTCTTTGCGCAGGCCGCCGCCATGGGCGTGTTGCACCTGCATCTGTCCGGCGGCGAACCGGCCTCGCGTCGCGATCTTGAAGAGCTCGTGGCGGCTGCGGCGGCAGCCGGCCTTTATTCCAACCTCATCACCTCGGGCATTGGCTTGACGCAAAAGCGCATGGTTGCGCTTGCCGCCAACGGTCTCGACCACGTGCAATTGTCGATCCAGGGCGTCGATGCGGCGATGGCCGATCATGTCGGCGGCTATCGCGGCGGCTTCGAGCGCAAACTGGCCGTTGCCGGATGGGTGACCGAAGCCGGCCTGCCGCTCACCGTCAACGCCGTCTGCCACCGCCAGAATCTCGACCGGCTGGACGAGATGATCGATCTCGCCGTGCGTCTCGGTGCGCGGCGCCTGGAGGCCGCCACAGTGCAGTTTCACGGCTGGGCGGTACTGAACCGCGTCGCATTGCTGCCGAGCCGCGCGCAGGCCGAGGCCGCAACGCGCACCGTTGCCGCTGCGCGCGAGCGATTGAAGGGCGTGCTGGTGATCGACTATGTGCCGGCCGACTATCACGCCGAATTCCCGAAGGCCTGCATGGGCGGCTGGGGGTCGAGCGGCCTCAATGTCGATCCGACCGGGCTGGTGCTGCCTTGCCATGCCGCCGAGACGATTCCCGGCCTCGTGTTCGACAGCGTGCTGGAGCGGCCGCTTGCCGAGATCTGGGCGCATGGCGCGGCGTTCAACGCCTTTCGCGGCGATGACTGGATGCGCGAGCCCTGTCGCTCCTGCGACCGCAAGACGATCGATTTCGGCGGCTGCCGCTGCCAGGCCATGGCGTTTGCCGGCGACCCGGCGGCGACCGATCCGGTCTGTTCGCGCTCGCCCCTGCATGGCCAACTCGCGGCGCTGGCCGAACGAGAAAGCGCGTTGGCCGTGGCGCCGTTTGTCTACCGGGGCAGGGGTTAGAGCGATCCTGGAAAGT
>CALMYO010000287.1 GCA_937873685.1 uncultured Paracoccaceae bacterium
GTAGATCTCGCCCTTGAAATCGATCACGCCGACCAGTTCGCGTCCCGTCGATGCGTTGAATTCGGCGACCTCCGGCATGTCCTCGGTCAGCAGGTACATGTGTTCCATGGCGAGCAGCGGCAATTCCAGCCCGACCATGCGGCCGACCTCGCGCGCCCACAGCCCGCCGGCATTGACCACATGCTCGCAGGAAACCGTCCCCTGTTCGGTGATCACGTTCCAGGTCCCGTCCGGCTTCTGCGTCAGTTCCACGACGCGGTTGCGCAGCACGATGTCGGCCCCGAGCACCTTGGCGGCCTTGGCGTAGGCATGGGTCGTGCCCGACGGGTCGAGATGGCCTTCCACCGGATCCCACAGCGCGCCGACGAAGTGCTTCTCGTCCATCAGCGGGTACATGGCCTTCGCTTCCGAAGGCGTGATCAGTTCGGTCTGCATGCCGAGATATCGGCCGACCGCATGCACCATGCGCAGGAAGTTCATGCGCTCCGGCGTGTCGGCCATCATCACGCCGCCGGTGAGATGCAGGCCGCATGGCTGGCCCGAGATTTCCTCAAGTTCCTTGTAGAGCGAGACGGTGTAGGCCTGCAGCTTGGCGACGTTCGGATCGCCGTTCAGCGTGTGGAAGCCACCGGCCGCATGCCACGAAGAACCGGATGTCAGTTCCGAACGCTCGATCAGGCACACATCGGTCCAGCCGGCCTTGGCGAGGTGATACAGCACCGAGCAGCCGACGACGCCGCCGCCGATGACAATTGCACGATAATGGGGTTTCATGGGTTGCCTTTCGTTATGTAAGATCTGAATTCCTCAAGAGGAACGTCACAACCGTTGATGCGAATAAGCTCGTGAATCATACTGTGGCAATTCGAACAAAGGGCGACCAAATCATTTTGATTTGTTGGGCGAATTGATTTTCTCAAACTTAACGGTCTAAGGTGATGCGCCTCGATGAATTTAACTCCAATTTTTTGATATTTTTCAGAAAACTTAAATTCACAAGCCTGGCAGCGGTATTTTGCATTTTTCTTACATATCGCTGATAGCTTCTGATTCCTAGAAAATACAGACGCCTCAATTCTACGGTGCCTCTCGACGGCAGAAAATAAAGATGTTTTTCTATCGCCATTAGATTCGGGGACATGCACTAAATCAATGCCCCTGAACATTTTTTTATTTTCAGTTTTAATTTTCTTAAAACCGGATATTGAATAAGATGTGTTAAATTTTTTATATATCGGATCAATCTTTAATACTGCTTGACGCCATATGGCCTTAAGATCAACATAATCTCCTTCTGTTAATAAGTACCACGAGATTGAGGATTTAATTTTTGTTTTTTCCATATAATATTCACTATCCTCTAGGAAATATTTAATTTCACTCATTAGATCAGCAGGATTTGGCAACGGATGCATCATGCTTGCCTCCCTCAAAAATCCGTCGGTGCGCCGCCCTCGGCGATGCGGCGGTTGACGAAATCGTTCAGCTCCTCCTCGATCGCCGGGTCGATCGCCGGTTTCTCATAGGAAGCCAGCCGTTCCTTCCACACCCGGTTGGCTTTTTCCATCGCCGTCGGCGCACCGGCCTGCCGCCAGGTCTCGAAATTGCGCCAGTCGGAAATCACCGGCGAATAGAAGGCGTTGCGGTAACGCGACTGGGTATGGGCCGTGCCGAAGAAATGCCCGCCCGGGCCGACATCGCGAATCGCCTCGATGGCGAGCGCATCTTCCGACAGGTCGAGCGGCGTCAGGAACTCGGCCACCATCTGCAACAGGTCGATGTCGAGGATGGTCTTCTCGAACGAACAGACCAGCCCGCCTTCAAGCCAGCCGGCGGCATGCTTGATGAAATTGCCGCCGCCATGGATGCAGCCCCACAGCGAGAACACGCTTTCATAGGCCGCCTGCGCATCGACCGTATTGGCGGCGCAGACGTTCGAGGTGCGATAGGGCAGCTTGTAGCGCCGCGCCAGTTGCCCGCCGACGCATTGCGCCTTCATGTATTCCGGCGTGCCGAAGGCCGGCGCGCCAGACTTCATGTCGACATTGGAGGTGAAGCCGCCATAGCCGACCGGTGCGCCCTTGCGCACCATTTGCGTGAAGGCGATTCCGGCCAGCGCCTCGGCGTTCTGCTCCACCAGGGCGCCCGCCACCGTGACCGGGGCCATGGCGCCAGCCAGCGTGAACGGGGTGATAATCGCCATCTGCCCGTGGCTCGCCATCTGGATGATGCCCTCCATCATCGGAATGTCGAGGCGAAGCGGCGAGTTGGTGTTGATGATGGTGATCAGCGACGCCTCGTTCAGCATCTGCTCGCGGCTGACGCCCCGCGCGATGCGGGCAATCTCGATGCCGTCGAGATTGCGCTCCTTGCCGAGCGAATAGACGTGGAAGGCCTTGTCGGTCATCAACGCGAAATCGCGCAGGCATTCCAGATGCCGGATCGACGGGTGCAGGTCGACCGGCTCCACCGGATAGCCGCCGGTGACATGCAGGATGTTGTGCATCTGGCCGAGCTTCACCAGGTCGCGGAAATCCGCGTGGTTGCCGGCGCGCGGGCGGCGGTGGGCGTCCGAGCGGTTCGGCGCAGACGCCATCGGCGCAAACTCCAGGTTGTCGCCGCCGATCTCGACATTGTGGGCCGGGTTGCGCGCATGCAGCGTCACCTGCGAGGGGCAATGCGCCATGAACTCCATGATCATCGCCCGGTCGAAACGCACGCGCTGCGAACCGGCGACGATATCAGCCCCGGCCTCGGCCATGATCCGTCTCGCCTCGTCGTGCAGCACGTCGAGGCCGATATCCTCGAGCACCCGCAGCGACGCCTCGTGGATCGTCTCCAGCTCGTCGTCGCTGACGAACTTCACCGGCTCGAAGGGTATCCGCAACTGGCGAAATGGCGGTTGCTCAAAGCCGGCGGCGGCCGCGCCGGCACGCTTTCCAGCCCTGCCGCCACGCCGCGACTTGTCCGCCGCCAGGTTCGATTCGGGTTCGCCGTTCATCGATCAATCCGCTCTTGCACCGTTGCGCAAAGCATCGGCTCCGCACGCGGCAAGGTCCGTCACAGAATCGTCAGGCGCGGGTCGTTATTTCGGAAAACCCCTTTCCATCGGCAATCGCCACGCTAGATCGTCGCTATCTTGACACTGAAAGGATTCTCCCATGAACGACGAGACCATCGTGGTCACCGGCATCTCCGGTTTCATAGCGAAACACTGCGCGGTCGATCTGCTGAAGCAGGGTTACCGCGTGCGCGGCACGGTGCGTGACCTATCGAAAGCCGATGCCGTGCGCCGGACCCTCGCGCAGCATGCCGATGTGGCGAAGCTCGATTTCGCCGCCGCGGACTTGACTGCCGATGCAGGCTGGGACGAGGCGGTCAATGGCGCCTACGGTGTGCTGCATGTCGCCTCGCCGTTTCCGCTGGTGCAGCCGAAAAACGCCGACGAGGTTGTCCGTCCGGCAGTCGATGGGACGATGCGCGTGATGGGTGCGGCAAAGCGCGCCGGGGTTCGGCGCTTCGTGCAGACCTCATCCAGCGTCGCCGTCATCTACGGTCATGGGCCGGAAAGAAAAGGGGAATTCACGGAAGCGGATTGGACGAACCCGGATGCGCCTCACGTCACGCCCTACCAGAAATCGAAGACGCTGGCCGAGCGTGCCGCCCGCGCCTTCGTGGCAAATGAAAACCCGCCTTTCCATTTTTCCTCGGTCAATCCCGGCTTTGTGCTAGGACCATTGCTCGATGATGACGCAGGAACATCCGGACAGGCAATCGCGCTGTTCCTGAAGGGCAAGTATCCGGGCTGCCCGCGCCTCGCCTTTCCCGTCGTCGACGTGCGCGACATCGCCAAGGCGCATCGCCTGGCGCTCGAAACGGCGGAGCCATCGGGCGGACGCTACATCGCCGTATCGGAGACGGCATGGTTCCTCGACATGATGCTGGCGATCAGGGCCGAACTTGGCCAGCGCGCGAGGAAGGTCCCTACCCGAAACATCCCCGACTGGCTGTTCAAGGTCATTGCGATGTTCGACGGCGGAGCGCGCACGGTGCTGCCCGATCTCGGCAGTTACCCGGTGATCGACAACAGCCGCACCCGCAAGGCGCTCGGCATGGATTTCATTCCGCTCGCGCAATCGGCGCCGGCCATGGCGGAGAGCCTGCTGCGCCACGGACTCGCCTGACCGGACGCTGCCGAGAAGTCAGCCAGGTCCCACGACGATGCAGAAAAGCCCGGCGCCGATCACGCGCCGGGCGCAGCCTGCGGCGGCGCGTCAGCCTGTTTGGAAAGATCGGGAGCCGGATCGGCAACGGGTTGCAACGCCGCCACCACCCTTGCCAGCTTCAACACGCCGACCGGCCCATCGTCACCCGTGACATGCCCCACCGAAGCGCCGCTGTCTGCCATGATGCGCGCCGCTTCACCGATCGTCTTGCCGGCCGCAATTGCCGGCCCGCGCGCTTCGCCGGCCGAGGCAAGCGGCTCCATCACATCGGAAGCCCTGATCAGGCGCGCCCGGTTGGCGTCGGCCGTCCAGTTGCGCACGAAGTCGCTCGCAGGGGCAAGCAAGAGCTCCGCCGGACGCCCGGCCTGCGCGACCCGGCCGCCATCGAGGACGACGACATGATCCGCAACCGCCAGCGCCTCATGGATGTCGCCGGTCGTCATCACCACGGCGGCGCGCGTTTTCTCGACCAGCCTGCGCAGTTCGGTCGCCAGCAATTCGCGCTCGGCCGGCTTGAGCGCGGCAAACGGCTCGTCCAGCAGCAGCAACGGCGCATCGGTGGCGAGCGCACGCACCAGCCCTATCTTCTGGCGCTCCGCGTCGGTCAGTTCCGGCGGATACCGTTCTTCCAGCCCGTCGATGCGAAGCCGCCGCATCCATACGCGGGCCTTGTCGTTGGCGGTCTTGCCAAGAACCCCGCGCACGGCGAGGCCAAACACGGCATTCTCGATCACGCTCAGATGCGGCGCCAGCGCTCCACCCTGAAACGAAACGGCGAGTTTCTCGCGCCGCATACGGCGAAGCGCGCCTCGGCCCATGCGCGTCACATCGAGGCCGTCAAGACGGATTTCGCCGGCCGTCGGCTCGACAAGCCGCGACAGCATTGCCAGCAGCGTCGACTTGCCGCTGCCGATTTGCCCCGCAATCGCGGTGATAGCGCCGGCCGGAACCGCAATCGAGACATCGCGAACGGCAAGTGTGGCCTTGCCGGCCTCAGCGACCCTGGCGGCGTCGGTCCCCGCCATCAGCTTCCGGCGCATCCGGCCCTGGCGTTCGCCGAAGATGCGCGTCAGCCCGTTGGTCACGATCATCATGTCAGACATGGTGGACGTCTCCCCGCCGGCTCAGCCGAAACTCGCCGTCGCGAGCGGTGCGCGACAGGATGATGGCGACGATGGCGATCGCTGCCGCCGAGGCAAGGATCGCGTGGGTGTTGCGCGCATCGATCGCCTCGATCAGGGCCGTTCCAAGCCCCGGCGCGCCGATCAGCGCGGCGATGACGGCGGTGCGGAAAGACAATGCGCAGGCCTGCGCGAGCGCCACCACGAAGGCCGGCGCGGCAAGCGGCGCGCGCAGCCTTGTGAAGCGCAGCCACGGTGACGCGCCGAAAGCCCGCGCCGCCATCAGCGCGTCGGGATCGGCGCTTTGCAACGACCGCAACACGCCGACGATCACGACCGGAAGCGAGGCGAGCGCCACGGCGAGCAGGCCCGCACCGGTGCCGGCCGAAAGCAGGATCGCCGCCGGCGCGAGCCATGCAAGCGACGGGATCGCCGCAATGGAAGAGACCACCGGACGCAAGAAACGTTGTGCGTGTCGCGTCATTGCCAGCAGCAAGCCAAGCGGCAGCCCGATCGCCAGCGCCAGGGCAAGGCCGGCAAGCGCCAGCGAAAGGCTCTGCATCGTTTGCGTCCAGAAACCGAGGCCGCCCGCCAGCAGGAGGCCGGCAACAGACATCGCCGTCAGCGAAATCGAACGCGAGACAAGCCACACCAAGAGGCCGAGAACGGCAATCACCAGCGTCCAGGGCGCTGCGCCAAACGCATTGCCCGCCAGCGTGGCGACGGCAGCGAGGAATGCGTCGAGACCGGAAAGCTGTGGCGCGATGAAGGCAAGGTAACCGCCGACAGCGGCATTCACCTGCCCGGCGCGCTCGCCGATCGTTTCCGGCGACGGGCCGGGAAAGCCGCACAACAGCGGCAGGAATTCACAAAAGGTTGCCATGGGAAGAGGTGCAATCGCGGACCTGGGAGTGGAGAACGCAGCGTCCCGGGCTTACGCCTGTGGACGGACTTGACACAGGGCCTATAGCGCGGCGCGAATCCGATCCGCAGCCTCGCCTGAAACCCAGCGCGTCCATATCTCGGGTCGGTTGGAAAGGAAATACTTCGCCGCTTGTTCGTTGGTGGCCCCGGTGCGAACCATCCAAGCCAGAACGGCGTTAACGGTCGCATTGTCCCAGGCGCGCTGGCGCAAGTAGTCGGTCACCGCATTGGCCTCTGCGGCGAATTCGGTGGTCATCACCGTGAACACTTCGGAACGCGGCCATGCGTTGATTTTCGGTTCGGGGCAATCGGGAACGGTGGTGCAGCCATCCCATTCGGCAATATCGTGCTCCACATCGAATTCCAGCCGCACCATCGGCAGTTCGCCCATCAGCGCCGTAGGCGCCCAATAGTAGCCGAGCCAGCCCTCCTGCTTGCCATAGGCTTCGCGCAGCGATTGCTCCATCTGTTCAGGCGAAAAAGGCTCGACCAACCGGAACCTTTTTTCTTCCGAGCCATAGGCGCAGGCGAGATTTTTCGTCGCCACGCGGCAGGCCCAGCCATCCGGACAGGAGTGAATGGCGCCGACCGTCTTGTCGAACGGCGCCGGAAATAGTTCGGGCCTCGCCAGTGCATCCGATATCTTCTTCACCTGCGGATTGGTGTCGGCGATGTATTTGGGAATCCACCAGCCTTCGACGCCGCCGTCGAGCAGGATTTCCGCACCGATCGACAAGCGGTTGTCGGCGACCGCCTTGTCGAGTTGCTCCTTGATCGCGTTGACCCAGACTTCGGGCGCGATGTCCGGCCCCTTGTCTTCATTCATGGCGTTGAATGTTGAAAGCGTATCTCCGCCAACCAGCGTCACCTTGCAGCCGAAGGCGGCTTCGAGGATCAGCTTGTCGACATTGGCCGCAAGACCGGCCGATCGCCAGTTCATTTCGGCAATCTTCACCTCGCCGCATTCCTGCGCCGTGGCCCCGTGCGAAAACAACAACAACGCGGCCGCGCCGGACAAGGCGGCCATCCGAAACCTTTTCACTTTTTCACCCACCTCACCGGCATGACGATGCCTTGTTCGTCTCGCCGATATTCCTGCCCTTCAAGCCCCATATCAAACGTCATTTGCGACTTGAATATGACAGTTTCGCCCGTTTGAAGCCAGTGCTGCTGACCTAACGGACCAGACGGTATTGCCCGAGCGATCCGGCTATGCCGCTGAACGTCGTCTCGAGTGCTTCGGCGTCGACGGCATAGTAGAAATGCTTGCCCGAAGACGCGCAATCCTTCAGCGTCGCTTCGGCCTGCGCATCGGTGGAGCGGAACAGGACCGTATAAATCTCGATCCCGGCGGCCTTGGCGTTATCGCACACAAGCTTGGTCTTGGCGTTCACCGCATCGGTAAATGTCTCGAACTTGTCGTCCGGCGAAATGCGGCCATAGCGCACAAAGCCATAGGCCGTGTAATCGCTAACATTCGGCGAACCCTTGTAGTCGTCGCCCCATGGGCCGACCACGATCGGGTTCTTGCTGGCGAAATTCTCGCCGTCGCTCATGACCACCATGATCCGTTTCGTCTCGGGATCGCTTGACGTCTCGGTGAACGGCACGCCGGGCGAAAGCACACGCCAGCCCCAAGCGACGCCCTCCGAGATGATCGTGCCGCCGGAATTGACTTCCTTGTAGGTGGCGATTGCCGTGTCGAGCGTCGTCTTGTTGCTGGTCAAGGGCGTAAGCGGCTGAGGGCAACCCTTGTTAGGGCCATCAGTGTATTCATTTGCCGCCAGGATATTGGCGTTGGTCGCGCCATCGTACTTGGTGATCGTGTGCGACCGCCCCCAGTATCCGAACACGGCCCAATTGTCCGGATTCCATGGCAGATCGGCGTCGTCCTGGTCCGCCATGTAGCTGTTGTTGTGCGCCGGAACCCAAGCTTCGTACGTATCCACCTCGTCAGGCCAGAAATAGGGGACGAACAAGGTGTTGGCGTTGGCCATTACCGGGGCCTGGTCGTCGGTGTCGTAGGGTTCCGGCCGCGCTTCCACGCACCCGCCCCAGCGCACGTTCGGTATCGCGTTGAACAGGCTGAAATTGTTGATCTTGGCCGGATTGATGATGAAATCGCAGACTTCGCCGGTGGTGGTTGTGAATCCCGCCGGCAGCCCGTGATCCTGCGCTTCTCCCGCATGGGCGGGGCTGACCGGCGACATGGCCGCAAGGGCGCTATTCGCACCGCGGCCGAGCGAGTCGAGCAGCCATTCGATCGACGCGCCTTCCTGCCCCGCCGGGCCTGGATCGGAGGGCGGTCCTCCCCAATGCATCACACAGCTCGGGTCGATTTGCGCCAGCCATTTGTCTTCCATGTAGTAGGCGTGATAGGCGCCATCGCCAAACGTATCGAGATAGGCGTTCGGGAAATTGCGTCCGACATTGACCGTGGCCGCAAACGGCACGATCGCCATCTGCACCAGGCTGTCGTCGGCGACCGAATCGTAGACGGAGCTTTTGAATGACGTGGCGGCGGCGCGAACGGCCGTGACACCTGCCGCACCGAGCGACGCCGTGGCATCCAACACCAGCGCGATGTCCATGTGGCCCTCGCCAGCCTTCGCGACCTCGGCCTCCACTTCAATCGGAATTGTCTTGATTCCGATCACGCTCATGAAGGCCGTGGGATAGTCAGCCTTGACGGTGCCCTTCAGTCCTCCAGTCGTCGCATCGAATTTAACCTTCAGCTTTGGTTTCTTGACGCTGACGGCGCGAAAGTTGCTTTCAAAATGGCTGGCGGCGATTTTCTTGCGCTTTGCCAGGGTGAGGTCGGGATCGCGGCCTGCGGCGAGAAGAGCGGAGTCCAATGCGTTCTGCAGCGCGCCGCGCTCGCGCAAGGTCGTGGAAAAATCGACAGCGCCGGCGATGGCGGCCAGCAGCGGCACCGATGATACCGCGGCGATGACGGCGAAGTTGCCGCTTCTGTCATTCAGAAAACTGGTCAAAGGGGGCAACTGACCAACTCCGGATGCTTGTTGTTCATCCGGCTATTATTTGCGCCTGCGCGTTAGCAAACGGTGTGTTTACGAGAACCGTAATTCCCCAAGGTTAACCGCACGCAAGCAGAATTGACGGCATTTTGGCTTCTGGCCGCGTATGCGGACGCTTCACAGCCAACCTGCGCCGGTCTAGGATGCGCCATGGTTTGCCTGCCTTCGCCTCGCACCCGCCATGCAGAGCTGCTGTTGCTTTGCGCGCGCATTGGCTATTCGCCGCCGGTCTCCGCCTGATCTCGCCTGCGGCCACCGGGCCGCGCCCCGATTTCACGAACGGAGACTTCCATGACCTACCAGAATTTCTCGCTCGCCCAGCTTCAGGCCATCGACGCGAACCACCACCTGCATCCCTTCACCGACCACAAGGATCTACGCGCCGCAGGCACACGGGTAATCACCTCGGCCAAGGGGCCGTTCCTCTACGATGCCGAGGGCAAGGAAATCCTCGACGCCATGGCCGGGCTGTGGTGCGTCAACATCGGCTATGGCCGCGACGAACTGGCCGAAGCCGCCTATCAGCAGATGAAGGAGCTGCCCTACTACAACACCTTCTTCCGTTGCTCGACGCCGACGCCAACCCTGCTTGCGCAGCGCCTCGCAAACATCGCGCCGAAACACATCAACCAGGTGTTTTACGGCTCTTCCGGCTCGGAAGCCAACGACACTGCGCTGCGCCTCGTGCGCCACTACTGGGCGCTGGAAGGCAAGCCGCAGAAGAACCGCATCATCTCGCGCAAATACGCCTATCACGGCTCGACGATCGCCGGCACGTCGCTTGGCGGGATGCCGGCCATGCACGCCCAGCTGAACGGCGCGGTGCCGAACATCGTACATGTGATGATGCCCTATGCCTTCGACCTGAAGGAGCCGGGCGAGAGCGACGGCGATTTCGGCCTTCGCGCCGCCCGCGCCGTCGAGGAGGCGATCCTTGAAGCCGGGCCGGAGAATGTTGCAGCCTTCATCGGCGAACCGATCCAGGGGGCCGGCGGCGTCAAGATCCCGCCGGCGACCTACTGGCCGGAAATCCAGCGCATTTGCCGCAAGTATGACGTGCTGCTGATGCTGGACGAGGTGATCACCGGTTACGGCCGCACCGGCGCCTGGTTCGCCGCCCAGTCGATGGGCATCGAACCCGACACCATCACCACCGCCAAGGCCTTGACCTCCGGCTACCAGCCGCTTTCGG
This sequence comes from uncultured Paracoccaceae bacterium, assembly GCA_937873685.1. Taxonomy (GTDB): domain Bacteria; phylum Pseudomonadota; class Alphaproteobacteria; order Rhizobiales; family Rhizobiaceae; genus CALMYO01. The sequence goes on from CALMYO010000287.1 coordinate 10,502, forward strand.
CGCTGCTCGTCGGCGACCGCATCGCCTCGACGCTGGTGGAGAAGGGCGGCGAGTTCTACCATGGCTATACCTATGCCGGCCACCCGGTCGCCTGCGCCGTGGCGCTCGCCAATCTCGACATTATCGAGCGCGAGGGCATGATCGAGCGGGTGCGCGACGAAACCGGCCCGTATCTCGCAAAGGCGCTGCAACAGAAGATCGCCGGACATCCTCTGGTCGGCGAGACGCGTTCCTTCGGCTTCCTTGCGGCCATAGAACTGGTGAAGCACAAGGCGACACGCGAGCGCTTCCCCGGCGAAGGAGCGGCGGCGGTGAAGGTGCGCGACCACGCCATCGCAAACGGGCTGATGGTGCGCGCCACCGGCGACACCATGATCATGTCGCCGCCGCTGATCTGGACACAGGAGACAATCGACATGGCGCTCGACCGGCTTGCACGCGCGCTCGATTCCGCCGAGCGCGACCTGCGCAAGGCATGATTGTCAGGCAGGTGGGTGAAACGCCCGCCCTGAGTGCCTATCTGACCGGGGCGGCCATGCCGCCCCGTTGTCGTTTTGCCGGCCGGTGCTCGGTCGGTTGTTCCACGAAAAGGAAACACGCCATGGCCACCAAGCGCCGCAAACGTCGCGCCGTCAAGTCGACCGCCGCAAAGCTGGCGCTTGCGCCCTTGGTCATCGCCCACCGGCTGCCGATCCTTGCCGCCGAGGCCGCCAAATCGCCGTTCGGCGGGCGCGAGACGCGAAAGGCGGCCAGTGAAAAGCTGGCTGCCGCAACCGAGGGCGCCCTTGCAGCGCAACGCGAGGCCGGCGCGACGCTTGTGCGGTTCTGGCTTGGCGCATTGATGGGGACCAAGCCTTCGCCAGGGCAGATGTCGCGCGCCGCCGGCCGCGTTGTCGACGCTGCCCTTGCCCCGGCGGGCAAACGGGTTTCCGCCAACGCGAAACGGTTGTCGCGACCGGGCAAGTGAGGCGCGTCACTACCGCAATAGCGAACCGCGACGGCAGTCGATGCGTCAGGATTTCGCCTGACGCTCCGCCTCGCGGATGATCTTGCGGATCCGTTTCGTCTCGGCGGCGTCAAAGGCCAGTTGCGCCGCGTTGTGGCGCTTGGCGAGCCCCTTGACCAGAGTGCCGGCCTTGCGCGCCAGCGCGCTGCAGGTGGGTTCGGCCGGCATGCCGAGCAAGGCGCGCTCCATCTCGCGCGCCCAGGTCTCGGCGATTTTCACATGCTGGTCTTCATGCCACTTGGCGTAAGCGGCCAGATTGTCCCAACCCCGGCGCAGATCCTTGTCCGCGGAGGCGCGATCGTTCCATTTCGGCAGCGTGATATGCGCCGCCACCTTGATCTTCGCCCGCTTGATACGGCATCCGCCGGGAAGGACCTCCTCCTCGACATCAGGGGTCATGCGGATTTCGGTTGCGGCAAAGGCGTGTCCTTTCAACGGCCCCTTGCGCCGCACTTCGCGATCGAGCTGTTTTCCACTTGTCCCGGATACTGTGTAGAACCCTGTTGTAACGGTCGTGGACGTGCAGGCGCCGAGCACCAACGCCAACGCCAGGGAGGCCGAGACCAGAAGCTTGCGCATGTCGCTTTTTCCGTTGATCTTTCCGACAATAGGCATAGGCCATGACCCAGCGCAACCGAAACTTGCCGGGCCTCGCCTGACGGCGATTTGCGACCCCTATGGCCATCGTTGCGCTTTTCCAAGGCCCGTCGAATGGCTAGAACAAGGCAACAACACGAAAACGGGACAGCACGATGTCGGAAAGTGCGGCGCAATTTGAAATCTCGGAGGAACAGCGGGCGATCCGGGAGATGGCGCAGGCCTTCGCTGCGGAAAATGTCGCGCCGCATGCGCTCGACTGGGACCGTGAACGCCACTTCCCCGCCGATGTGATCCGCTCAACCGCGCCGCTCGGCTTCGGCGGCATTTACGTGCGCGACGATATCGGCGGCTCCGGGCTCGGCCGGCTCGACGCCGTGTTGGGGTTCGCGTCGCTGGCCAGCGCCTGCGCCGGCTTCTCCTCCTTCATCTCGATCCACAACATGGCGGCGTGGATGATCGACAGTTTCGGTTCGCCCGAACAGCGCGCCGCCTTCCTGCCGAAGCTGACCTCCATGCAGTGGCTTGCAAGCTACTGCCTGACCGAGCCGGGCTCCGGCTCCGACGCGGCTGCCCTGAAAACCCGCGCTGTGCGCGATGGCGATGTGTATCGCCTGAACGGCGCCAAGCAGTTCATCTCCGGTGCGGGCGCTTCCGATGTCTATCTGGTGATGGCGCGCACCGGCGACGAAGGCCCGAAGGGCATCTCCACCTTCCTGGTTGGGAAGGACGCGCCCGGCCTTTCCTTTGGCGCGCAAGAGCGCAAGATGGGCTGGCATATGCAGCCGACAGCCCAGGTGCTGTTCGACGATTGCATCGTGCCGGCTACAAACCTGATCGGCGGCGAGGGCGCTGGCTTCCGCATCGCCATGGCGGGGCTGGATGGCGGCCGCCTCAACATCGCCGCCTGCTCGCTCGGCGGCGCGTCGTCGGCGGTTGAAAGGGCGCTGGCCTATGCGTCGGACCGCAAGGCCTTCGGCCAGACGATCGACCGCTTCCAGGCTATCCAGTTCAAGCTCGCCGACATGGAGACGGAACTGAACGCCTGCCGCGTCATGCTCTACGCCGCAGCGGCGCGGCTTGACGCCAGGACCGCCGACGCCGGCAAGTGGTCGGCGATGGCCAAGCGCTTCGTCACCGACACATGCTCGGCGATCGCCAATGAAGCGTTGCAGGTCCACGGCGGCTACGGCTATCTGGCGGAGTACGGTGTGGAGAAGATCGTGCGCGACCTGCGCGTCCACCAGATACTGGAAGGCACCAACGAGATCATGCGCGTGATCGTGGCGCGGCAAATGGTGGGGCGCTGAAATCGTCTTGCGCCGCATCCGTTCGCTGACGAACCGCGGCGCGGCGCGGCGGCGCCAAAACGGCGCAGGACAGGCTTGCAGGAGGAAGGCATGGCGACAGTTGCATTCATCGGGCTCGGCAACATGGGCAATCCCATGGCCGCCAATCTGGTCAAGGCCGGACACAGGGTCGCCGGTTTCGACCTGGCGGCCGCCAATTGCGAAACGGCGAAAGCCAATGGCGTTTCGATAGCGGAGAGTGCGGCCGAAGCGGTTACCGGCGCCGATGTTATCGTGACGATGCTGCCGGCCGGTCGCCACGTGCTCTCCGTATGGGGCGAGGTCGCCGCAGTGGCGCAAAACGGCGCATTGTTCATCGACTCGTCCACGGTAGATGTCGATTCGGCTCGCCAGGCGCACGCCATCGCCCGACACGCAAGCCTCATGTCGGTGGACGCGCCAGTCTCCGGCGGCGTCGGGGGCGCGATGGCGGGCACGCTGACCTTCATGTGCGGCGGAACCGACGAGGCTTTCGCAGCAGCGAAGCCGTTGCTGGAGGCTATGGGAAAGAAAATCGTGCATTGCGGCGCGGCGGGAAACGGGCAGGCGGCCAAAATCTGCAACAACATGATACTCGGCGTGTCGATGATCGCGGTTGGCGAAGCCTTCAATCTTGGCGAAAAGCTCGGCCTGTCCCACCAGGCGCTGTTCGACGTCGCATCCACCTCATCGGGTCAGTGCTGGTCGATCAACAGTTACTGCCCGGTTCCCGGCCCGGTGCCGGCATCGCCCGCCAACAACGGCTACGAGCCTGGTTTTGCCGCAGCCTTGATGCTGAAGGATCTGAAACTGGCGCAGGAGGCGGCCGCCAGCGCCGGCGCGGCCACACCGCTAGGCGCGCATGCGGCGCAGCTTTATGCCCTGTTCAATGCGGCCGGCGGCGCAGATACCGATTTTTCTGGAATTATCCGCTATCTGCGCGGCGAAGGCGGGTAGGTTGCGAGCCGCCAACCGGTCGTCGAAGCGCCGTGCATATGGCTTCTGCGCGACTGCTTTCCGGTTTGCCGAAAAAAATGCGAAATTTACCGGGACTTAAGTCCTCAATAACGGACCGGTAACGATGTGCGTCTAGATATTGATCCAGAGGCGGCGATCACGGAACGCCTCGCTCTCCGGATCAGGTACTGCGTACCGGAGCTGAATTCCAGGGCCAGGCTCCAAGGCCCGTTGTGATGCGAACCGCGCTGCCCGACAACCGGCGGCGCGGTTTTCGTTTGACGGGAAATACAATTTAAAGTAAATGTAGGCAAATCAACACAATCTGGTTCCCGCCATGATTCGCACGTCTCTTGCCGCACTCGCCTTGTTTGCCCCGGTGCTTGCCCTGGCGCAGGAACCGGCATCGGAAACCGACTTCATCCGCGGCGTGGTCCGTTCAACCGCGCGGGTTTCGATTGCGACCGATCTGGCAGCCCCGATCGTTGCCATGCCGCTGCTTGACGGAGAGCGGTTCTCGCGGGGCGATGTGCTGGTTGCATTCGACTGCTCGCGCCATGCAGCGCAACGCCGAGCCTCCGAAGCGGCGGCGCAATCGGCGTCGGTGGAACTGAAGCAGAAATCGTTTCTGCGCAAACGCGGCGCGGCGGGGCAAGGTGAGGTCGATCAGGCGCGCGCGGAATATGCCCGTCGGCAGGCCGAAATCGATGTGGCGCGCGCCCATATGCGCGATTGCGAGATCGCCGCGCCATTCGATGGCCGCGTGGTGGAGAAGCACACACGCGTGCATGAAATGGCCAAACCGGGCGAGCCGCTGATGACGATCATCGACGATGCGGCGCTGGAGATCGAGCTTGTGGTCCCGTCGCGATGGCTTCGCCATATCGCCGTCGGCGCGCCGTTTCGCTTCATTGTCGATGAAACAGGCGATACTGTCGCCGCAAGGGTGCTGAGGATTGGCGCGGAGGTCGATCCCGTCAGCCAGACCGTCAAGCTGACTGGAAGCTTCGATGGCTCGTCCCGGAGCATTCTTGCCGGCATGAGCGGCAATGCCGATTTCCCGCGGGACGAGGAAGGCAAGGCGCTGTGAGCGCGCCGGTGCGAATGCTGAAACTCACCGGAAAATCGTCGGGCGATCGGATTAGCATGCGGGTGGGGACCGCTGCTTCGACGATCGGCCCAGCCGCCAACGCAGGCGTTGCGCATGCATTGGCCGCGCCGCCTTGCGCTGCGAGGCGCGCCGAAACGGCGGCGGTAGACGGCGCAGACCGGCTCGCCGCACTGCTGGAGATAGAGGAAGCCATTCGCGGCATCGCCGACGAGTCGTCGCTGGCGCATTGCATCGCCAATGAGACGCTGCGCCTTGTGCCGGCGGCGCAGGCGATCGTGTTTCGCGAAGCGGCCGCCGGCTTCAAGCCGGTTGCGGCAAGTCACGTGTCGCAGATCGACGCCAACGCGCCGCTTGTGCGCATGATCGGACGTGTGGTTGGCGAAAGCTGCGCGGACGCCAACGCCGACGGGCCGCGGCGCGTGGTGTACATGGCCAGGGAAGGGGAGCCTTCGACGCCCTTCGTCTGCGGTTTGCTTCTTCCCTTGCCGATGTTCGGCGGTGGGTGCGTGGGGGTTGTGGCGCTTGCGCGCGAGACGCCGTTTCGGGACGACGAGATCGTGATCGCACGGCGTATCGCCAATGCATACGGACATGCCTGGTCGCTGTTCCGGCGCGGCAATTGCTGGAAATCGCGCCTTCCGTCGCTTGGCCTGCTGGCGGTGGGGTTGGCGATCACCGCGGCGCTGCTGCTGTTCGTGCCGGTGCGCATGTCGGCGCTGGCGCCGGCGGAAGTCGCGCCTAACGATCCATTCATCGTCGCAGCGCCGATCGATGGCGTGGTCGAAAAGATCGTTGTCCTTCCAAGCCAGTCGGTGCGGGCCGGCGATTTGTTGGTGCAGATGAACGACACGGTTGCTGGCGCGCGGCTGGAAATCGCCGAACGCGATCTCGGCGTTGCCGAGGCGCGCCATCTGCGCACCAAGCAGGGCGCGTTTTCATCTTCCGACATGCGACGCGAACTGGCGGTGGTGCAAGCCGAACTGGCGCTGGCGCGCGCCGAGCGCGATCGCGCGCGCGCCCTGTTCGATCAGACGAAGGTTGTCGCTCTTCGTGACGGGATCGCGGTCTATGCCGATCCGGATGCGTGGCGCGGCAAGCCGGTGGCAACCGGAGAGCGGATTCTCAAGATCGCCGATCCGTTGAGCAGCCAGGTGCGGGTCGAATTGTCGGTGGGCGATTCCATCGTTCTCGGCGGGGCGAGGCGGATGAGGCTATACCTCGACAACGATCCCCTGAACGCAATAGACGCAGAATTGATGCGCGCGGCCTATGAGCCGGAAGCGATGGCAGACGGGCGTGTCGCCTATCTGCTGTTTGCGCGTCTGGCCGCTTCACCCGAAACGTCGGGTGGCTTGCGAATCGGGTTGCGCGGCACGGCGCAGGTTTTCGGGGAGCGGGTCGCGCTCGGCTACTATCTGCTGCGCCGGCCGATTTCGGCGCTCCGCCAGCGGATCGGCTTGTGAGCGAGTTTTCTCAGGTCGCGGCCGCAACGGGCGGGCAGCTGGCGTTGCGCCGCGACATCGCGGTTTTACCCGCGCCAGGCGACGAGGCGGCGGGCGCGGTGATGCTGTTCGATCCGCTGCGGCACCAGTTCTTCAAGCTGCGCGGCGTGGTTGCCCGGTTGCTGACGGGGGATGCTGATGTGTCGGCGACCGGAGCCGAGCGGGAGGCGGTGGCCGCCTTCGGCGCGCAGAATGAACTTCTGGTGGCAGGTCCACAGGGTTGGAAGAAACACGCAGCAACAGCGGCCCGGCGGCGGCGAAACCTGTTTTCGGCGGCGACGCACGGTTATCTCTTCTTCAAGATTCCGCTGCTGCGGCCGCAGCGCCTGCTTACAACGATGTGGCCCGCCGCAGCCTTGTTTTTCAGCAGGACCTTTTTCATCCTGACGATGCTGGCCGCATTTTGCGGGCTCTATCTCGTCCAGCGTCAGTGGGACCAGTTCACCGCCACATTCAAGGCGTTTCTCACGCTCGAAGGGGCGGCGATCTACGCTCTCACCCTGGTCGCGGTGAAATCGCTGCATGAACTCGGACACGGGTTCGCCTGCCACAAGCGGGGCGTGGCGGTGCCCACCATGGGCGTCGCTTTCATGGTGCTGTTTCCGGTGCTCTACACCGACACTACCGGCGCCTGGCGGCTGAAACGACGCGACCGCCTGGCGATCGACCTTGCGGGCGTCGCAACTGAATTGACCATCGCCGCCTGGGCGACTTTGGCCTGGGCATTCCTTCCGGATGGTTTCGCTCGCGACGCCGCATTTTCGCTTGCCGCCGTTTCCTGGGTGATGAGCCTTGCCGTCAATCTCAATCCCTTCATGCGATTCGACGGTTATTATGCGTTCAGCGATGCGATCGGCTTTGAAAACCTGAACCAGCGCGGGTTTGCGCTGGCGCGGTGGCGGTTGCGCGAGTTCCTGTTCGGATTTGGCGATCCGGCGCCGGTGGAGACCACGCCCGCCATGCGGCGGCTGGTGACGGCGCACGCCTTCGCCACATGGATCTACCGTCTGGCCTTGTTTATCGGCATTGCGCTGCTCGTCTATCATTTCTTCATCAAGCTGGTCGCTATCGTGCTGTTTGCCATCGAGATCGGCTATTTCATCGCGATGCCGGTGGTAAGGGAGGTGAAAAACTGGTGGACGATGCGCAGCCGCATGCGTTTGAATTTCGCAACAATGCGAACGGTTCTGCTGGCCCTTTCCATTCTGGCAATCGCCTTTGCGCCGTTGCAATGGAGGGTGCGCGCCCCGGCGGTGTTGTCCTTCGACAACCTGCTGCACCTTCATGCCGCCGAGGCGGGCGAGATTGTCGTTGCGCCTGTCGCCAACTTGACGGTTTTCGCCACCGGCGACATCCTGTTCCAGATCGAGGCGCCACAGCTCGAACACGAAATCGTGCAGAAACAAATGGAGATCGCGCTTGTCCGCGCGCGGCTGCAGCGGGTTACCGCCGATGACCGCGATCGCTCGGAGCGGGTTGTGTTGCTCGGCCGGCTTGCCGCCCTGGAAGAGGCGTTGAATGGGCTTCAACTGCAGCGGGACGACCTCACCATTCGCGCGCCGTTCGGCGGCCGCATCGTGTCGCACGACCCGCGTATTCACGTCGGACGCGTGGTCTCGCCGGCCGACCGGCTGGCCACGATCATCGCCGGGGACTCTGCGCCGCGCATAGTCGGGCTGGTTGCGGCAACCGATTTCGACCGTTTGGCGAAGGAGGCTCAGGGCGTCTTCATCGCCGAGGAGCCGGAATTCGCCAGGCTAGGCGTGAAGCTCGTCGACCTTTCGCCAGTCGGCAGCAACCTGATCGTGGAGCCGATGTTTTCCGACTTCCATGGCGGGCCGGTGACAACGGCGGGAGACGATCCGATGGTGGCGCGCAACAATCATCACCAGGCGATACTTCGCACGATAGGGCCAGCCGAGGCGACGCCGCAGCGCACGGTGCGCGGCGCTGTTTTTCTCGAAGGGCGTTCTGAGAGTCTCGCGCGAAGGGCGGCGCGGCAGGTTTTCGGGGTGCTGCTGCGCGAGAGCGGGTTCTGACCCGGGATGAAATGGCGTTTGGCGACCAGTGGTGGGCTTCTTGGCGCTTGCTTCAGAGGGGCGCCAAGTGCCAAATTCGCTCCACTGGCGGCAAGCGAAGCAAATGCCGGAATCGTTCCGCCAGACAACCCCGGTCGCTTTTCTTGAAAGCGGATTTGCCGTAACGCGCTGGCATGGTTCGCGCACTCATGTTCCAGGGCACAGGCTCCGATGTCGGCAAGAGCGTTCTTGTGGCGGGGCTGTGCCGTCTCGCGCGCCGTCTGGGTCTGAAGGTCGCCCCGTTCAAGCCGCAGAACATGTCGAACAACGCCGCTGTCGCCGACGACGGCGGCGAGATCGGGCGCGCGCAGGCGTTACAGGCGCTTGCCTGCGGCTTGTTGCCTTCGGTGCACATGAACCCGGTACTGCTTAAGCCGCAATCGGACCATGGCAGCCAGATTGTCGTCCAAGGGAAAATGTGGGGTCAGGCAAGAGGCCGTGATTACCAGAAACTGAAGCCGCAACTCATCGATGCGGTGATTCAATCCTTCGAGCAGGTTTCGCAAGGAGTAGACCTCGTGCTGGTGGAGGGCGCCGGTTCTCCGGCCGAGATCAACCTGCGCGCCGGCGACATCGCCAACATGGGGTTCGCCACACGGGCGGGCGTGCCCGTGATCCTGGTCGGCGACATCGACCGCGGCGGCGTGATCGCCTCGCTTGTAGGCACCCATGCGGTTCTCGACGACCGAGACCGGTCCATGGTCGCCGGTTTCCTGATCAACAAGTTTCGCGGCGATGTGAGCCTGTTTGACGACGGGATTGCCGGGATCGTCCGCCATACGGGCTGGCCGTGTTTCGGCGTCGTGCCATGGCTTGAAGCTGCGTCGCGATTGCCGGCGGAGGATTCGGTTGTACTGGAGCGGTTGCGGCCCTTGCGCGGCGGGCGCAAGCGCGTGAGCGTGTTCGTGCTCGACCGCATCGCCAATTTCGACGAGTTCGACGCGTTCGCCGCGGAGCCCGAGGTCGACGTGACTTTCGTGCGCCCGGGCGATCGCCTTCCGCCGGATACGGTCTTGGCAATCCTTCCCGGCTCGAAATCCACGATATCCGATCTCGAGCGGTTTCGCGCCAATGGCTGGGATGCGGATCTGACCGCTCACCTGAAACGCGGCGGACATGTTTTCGGCGTTTGCGGCGGATACCAGATGCTGGGGAGGGCAGTGGCCGGTCCGCTGCGCATCGAGGGCGGGGCCGCCAGACGCAGGGCCTTGGGCTGCTCGGTGTCGAAACCGAAATGGCGCAGCAGAAGATCGTGCGCAATGTCGCCGCAATTGACGCCGAGAGCGGCGAACCGCTTGCGGGCTACGAGATCCATCTGGGGCGCACCCATGGAAGCGACTGCGCGCGCCCCGTTACAATGATTGATGGCGTTGCCGACGGGGCCTCGTCCGCAGACGGGAGGGTGCGCGGGACCTATCTGCACGGGATTTTCGGCAATGGCGCATTCCGGCGCTCCTGCCTGCAAGCTGTCGGGATCGCGTCTCGCGGCGCAGATCATGCTGCGACGGTGGAACAGGCGCTGGATGAGATTGCGGCGGAATTGGAGAAGGTCGTGGATTTCGACCGGCTTTTCACGATACCGCGCGCAGCATCGGTCTGCGGTTCATGAAAGGGCTGATTTCGACCCGGTTGCGCCCGGCGTTCTTGGCCTGGTAGAGCAGGGCGTCGGCGGCGCGATAGGCTTCTTCAAACGATGCGTTGATCGGAAAAGGCGTCGCGCCGATCGAGACGGTTACGCGTATCGACTGGCGCTGGAAATGCGCCGTGTTGGCTTCCACGGCCTGACGGATGCGCTCCGCGGCGAGGTGGGCGCCTTCCTGTCCGGCATTCTTGAGGAACACGGCGAACTCCTCGCCGCCGAGCCGCGCCACGAGATCGCGCTCGAAGCAATTGCCATCGATGCACAATGCGATCATCTTGAGCGCCGCGTCGCCTGCCGTATGCCCGTAGGTGTCATTGATCGCCTTGAAGTTGTCGGCGTCGATGATCAGCAGAGCATCGTTCGATGCGCCGCCCTCTGTCTGCTTTCCAAGCTGGTAGGCTTCGATACGACTGTGGAACGCATCGCGATTGAACAGCCCGGTCAATCCGTCGGTGTCAGCGCGTTCCTGCAACGCGACGATCTGTGTGTGAGAGCGCCGAAAAGCATCAGCGATCACCAACATGATCGGGAAGCCGAACAGTACGGCGAATGCGAAGGCGTATACTTCAATCACCGGGCCGATCGCGCTCGTGACGTTCGGCATCGTCATGCCGAAGAACAGGCGCGCCGAGGAAACCGCGAAATAGGCGATCACCAGGGCAGCAATGGCCGCCCGCACGGTCGCCGTGCGCTTGTCGTCGATTCTGAAGAACCCGTCGAACATGAACTCCGCCTGCGGGCTAGCGTATGTGACCCAACGATAGCGAATGCCTCCTAATGTCCCGTTCCCAAGCGTGGTTAATTTCGATGTCGCCTCTATAAATGGTTGTGTATGGATTGCGTCTCGCGATGCCGCAGGGCGGATTGACAGCCCGCCTTTCAGAAACATAAAAAGGAGCTTCTGCATGGTTCCCGCGCGGCGGCGACGCTGTTGGGATCAAAAGGGAATGCGACGGGCGGACCCAATCCGGGCGCCTCAATCGCAGCCGACCCCGCGACTGTAGAGCGGCGAGGCGCTTTCCGAAAACCACTGGGCAACCGGGAAGGGGGAAAGCAGCCGTAGACCCGCGAGCCAGGAGACCTGCCGGCGGAGATGGGCATGGTGCCCGAAACTACGGGGTATTTCCCCGATGACCGGACACGGAGGTTGTGATGGTCAGCAACAAGACGGCCGCTATCGCGGCAAGTGGCGTTTCGCAACGGCTGGTCGCCGCGTCGATCGCTTTGTTTCTTGGCGTCTTTCTGGTGTGGGGCGCGGGTCTTGCGAATTCGCAGGTGCTGCACGATACCGCCCACGATACCCGTCACGCCTACGGATTTCCCTGCCACTGAAGGATCAACGCCATGGCTGTCCGTTTCTTGCTGGCCGCGCTGGTGGCCGGCATGATTTCTGGTGTGCTGATGACCGGGGCTCAGTATCTCCGCGTCACGCCGCTGATCCTGCATGCTGAACAGTATGAAGGTGATGGAGCGGCGCAGCACGACGCGTCGCTGCACCAGCGCCCGTCAGTGTTGTCGCTGTTGTCGCCAGTGGGAGTCGCCTATGCGCATGGCGAAATGAAAGAGAACGGGACGCTTTTCGGCGCAAGCCGATTCGCCGGAACGCTGATGGCCAATCTGGTGACCGGCGCCGGGTTTGCCTTGCTGCTCGCCGCGGTCAGCATACTCGCCGGCGTCGCGGTGACGCCGCAGAACGGTTTGCTGTGGGGCGCCTGCGGCTGGCTGGCGGCGCAGTTGCTGCCGGCTCTTGGCCTGCCGCCGGAACTGCCGGGATTCCCGTCAGCCGAATTGCACCTGCGACAACTGTGGTGGATCGCAACCGTGGTCGCCTCGGCGGCAGGGCTGTACCTTGCCCTGCTGCGGTTCGAAACGGTCGCTCGCATCGTCGGAGTGGCGTTGATCGTTCTGCCGCATGTGTTCGGCGCGCCGCAACCAACCGATCTCGCCAGCAATGTGCCGGCGGTGCTAGGCGCGGAATATGCGGTGGCGGCGTTGGCGACGACGCTGTTCTTCTGGCTCAGCCTCGGCTGGCTGTTGGGGCGCATCAACGAACGCTTTGGCGTCTCGACGGCGTGACCAACCGCATGGGCCGCGTGACGTTGG
>CALMYO010000288.1 GCA_937873685.1 uncultured Paracoccaceae bacterium
AGCCCACCCCCCCCTCCCCCGCCAACGGCCCCTTCATCCCCGTTCCCCCCCCCAACCCGACCGCCTCCACCCCCGCCGTTCAAGGTGTCGCCGCCGCCGCCGCCATCGAGCGTATCGGCGCCGGCCTCGCCCTGAATGCGGTCGTTTCCGCCCCCCCCAAAAACCGTGTCATCGCCCGCGCCACCGGAAAGAATGTCATAACCTGCGCCGCCCTCGATATGATTGGCGCCCGCGTTACCCTGGATACGGTCGTCGCCGCCGCTTCCCGTTGCATCAATGTCGTTTGAACCGAGCAACGTCAGTTTTTCGATGTTTGGCCTGATTGAGATGGATATCGTGCTTCGGACCTCATCGTCCCCCTGATAGGCCTCCTCAATGATCTGGTCTAAATCATCGTTTACGAAGTAAATGTCATCTCCATAACCACCGATCAGCGTGTCGGCGCCGGGACCGCCATCAAGGCTGTCGTCCCCTTCGCCACCGTCCAGCGCGTCTTCGCCGCCGCCGCCAAACAGCCGATCGTCTCCATCAGCGCCGGATAGCGTGTCATCTCCTCCCAGGCCTGCGAGAAGCTGATTCCCCACGGCGCCAGTGATGACTTCAGGAGTGGCGTTTCCGATGTCCGCCGAGATTGGATCGGATTGGGCAAGAATGAAGACGTCGGCCAATGGGTTGGCGTCACCGGGATGCAGGTTGGTCGCGTCGCTAATGTATCCGATCACGGAAGCGTCGCCGGACATCGCCACAGCGCCGGCGTAGTGGCTGCCTTGCGGCCCACCGGAGGCTTCGACGCCGTTTGCCATGTTTATTCGGATCGTTGTTTGCGCGAGACGATCGCGCAGGAAAACGTCAGACTGATTGTTTGTATCGTTTTCCACCAAGTTCGAGGCTTGGCTGATGAACGAAACGAACCGGCCGTCGTCCGATACTGCAAGGCCCCAGGCATTGCCTGGCTCCGGACCGCTCACGGCTTCGCCGCCGCTGGCGCCATTTGCCTGGACACCGCTGTCGGCAACGCTGACCCGGTCGATGACGCCGGTGTACAGGTCAAGCAGGAACACGTCGGAAGCAGCGTTGGTGTCGTTGGCGACGAGGTTGGACGCGTCCGAAAAGAACGCCACGAACCGGCCGTCGGAGGACATCACCGGCGCCCAGGAATCGCCGTTGGCCTGCGCACCGCCGAGGCCACGGGTCAGGAGCTCGGTCGCGCCGGAACTACGGTCATGGATGAAGATATCGCGCCGTTCATTCGTATCGGAAGCGATGAGATTGCTGGCGGCGCTGACAAACGCGACCCGTTGGCCGTCGGCGGAAATTGCAGGCATTGTCGAATCGCCATTGGCGGCTCCACCCGTGACGCTCTTTGAAATCAACACGGTTTCGCCTGCCAAGCGATCGCGCAGGAAAATGTCTGAAGCGTTGTTCGTATCGTTTGCCACGAGGTTGGTCGCGTCGCTGACAAACGCGACCCCGTCGGCGTTATGCGAGACAGTGGCGAAATAGGAGTCGCCGTTCGCCTGGGCGCCAACGCTCGTCACGCTGATCCGTTCGGGACCGAGGTCTATGCCGGAGAGGAACACATCCAGTGCGTCATTGGTATCGCCGACAACCAAGTTTGTTGCGAAACTTGTATAAGCGATCCAGTCGCCTTCTGGTGACAGGACCGGATTGAAGGAATCCCCGTTCCCCTCCTGTCCATCGTATCCTATCGACACCCTTTGGATGGACCCGATCTCGTAGACGAACTCCTTCAATTGGTAGACGAAAATGTCGGATTTTCCGTTGGCGTCATCGCTGGTGATGAAGGGATCGCTGCTTTCATAGGCGACCCAGCGGCCCGCCTTGTCGACCGTCACACAACACCAAATGCCCGTGAAACCAGATTGATCGTCAGGTGTGCCGAGGAACAGATTGCCCAGATCGAACTTGTCAAGCAGGTCGCCGACCATGTCGCGCAGTCCATCGAGCAGGCTGTCTTTCAGCGGTCCAAGCGCCTCGGCGAGATCTTCGGCCAGTCCGAGTGCGTCTTCCAAAATGTCGGGAAGGAATTCCGAGGCGTTATCCAGCAAATCAACGACCGCGTCGATTGCGTTGCGCACCGCCGATTCGCCGAATTCGCCGATCCGTTCCGCCATGCGCGACGCCGCGTCGCTGACACCGTCGATGACGCGGCTCGCGCCTTCGCCGAGGTCCGCCAGGAATCCTGCGATATCGCCGACGCTTTCACCGAACGCGGACAGATTGTCGCCGAGCCAGTCATAAAGCCTGCCGCCGATTTCCGTGCCGATTTCTCCGCCGACGTAACCGCCTGCGAGACCGATGCCGACCGCTGCCACCCAACCCACAGGCCCGGTCAACGCCAAAGCGCCGGCCAAAGCGATAGCGCCAGTCGCACCGAGCGCGCCTCCAACCAGGCTGCCCCCAGTCTCTGCCAGAACTCGGCCCGCACCGTTCAGATCCCCGGCGTCATATTTCTGCTTGGCGTTGTAGAGGCCCAGTCCCGCTTCGAGCACGTCGAACGCCTTGCCCAGCGGCTCCAGGTATTTGGCCGCGTCTGCCAAACTGGCGAGCCTTGCATCGTCTATGATGCCAAGCAGCTTCGAGCCTGACTTTGGATCGACGATATCGTTGCTGAACGCCGGGACGTCTCGGATGTTCGCATCAGAGAAGAAGTGCTCGTTTACGTTGACCGTTAGATCCTTGGAGACGATGCGCCCTTCGCCGTCGTAGCTCACGGTCTGGCCGACAACGACGTTCCCTTCGTAGAAAGTGGCGTATGATGCATTGGAGACTGCCAACCGAGCGTTATCGATCGCTTGCGCTCTTGCGATCTCCGGAGCAAGGCCCTGCGATACACCCTTTGCGATGTCGGCGTTCACCTGCGCCCTCAGGCTGCTCGCGTCAATTCCGTCGATACTTTGAATGTTCAGATTATCTATTGCTGCAGAAATCTCGGTTCTGGCAAAAACGCCATCTGAGGAGGCATCCGGCGTGATCGTCTTGACGGGACCTTCCGCCTGGGAAACGAACCGGTCCGAAACGCTGTCCCAGACACCGCGACTATTGGTATCCGTGCGATCGCCGAACAAAATGTTCTTGGCCTTGTCCATCGCCGCGTCACCCGACAATCCCTCCCGGATCCTGATCGTCTCGGCGAGGTGAGTCTCGAATTCCAAGTTTCCGCCGAGCGCTTGACCGACCGCGGTGTTGTCAATGATCGCGATCCGGCCCTCTGATTGTTTGGCGATGTTGATGGCGATGTCGTTCGCGCTGACAGTGTCTCCAACGGTACCGGAGTAGAGTAGCGTCGACGTCGCGCCGTCCACACGGTAGGCGGCATTGTCAGGAAATACGGATGAAACAATCCCGCTGATCATGTTAGCATCAATTGCGCCTCCAGCAGAAACATGCGCATCGAATGCCGCGATTAGTTCCGCAGTTGACATGACGACCCCCTTAAGAAATCTGGTACTCTGTAAAAATGGGCTCGTCCGATCCAAACCCGTTTGTCAAACCATAAGCTTGGAGTGCGCGGTCGAGCAGCGGCTTGATGACCCTATCCAGAACCGGCCTCGCGTTTTCGTCGATTTCCACGATCCTCCAGCCGCCATATTTTTTACCATCGTCGCCGACAACTCTTATGCTATGGGCGACCAAGTGAAATACATCATCGTTCGCAAAAAGATTGGCCCGAATGTGGTTGTATTCGCGATCCCGAAACATGATTTTCAGCACGACATTTCCGGCGCTGTCCACGACGCCGTTCGCCGAATTCAAGTAGCGTAGGGACATGATCACCCAAACCTCATTGAGGAGTAACACTAGCTACCGCTCAAAATTTCCGCAACGCAAAATTGTCAATGCGCGTGTTTGGGCTGGTTGTAACCGTATCGTCTTCCAATCGGGGAAATGAACTGATGCGGTGGATGCCCCACCCGACGACATCGAATGTGCCACAACGGTTTCGTAGGAACCAACGCGAGGGAGGCATCCACCGCATCAGTTCATACTCCATTGCGACCGCCCGGCGTAAAGAGCGGCCAGTGCGTCTGATCTAGCAGGCTGTTGAAATATCCGTTTCGCTCCGCGAATCCGGTCGCGATCGGAAGTTTTTCGAACGCCGGTTATACTAACGAGCGTGAAGGCTGACTCAAGTGGGTTTTGCGAAACGGTGAGAGTATCAATCGATGCGGCAAACAGGAGGTTTGCCACGGGTTCAGCGATCCCGCTTCGTGATGATTTCGGCGCTTCGGCCTTGAGGGGGCTTGCCAAATCGACAAGGGACGCCGCTCAGGCGCGCCGGCTGTTGGCGTTGGCCGGGATTTACGATAGCGGTTCGCGCAGCGATGCAGCGCATGTCGGCGGCGTCACGCTTCAGATCGTTCGCGACTGGGTCATGCGCTTCAACGCGCGCGGGCCTGAAGGCCTGATGAATGGCAAGGCGCCGGGCAACACTCCCAAACTGAACGACGAGCAGCGTCGGGCGCTGGCCAAAATCGTCGAGCGCGGGCCGATACCGGCGGTCGATGGCGTGGTCAGATGGCGGCGCAAGGATCTGGCGCGATGGATATTCGAGTAATTCCGCATCAGCCTGGACGAGACGACAGTCGGGCGCGAACTCAAGGCGCTGGGGTTTGCCAAACTGTCGGCGCGCCCGCGCCACCATGCGCAGAACGAATTCGAACTGGAGGCTATTAGAAAAACTTCCCCAAAGCGATAGCCGCCATCGCCGCAGGCCTGCCGCAAGGCGTCGAAATCGAGCTGTGGTGGCAGGATGAAGCGCGTGTCGGCCAGAAGAACAAGATCACGCGCCGCTGGGCCAGACGCGGAACACGCCCCTTTGCGCCCCACGACCAGCGCACCGCGTCGGTCTACGTGTTTGGAGCCATCTGCCCGAAGAAGGGCAAGGGTGCGGGCCTCGTCCTGCCGCGCTGCAATCCGCACCTCCACCCTCTTGCGCGAAACCGTATGGTGTCGGCGCGAGAAGTTGCGCACCTTGCGCGCCGTCTCGGTACGCCGGGCGATGTCGGCGACGAAGCCGTCCTTCCCTTCTCCGCTCCTCGGCGGCGGGTCGATCGCCACGCGTTCATGCGGCGTGACGATCTGCATGCCGAAAGGCGGCGTGTCGGCGACCGAGGAAAACAGCCCGTCGACGGGAAAATCATGCCGCAGCGCCTCGGCGTCGGCCTGGCCGACGCGGAAGACGATCTTCGTGCCGACCGTGCCGAGCACCGCGTCGCGCATCCGCGGCGGCAGCTGGTTGACATACTGGTGGCACAGTGTGAGGCTGACGTTGAACTTGCGGATGCCCGACAGCATCTCGATCGGCGTGGCGGTCGCGAAGTGATGGCATTCGTCGATGTAGATGTGGAACGATGTGCGGGTTGTACGCGCCAGCGCGGCGGCATCGATGCGCGCCAGCAGCAGCGCGCCGAGCATGCGCGTCTTCTGCAGGCCGAGCCGGCCCTGGGGCAACCGGGCGATCAAGATTTTACCACGCAGCACCGCGTCGAAGGCAAAGACACTTTTCGGATAGCCAATGGTATTGCGCAGGCGCGGATCGGCAATCAACACGCCGATTGTCGACCTCGTTCTTCAACGCCTCGATAAGGGAAGCGACCGAAGCCTCCGTCGCATGGAAGCGCCTCAGCATCCCAAGCTTGACGCAATCGAGCGTGCCTTCCCGGCAATAGCGTTGGATGGTGTCCTTCGATTTGGAAATGCCGATCGCAAACAGCCGCGACCGGATCTCGTCGACCGAAAGCGGATAGTCCCGATACGGATCGCCGCTTGCCGCTGCATGCACCTGCACGCTGCTGTGTTCGCCTGCATCGCCCTGCATCCCCTCCGCTAAGCCGCTTTCTGGCGCGGCCACGGGTTCGACAGTCGATGGCGACGCGACCTCAACTGTGTGTGCACTATCCTTGACCACATCACCAAGCGTCGGAGGGATAGCCGTCTCCCGGCCGTCGGCGCTGACAGTTTCGTCGATCACAGGACCGGTTGTGATAGCGCAAGATTGCGGCGCGGCGCGCCGGAAACCGGTCATGGCGCGATTGTGAAAATCGTTCACGGCCACATTCCAACACGCCGCCACATGCGCTTTGCGGAACATGCGTGATCGCCACAACGCCCGACATTTCGCAGCCTAGGAAGAGCCGAGGTACGATTCTGAAGCGATCTTAGTCTTTGAAAACATTGGCGCACCCGAAAGGATTCGAACCTCTGACCCCCAGATTCGTAGTCTGGTGCTCTATCCAGCTGAGCTACGGGTGCGTTCACGCTTGTCGGCGTTTCGGCGGTCAGGTAAATCGCCAGCCGGCCAATTGCAAGCGGCAAATGGCGGAAATGCTCCCATACGGGCAAATGCGGGCGCCTGAGCCTTTGGCGGACCGCACCGCCTTGAAGTACGGTGGACATGCAGGCCCACATCGGCGATTGAAGCGGCGAACGCCATGGGAATACGCGAAAGGGAAACCGCCATGCTGCACGGAAAACACCTTATCGCCGGCGAATGGACCGGCAGCGCGACCACCTTTTCTTCCGAACCTGCACACGGGCCGGCGCATGATTTTTCGGTCGGAACGCCGGAACTGGTCGATCGCGCGGTGAAAGCCGCCGAGGAAGCCTTCTGGAGCTACGGTTATTCGACACGGGCGGAGCGCGCCGCGTTCCTCAACGCCATCGCCGACGAGATCGATGCGCGCGGCGACGCCATCACCGAGATCGGCACGCAGGAGACCGGCCTTCCCCAGGCGCGTCTGATTGGCGAGCGTGGCCGCACCACCGGGCAATTGCGGCTTTTCGCCAGCCACATTCTCAACGGCGATTATCTCGACCGTCGCCACGATGCCGCGCTGCCCGACCGCCAGCCGCTGCCGCGTCCGGACCTGAAGCTGGTGCAGCGCCCGGTCGGCCCCGTCGCGGTGTTCGGCGCGTCCAATTTCCCGCTCGCCTTCTCCACCGCCGGCGGCGATACGGCGTCAGCGCTTGCCGCCGGCTGCCCCGTGGTGGTGAAAGGCCATTCGGCGCATCCCGGAACGGCGGAGATCGTCGCACAGGCGATCGAGGCAGCCATCCGCTCCTGCGGCCTCAATCCCGGCGTGTTCTCGCTGATCCAGGGCGGCAAGCGCGATGTCGGCCAGGCGCTGGTCACCCATCCACTGATCCGCGCCGTCGGCTTCACCGGTTCGCTTGCCGGCGGCAAGGCGCTGTTCGACCTGTGTGCTGCCAGGCCCGATCCGATTCCGTTCTTCGGCGAACTCGGCTCGGTCAATCCGATGTTCCTGCTGCCGCGGGCGGTCTCGGCGCGCGGCGAGGCGATTGCCAGGGGCTGGGCCGGATCGCTCACCATGGGGGCCGGACAGTTCTGCACCAATCCCGGCATCGCGGTGGTGATGGCGGGCGAGGATGCCGAGGCGTTTTCAGCGGCGGCCGTGGCGGCATTGCAGCCGGTCGGCGCGCAGACCATGCTGACCGACGGCATCGCCAGCGCCTACCGTGCGGGACGCGACCGCGTGGCGGCCGCCGCCGGCGTGCGCGAACTGCTCACCTCCACCTGCGACCTGCGCAACGCCATCCCCTATCTCTACCGCGTTTCCGGCAAGGATTGGCTCGACAACCACGTGCTGGGCGAGGAGGTGTTCGGCCCGCTCGGTCTCATTGTCACCGTGTCGGATTTCGACGAGATGGTGCGCATCGCGCATTCGCTGTCAGGCCAGCTCACCTGCACGCTGCACATGGATGACGGCGACACGGCGCAGGGGAAAGCGCTGATGCCGGTGCTGGAGCGCAAGGCCGGCCGTGTGCTCGCCAACGGCTATCCGACCGGCGTGGAAGTGTGCGACGCGATGGTGCATGGCGGGCCATATCCGGCTTCGACCAATTTTGGCGCCACCTCCGTCGGGACAATGTCGATCCGCCGTTTCCTGCGGCCGGTCTGCTACCAGAACATGCCGGACGCGCTGTTGCCGGACGATTTGCGGTAGGCGAAACCGGCGTTCAGGTGAAGCTCAACTGCACCTTCACCGAGCGGCTGCGGTCTCCGGCCGCCTCGAAGGCTGCAAGCGCGTTTTCCAGCGGGTAGGTCCCGGTGATGATCGGCTTGACGTCGATTGCGCCGCTGTCGATCAGCCGCACGGCTTCGCCGAACTCCGCATGGAAACGGTGCGTGCCGGTCAGGGCGATCTCCTTGGAGACGATAAGGTTGAGAGGGACCGGCGTGTCGCCAGTGACGCCGACCTGCACGATCACCCCGCGCGGCCGCACGCAGGCGATGGCCGTGCGTACGGCTGGCGCGGCGGCCGAACACTCGAACACCACGTCGAAATGGCCCTTGTCGGCGGCGTAGGCGTCCATGGCGTCGCCCTCGCGCAAAACATTCACCGTGCGTGTCGCACCCATGCGCGCGGCAATCGCGAGCGTCGCGTCCTGCAGGTCTGTGACGACGATTTCGGTAGCGCCGCGCTGGCGCGCCACCGCCGCACAAAGCGCGCCGATCGGTCCTGCACCGGTGACCAGAACGCGTTTGCCCGCAAGATCGCCGGCACGACTGGCGGCATGAACGCAGACGGCAAGCGGTTCTGCACAGGCGGCCTCGGCGATCGATGTGCCTTCGCCGACCGGTTCGCACTGGACCGCTTCGGCGATGATCCGGTCGCGAAAAGCACCCTGTTCATGGGGAAAGCGCATCGCCGAGCCGTAAAAGCGCATGTTCAGACAATGGTTGAACATGCCGGCGTCGCAATACTTGCAAGCGCCGCATGGCCGGCTGGGGTTGAGCGCGACACGATCGCCGGGGTTGACGTTCGTGACGCCCTCGCCAACCGCAAGCACCGTTCCGGCGATCTCATGGCCAAGAATGATCGGCTCCTTCACACGGATCGGCCCGAAGCCGCCGTCGTGGAAATAGTGCAGGTCAGAACCGCAGATGCCGCCGGCGCCGATCGCCACCAGCACCTGGCTCGCGCTTGGTTCGGCCACCGAATCGGCCTCGATGCGGATGTCGTGCTTGTCGTACAGGCGGCAGACGCGGGTTTGCATGGAGTTGAACCTTTCCAGCCTGACCTAGGGCCACATTATAGTAAGTATATGCTTACTGTAAGTATCAATGCGCGCCGGACATGTCGCCGAGGATTTCCTTCTCCGCGACGGTGGAATCGGCCTTGAGGCGGTAGATCATCGGCACCCCGGTGGCGAGATTGAGCTTGGTGATGGCGTCGGTCGACATCCGGTCAAGCACCATGACCAGCGAGCGCAGCGAATTGCCATGCGCCGCCACCAGCACGGTTTGCCCCCGCAGCACGCGCGGCAGGATTTCGGTCATGTAGTAGGGCCAGACGCGCGCGCCGGTGTCCTTCAGACTCTCGCCATCGGCGCCGGGCGGCGGCACGTCGTAGGAGCGACGCCAGACATGCACCTGCTCCTCGCCCCATCTGGCGCGGGCATCGTCCTTGTTCAGCCCGGCGAGATCGCCGTAGTTGCGCTCGTTCAGCGCCTGGTCGTGGATCGTCTCGAGGTCGGGCTGGCCAACGCCGTCGAGGATCATCTGGCAGGTGCGCTCGGCGCGGACCAATACGGAAGTGAACGCAATGTCGAACCGGAAGCCGCGTTCGGCAAGCACGCGCCCGGCCTCTTTCGCCTCGGCGACACCCTGTTCGGTGAGGTCGACGTTGCGCCAGCCGGTGAACAGGTTCTTCAGGTTCCATTCGCTCTGGCCGTGACGCACGAGCACGAGTGTTCCGGACATCTACTTTATCCTTTGTTGGCTAAGGAAACCAGATCGGAGTCCGACACACCCATCGCCTCGGCAATATGGGCAAAGTCGGAAGCGGGAACTTCAAACAGCGATTTGCGAAAATGCATGCCCCAGTGGCTGCGGTTCTTCACAAACGAAAACCGGTCGAGCAGCGGGTAGATGTCGGCCTGTTGGTGCGTCTCCGCCCAGGCGCACTTGCGGATCCAACCGACCGCGCCCGGCATCAGTTCGGTCTCGACCGGATCGCCCGTTTGCACCACGCCTATTGCCGTGAAGGCGCGGATTTCGGCGCCGTCCTTCATGCCTTCGCGCGGGCTGTAGTAGGCGACGCGATCGCCGGGTAGAACCTTCGAAACCGCCGTACGTTCACCATGCGAAAAGGCGCAGAAGCCGTCGCGGCGAGCGATCGCCGCATGCATGCCCGCCGCGACGCCGATCCAGCAGCGCACGGTTCAAAGCCCCAGCACGTCGCGCATGGAATAGAGTCCGGGTTTGCGACCGCGTGTCCACAGCGCCGCCGCAAGCGCGCCGTTGGCAAACAGCGACCTGTCCTCGGCGTGATGCGACAACGTCAGCCGCTCGCGCGGTCCGGCGAAAATCACCGAATGATCGCCGATCACCGAGCCGCCGCGCAGCGTGGCAAAGCCGATCGCGCCTTCGGGCCGCGCCCCTGTATGGCCGTCGCGCACCCGCACCGACGCCTCGCCGAGCTCGAGGCCGGGCCCGCCGGCGGCCGCCGCGCCGAGCAGCAGCGCCGTGCCTGACGGGGCGTCGATCTTGTGGCGGTGGTGCATTTCCAGCACCTCGATGTCCCACAGTTCCGGCGGCAGCGCCGCCGCCGCCTTCTCGGTGAGCGCCGCCAGCAGGTTGACGCCGACGCTCATGTTACCGGACTTGACGATGACCGTCCTCGCCGCCGCCTCGGCGATAGCCGCGTCGTCACCGGCCGAGCAGCCGGTTGTGCCGATCACATGGGCGACGCCGGCTTGCGACGCCGCCTTGGCGAAGGCCAGCGTCGCGGCAGGAATGGTGAAGTCCAGCAGCGCATCGCAACCGGTTAGCGCCTGGCCTTTCCACGCCGTGACCGGCACGCCGAGAGGACCGACGCCGGCCAGTTCGCCGGCATCCGTGCCGATCGCGTCGGCGCCCTCACGCTCCAGCGCCAGTGCAAGGGTCAGCGTCGTTGACGGCGTCGCGGCGATGGCGCGCACCAGCGCCTGCCCCATGCGCCCGGCAGCGCCGGTGACCGCGATGCGCATCGGTTGGCTGGTCATGGCAACGCCCCCTCCGTCCTGCCCGTTGCAGGATTGTCCTCGTGCGGCTCCGCGCCGCCCTGCAGCATGTTGAAGCGGGCATAAACGCCATTGCGCCGCCCCGCAAGGCTGGCGTGATCCCCTTCCTCGACCACCCTCCCGTGATCGAGCACAACAATCCGGTCGGCGTTGCGGATGGTGGAAAGGCGGTGTGCGATGACGATGGTGGTGCGGCCCCGCATCACGGTTTCGAGCGCATTCTGCACCAGCTTCTCCGACTCATTGTCGAGCGCGCTGGTCGCCTCGTCGAGCAGAAGGATCGGTGCGTCGCGCAGGATCGCGCGTGCAATGGAAAGCCGCTGGCGCTGGCCGCCGGAAAGCGTCGCACCGGTCTCGCCGACCGGTGTGTCGTAGCCTTGCGCCTGTTCGCGGATGAACGTGTCGGCATGGGCGAGCGCGGCGGCTGCGCGCACCTCCTCGTCGCTGGCGTCCGGGCGACCGTAGCGGATGTTGTCGGCAATCGTGCCCTCAAACAACCAGGGCTGCTGCGACACATAGGCGATGTTGGCGCGCAGCGACGCCTTGGTGACGCCGGCAATGTCGCGCCCGTCGATGCTGATGCGGCCGGAAGCGACGTCATGAAACCGCAGCAACAGCGCAATCACGGTAGACTTGCCAGCCCCCGACGCGCCGACAATCGCCGTCACCTTGCCCGCCCCGGCCGTGAAGCTCACATCCTCCAGCACCGGAAAACCGGGCTGGTAGGAAAAATCCACATGCTCGAAGCGGATTTCGCCGGCATCGACCGCAAGATCGGTCGCATCTGCGCGGTCACGCTGGCGCGGGCGGATGTCGAGCACTTCATAGATCATGCGCGCATTGACCATGGCGCGCTCGAGATTAACCTGCAGCCGCGCCAGCCGGCGTGCCGGATCGTAGGCGAAAAGCAGGGCTGATATGAAGGCGAACATCGATCCCGGCGGTTGCTGGTAGGCGATGGTGCGCCAGCCGCCCCAGGCGATGACGCCTGCAATCGCCAGCCCGGCCAGCATGTCGCTGATCGGCGTCGTGCGCTCCGACACGGAGGCGATCTTGTCGGCGCGGTTCTGCGCCCGCTCGATCAGCGCCCCGATCTTGGCCTTCAATTGTTCTTCCATGGTGAAGGCCTTCACCACGGCGATGCCTTGCACCGCCTCCTGCATCGTGCCGGTCACGTGGGAATTCAGCGTCACCGCTTCTCGCGCCACCCGGCGCACGCGGCGCGAGATGTAGCTGACCGTCAGCAACAGCGGCGGCGCGATCAGCAACGCAATCAGCGAAAGCAGAGGATCCTGCGAAATCATGACGGCCAGCAGCGCCACAAGCGACACCAAGTCGCGTGCGATCGAGGTGATGGTGATCGACAGCACATCGCGGATGCCGTTGACGTTCTCGGAAATGCGGGCGGCAAGCTGTCCGGAACGCGTATCCGTGAAGAAGCCGATGTCGAGGCGCAGCAGGTGATCGAACAGGCGGCGTTGGTAGCGGGCGACAAGGTCGTTGCCGACCCGGGCCAGCACGACAGCCTGTCCGTAGGAGGCAAGGCCGCGGATGAAGAACGCGGCGGCAATCGCGCCGGCGATGAGCAGGATCAGGTCGCCCCGGCCCTTGTAGAAGATCTCGTCGATGACGTCCTTCATGATCCAGGCGGAAAACGCCGTCGACAGGGCGACGAGCACGAGGCAGACGCCGGCCAGCGCCCACGACCGCGCATAGTCGCGGCCGTTCTCGGCGATGATCCGGCGCATCAGCCGCACCATTTCGCCGAGCTCCAGCCGGCCCCGGCCGACGCCATTCCCGCTCACGCGCTCGGATTCCCTGCTCGCATCATGGTGGTGGCTATAGCGCGAAAGAACCGGTCGGCCTGTGGCCGCATTGCATCACCTGCGAATGCGGTGCGCCGCCGGACTTTCCTATTCCCGCCAGCGCCGGCCTTCGGTCGACAGGCCGAAGCGGGTCGGGGTGCGCGCAAAGCAGGCGAGCCCCTCCAGCGCGGCGGTCGGATGGGTGATGACATAGCGCGGCGTCGGCGCCATCAGCGTGCGCGAATGCGGTGCCTTGTCCTCGAAGCCGCTCGCGAACTCCGGCCATTTCAGCGCCTCGATCAGCTTCTGGCCGATGCCGCCCGAAATGAACACGCCGCCACGCGCCTTGAACACCAGCGCAATGTCGCCGGCCACCTGGCCGAGGATGCGCACGAAGGTGCGCAGCGTCTCGGCGGCTTGCGGATTGGCGTTCTTCAGGCCTGCAGCAGTCACCGGCGCCGGATCGGGCGGATTCTTCTCCTCGTCGTCGCGCGGCAGCGCAAGCGAGGGTTCGACGCCATCGGCGGCGCAAATCGCGCGATAGAGATGAACGATGCCGCGCCCGCACAGGATCTGCTCGGCGGAAATCCGCCCCTCGATCGGCACCAGGTGCGGGAAGAACTCCGCGTCGCGGGCGTTGCGCGGGCCGACATCGATGTGCCCGCCCTCGCCGGCGACGGGAATCCAGGCGTTGCGCGCGTGCACGAGGCCGGCGACCCCGAGGCCGGTGCCGGGGCCGAGCACCACGCGGCTTGCGTAAGCGTCGGGCTTGCCGCCGCCAATCTGCACCAGCGAATCGTCGCCGAGCGCGACGGCCGCGAGCGCCTGCGCCTCGAAATCGTTCAGGATCACGATGTCCGTCAGGCCGAGATCGTGCAGCATGGTCTTCGGCTTCACCACCCAGGGACAATTGGTGAGCGGGATTTCATCGCCGTCGACCGGCCCCGCCACCGCAATGACCGCCGATTTGGGAAGAAGGGACGTCTTGTCGAGAATCTCCGTCTGGACGCCTTCGTTGATGGTTTCGTAGCGTGCAGTCGGGAAAGTGTCGAAACGCTTCGGCTCACTGTTGGCGTCGATCACGATCGCAAACCGGGCGTTGGTGCCGCCGATGTCGCCGATCAGCACCGGAAAATTCGGGGTCGCTTCGTCGGGCTGTTTATTCGGCATCGGTGCTACCCGGGGGGTTCCTGGGGGGGGTCCGCCGCCCCCGTTCGGGCGCGGTTCCCGCCGATCGAACAGGATAGCGGAGATCGCAGAACTAAATCGGTTCAGGCAATTGACGCCCTATCGCACAGGCCGGCGGATTTGGAAATGTCCAAGGCGCGCGCCGGTACGCCTTTGTTGCCCGTGATGGCCGCGGGGCATGTGTTGCGCGCTACCACGGCCGCTCTCCCGGCAGCGGCCCGGTCTCCGGCAGAAACGCCGACTGGCCTGCGCTTGCCGCCACAGGCGCTGCAGCGGCGATCGATGGGGCCGCAGCGCCTGGCGCGCCGCCAAGTCCATAGGTGACCTCGTCGATCGAAGCCGGGGCAGGGCCGTCCAGCACCACCGCGCAGGCCTTCGGCAGGTCGGCGAGCGTCACCTGTCGCGGCGGCTTGGCGTTGGGATCCTTCTTCTTCGGCCGCCACGGCTCGTCGGTGAACCACCAGGCCAGTTCATCGCCGCACTGGTTGCCGCGACCGGTCGATTCCTGCGGCTTGCAGCCGGGCGATCCTGCCGGACACCGCATGCGGATGTGGAAGTGGTAGTGATGGCCGTAGATCGGCCGAACCTTGTTCAGCCAGCCGTCATTGGCGCTGTTGGCGCCATAGGTTTCGCAAAGTTTCTTCTTGATACCGGGATGGACGAAGATGCGCTGCACTTGCGGATAGCTCGCGGCGCGGGCGATCAGGCGGCCATGCGCGGCCGTCCAGCGGTTGGGATCGACATAAAGTGTGTCGCCCTTCAGCATCGAGATCGCACTCATGTCGCGCCGTTCGGCTTGCGTCAGTGTGCGGGCAGGCATCGGCGTCAGCCAGATGTCGGCGTCGATGCCGAGTTGGTGCGACGCATGGCCCGAGAGCATCGGCCCGCCGCGCGGCTGCGAAATGTCGCCGACCAGGAGGCCCGGCCAGCCGTCGGCGACAGCCTCGCGCGACAGCCGTTCGACGAGGGCGATCATGTCGGGATGGCCCCAGCGGCGGTTGCGCTCCAGCCGCATCGCCTGCCATGTCGGCCCGTTGACGGGCAGCGCCATGCCGCCGGCCAGGCAACCGCGGGCGTAGGATCCGAACACCTGCGGTTTGGCCACCACCGGCAGATCCTTGCCGCCGAAGAGTTGCTTGGCCGGTGTTTGTGCAACAGCCCACGTCCATGGCAGTGCGGCAATCAAACCAAGAACTATCGCCGCCAGCTTGCTTCGAATGCCCGGTTTCATCTGCGCGCACTCCGTTTTGCACGGCGCGGCTGTTTTCGCGCCCGATTCGCTGACAATGCCGCAAAACGGGCGAAAATGCGAGGTTTGGCAGCAAGCCAGACAGAGAAAGACAGTTCCGGCTTGAGTTCCTTATGCCGCCAAGGGCTGTTCGAAACCGAAGTCGACGCGATTGCGGCCGCCGTTTTTTGCCCGATAGAGCCGGCGGTCCGCCAGACGCATCAATTGCGATACCGATGCCTCTGGCCAGATCGGCGTCCCGCCGATGGACACGGTGAGAGGACGCCGCTGTCCCGGAATGGGCTCGAACCGCAGGACCTCGATCGCCACGCGGATGCGCTCGGCAACGGCGAGCGCCTCCGCCGGCTCCGCACCCGGCAGGAAGATCGCGAATTCTTCGCCGCCTATCCGGCCGATGATGTCGTCCTGGCGAACATGGTTGCGGATCGCTGAAACGATCATGTGCAGCGCGTCATCGCCGGTCAGATGCCCGTAGGCGTCGTTAATCGACTTGAAGTGATCGGCGTCGAGAATGAGCAAGGCGCCGGCCGAATGCCGCATTTTTCGCGTTTCGATCTCGTCGAAGAACGCCTCGCGGCGCAGCAGGCCGGTCATGTCGTCACGCAACGTCTTTTCCTGCAGCAGCGCATTCAGCTTCTGCAACTCGCCGCGGGAAGACTGCAACTCGCCGATCAGCGCGCGATAGCGCGCGCCCTGGCGAAAGAAGAAGAAGGAAATCGGTCCGCCGAGCAAGGTCGAGGCAAGGGTGGTGATGATCCAGGCGCCCGGCTTGATCGGTTCGTTCATGATCGGCGCCACGGTCAGCATGATCGCCGTCGTCACCGCCATGCAAAGCAGCACTGTTGCCGCCGACTTGCCCATTATCACGTTCATTGCATTGCGCCGCCATTCTTCCCCTGCTGTGGCGAGGATAGGCATGCGGACCTGAAAATCGGTGAAAACTTGAAGTTAAAACTTTACCGATCCCGCATTTGCTCAGGCGGCGGCCCGGAACACGACACGGTTGCGCCCCTGGTCCTTTGCCTCATAGAGGTGCCGGTCGGCGTTACGGAACAGGTCGGTGACGACTGCGCCCGCACGACCGGCGACGCCGCCGATGCTGACCGTAAGGGGTTGGCGGATGCCGGCGGCGGGGTGGAACCCGATCGCTTCCACCGCACTGCGGATCTCCTGCGCAACGCGTTCAGCCTCGTCGGCAGAGGCGAGCAGCACGCCGAACTCCTCTCCGCCGATGCGGCCGCACAGGCCGCCGTCACCCACAGCTTCCCGCAGCGTCTGCGCCACCGCGATCAGCGCATCATCGCCGGCGAGGTGGCCGAATGTGTCGTTGATGCGCTTGAAGTGGTCGATGTCGACCAGCAGCAGTGCGCCATGCGCGCCGTTCCGGGTGCGCTCCTGCGACAGCCTGAGGAAGGCCTCGCGGTTGAACAGGCCCGTCATCGCATCGCGATCGGCCCGCTCGCCCAGCCGTGCATGCGCCTCGGCCAGTTCGGCGTGCAGCTTCTCCATCTGCGTCAGCGCTGCCTTCAATTCATCGGCCTGACGGAAGCAGTACCAGGCGACCGGCGAGCCGATGGAATAGCAGCCGATCACCGCGCAGATGAACATGCTTGGCTGAAACGGTTCGCCAAGCAGCGGAACCATTGTAAAGATCAGGATAAGGGCAAAGGCGAGCGCGCCGGTGCCGACGAGAAAGGACCTGAAGCCGACGGGGGTCAAATCGGACTCCTGTTTTCTTCCGTCTAACGCTCAAGCATGAACAACTTGTTGATATCAGGAGTTGTGTATCGATGAATGTAAACATCCGCGCCGGGATTGCCGCAACCCCACGAGTTGAAACATGAAAAGCAGCTTCAGGCACATCACGGACTGGGTGTTCGATCTGGACAACACGCTCTATCCGCACCACTCAAACCTGTTCTCGCAGATCGACGCCAACATGACCGCCTATGTGCGCGAGCTTCTCCAGCTTCCGGCGGACGAAGCGCGCGAACTGCAGAAGAGATACTACGTCGAGTATGGCACCACGCTGAAGGGCCTGGTGGATCTGCACGGCATCGATGCCGACGACTTCCTGCAGAAGGCGCATGACATCGATTACTCCTGGCTTGCGCCCGATCCGGCGCTGGGAGAAGCGATCCGGGCGCTGCCGGGGCGCAAGTTCATCTTCACCAACGGTGACCGCGGCCATGCGGAACGGACGGCGCGGGCGCTCGGCATTCTCAACCATTTCGACGAGATCTTCGACATCGTCGCGGCAGACCTTGTGCCGAAGCCGGCGGGCGAGACCTATCACAAGTTCCTCGCCCTGCACCGGGTGGATGCAGCGCATGCGGCGATGTTCGAGGATCTGGCGCGCAACCTCATCGTGCCGAAGGCGCTCGGCATGGCCACCGTGCTGATCGTGCCGAACAATCTCGGCGATGATTTCTCGGCGATGCGCGCCGAAGGGCTGTTCGACCAGGTCGACCATGTGACGGACGACCTGGCCGGGTTCCTGCGCGACGTGCTGGATGGCGCCTGACGCGCCGTCTTGCTCAGTTGTGCGCGTGACCGTGCGCCTGGCCCTCGCCAATCATGATGGTGCCGTCGAAGCTGTCGAGGAGGGCGATGCGGTCCGCCGCCAACGCCTTCTCGGCATCGTTGACCGCTGCTGCGAGCGCTTCGGCATCGGCTTGCGCCAATCCTGCAGATGAAAGCGCGGCGGCTTGGCGAAGGCTCTCGCCGCTGCACATGTGAACCGACCAGCCATGCATGCCGCGCTTCAGCAAGCCGCGGCCGCCGCGGCCATCCTGCATCCAGCCCGCCACCGCCCAGTCGCCGCGCACCGTCACCGGCTCGACAGTGAGGCGGTTCGCCGGCGTTTCGAACTGCGCCTTCAACACGCGTTCGATCTCGCCCTTGTCATCGAGCGCGCCGTGCTTCATGCCGCCGTGGCCGTTGCCCATGCCCTTCGCGTCGCGCGGCATCACCGGCATGACGAGATCGACCTTGCCGGCCTTCTCGAAGGTCAACGTCACCTTCACCATGCCGCCTTCAACGAACGGAGTCGGCACGTTCATGAACATGACATGCAGCCCGCCGGGTTTGAGTTCGACGGTCTGGCCAGCCGGAACGGGGATGCCGTCGGCGAGTTGCCGCATCTTCATCACCCCGTCGACCACCTCCATGGTGTGCAACTCCATGTGGCCGGCGGCGTCGGTCGCTGCCTCGATCAGCCGGTCGTCGCCAGCGCCATTGTTGGCGATGCTCATGAAGCCGCCGCCGACCGGCTGGCCGGGCAACATGGCGCGGGTCCAGTAGCCGGTGATGACGAGATCGCCGGCCATGACAGGGGCAACGCTGTCATGCGCCGGCGATGCGGTTGTGTCCGATGCCATCTGCATGTGGCCACCATGGCCATTTCCGTGCCCGTGGCCGGCCGCGGCTGTTTTGGAGGCGAGGATCAGCAAGCCGGGCGCAGGATGGTCGAGTGCGTGCGGATCCTGACCCTTGGCGGGGATTTCGCTCCATGAAACCGTGTCGACATCGCATGTCTGCGTGGTAGGGAAGAACAGGGTTTCACCTTCTGCGACATCGGCGATCCGGCCGCTGATGACGAACTCGTCGTAGAAGTTTGACGGCAGGCTACCGCCGCTCCACACGATCGCCTTCGGGCCGCTCTTCAGTTCGCGGCCGAAATAGTCGTAGGTCTTGGCGTAGTCGCCGGACTCCACCTCGACCGTCCAGCCGGCCTTCGGCATCGGCTTGGCGGCGATGAAGCCCTCGGGCAGGTCGATGCGTACGCTGTCGGTCGGCTTGTCGCCGCAGCCGTGCGGAATACGCATGACCGCCTTGTAGGCGCCGGGCTTGGTGCTGTCCGCTTCAAGCGTGGCATGGGCGAAGGCCGGCGAGAGCGCAAATACCGTGAGCACACAGGCAAAGGCGGTTTCGCAGGCGAGGCGGGTGGAGAGACGTGTGGACAGGCGCATGCAGGCGCCGCGGAAATGAGAACGCATGTCGGTTCCTTTCGGGTTTCAAAGATGGTTGCGCGAATGCGCGGGCTTCATCTCAGGCCGAAAGGGGAGGACCGCGTATGCCGGGTCGCTGAACTAAGAATGCGCGCGGCGCGATGGAAAGCGGCGACAGCCAGCTGGCGGCGGTTTCCGTCACATTGCGCGCGGGCGTCGCCGGGGCGACGCTGTCCAGCGCGGCAGAGGCGCAGGCGCCGGCGAGGCACATCGGGCAATCGTCGGCATGACCGGCAGGCAGCGGCGCGCCACCGGGGTCGCGGGCAACGCCGAACGTGTTGCAGATGACGCCGGCATTCGGCGAACCGAGCGACCGCACTTCTGCAAGGGCATGCAACGACGACAGCAGCAACAACAGCAGCGCCAGCGCGGAAAACGCGCCGGCGTCGCGTCGCATGTGCGAAAATAAACTTCTGCCGCGCGCCATGGTGCTGGTTTTGCACATCAGGCTGACGGTTACAATCACCGCTTAGTGCGGCATGGCGTCTCCGCGATCATGTACATTAGTTAATTTGTATATGAGCATAATTGCACCCATATTACTGATGTGAAATCGAATCCCGATTCAAGGAGAGGAACCATGAAACGCATCATTCCCGCATTTGCAGCCGCCGTGCTCGCCAGCACACTCGTCGCTCCGGCCGCCTTCGGCGGCGACGACATGCGCGAGCATTTCATGTCGAACTGGGACCTCGACAGCGACGGCAAGGTGACGCTCGCCGAGGTGCGTGAGCGGCGCGAATCCGTGTTTGCCGCCTTCGACGCCAACGAGAATGGCGTGCTCGATGACGACGAACTGAAACTGATGGACGAAATGCGCGAGAACGAACACGCCTCCAAGGGCATGCAGGGCGGCATGGGGCAGGGCCAGGGCATGGGCCAGGGAAAAGGCCAGGGCATGGGTCAAGGCAAGGGCATGGGTCAAGGAAAAGGCCAGGGCCATGGCATGGGTCAGGGGCGCGGAATGGGCTGGTTCTTCCAGGCCGAGCAGGGCATGCACAATCGCGGCATGATCGACGCCAATGGCGACGGCCGCATCGGGAAGGCCGAGTTCATCGGCTTCTCCGAAGTCTGGTTCAAGCGCATGGACCGCAATGGCGACGGCGCCATCGACGCGGCCGATTTCGGCTGATCTCCGTTTGGCCGGGGCGGGCAGCCGCCTGTCGCCGGTCCGCAAGCGGACGCGCCGGTTCTCCCGCGGCGCGTCCGCTTTTTTTGACGTTTACGTCAACTGCGATACTTGCGTGGCAAACGATGTCGCGATACAGCCGAAACTACAACTTTCGGCGTATGGCGCGCGCGCCTGACGCCAAGCAATGTGCGATAAACCGGCTCTGGAACGGGGCTGTCCGGGAGGAATTCGATGGTCTATGCAAGCGCATCCGCCGCTGGTGTCGAACGACCGTGGCTCAAGTCCTATCCGCCCGGCACGCCGGCTGAGGTCGCCGCGCCGAAGCACCCGACACTGCCCGGCCTGATGGAAGCGGCGTTCAAGGCGTACGCCGGCCGCCCGGCCTTCTCCTGCATGGGCAAGACCATGACCTACGCGGATCTCGACGCCTTGTCGTCGGCCTTCGGCGCCTTCCTGCATGGCAAGGGGCTGAAGAAGGGCGACCGCGTCGCGGTCATGATGCCGAACATCCTGCAGTATCCGGTGGCGATCGGCGGCATCCTGCGCGCCGGCTTGACCGTTGTGAACGTCAACCCGCTCTACACGCCGCGTGAACTGGAACACCAGTTGAAGGATTCCGGCGCTACCGCCATCGTCGTGCTGGAGAATTTTGCGTCCACCGTCCAGAAGGTCGTGGCCAATACGAAGGTGAAGCATGTGATCGTCGCCACCATGGGCGACCTGATGGGCTTCAAGGGCCACATCGTCAATTTCGTCGTGCGCAAGGTCAAGAAGATGGTGCCGGCCTGGAATCTCCCGGGCCACATCCCATTCAAGGCGACCATTGCGGGCGGATCAGCGCCGAACAAGTCGCAGATCGCACCCTCCGATGTCGCCTTCCTGCAATACACCGGCGGCACCACCGGCGTTTCCAAGGGCGCGACCCTGACGCATGCCAACATCATCGCCAATGTGGAGCAGAACGCGCTCTGGGTCGAGGCGGTCTACGCGAAGAAGTCGCGGCCGGAGCAGTTGAACTACATCTGCTGCCTGCCGCTCTACCACATCTTCGCGCTCACCGTGAACGCGCTGATGGGCATCCAGCAGGGCGGCCACAACATCCTGATCCCCAATCCGCGTGACATTCCGGGTTTCGTCAAGGAACTGGGCAAGCACCGCATCCACATCTTCCCTGGCCTCAACACCTTGTTCAATGCGCTGCTCAACAATCCCGATTTCGGCAAGCTCGACCATTCGGCCCTGCTGCTGACGCTCGGCGGCGGCATGGCGGTGCAGAAGCCTGTCGCCGACCGCTGGAAGGAAGCAACCGGCTGCATCATCTCGGAAGGCTACGGCCTGTCTGAGACTTCGCCCGTCGCCACCGCGAACCGGTTCGACGCCGACGACTTCACCGGCACGATTGGCCTGCCGCTCCCCTCCACCGACATCGTCATCCGCGACGATGACGGCAATGACCTGCCTCTTGGCGAGGTCGGCGAAATCTGCATCCGCGGTCCGCAGGTGATGGCCGGCTACTGGAACCGCCCGGACGAGACGGCCAAGGTGATGACCGCAGACGGATTCTTCCGTTCCGGCGACATGGGCTTCATGAACGAGGACGGCTACACCAAGATCGTCGACCGAAAGAAGGACATGATCCTCGTCTCCGGCTTCAACGTCTATCCGAACGAGGTGGAGGAAGTCGCGGTCACCCATCCGGGCGTGCTGGAGGCGGCGGCCGTTGCCGCCCCGGACGAGCATTCCGGCGAGGTGGTGAAGCTGTTCGTTGTGCGCAAGGACCCGAACCTCACAGAGGACGGCGTCAAGACCTGGTGCGCCGAACGGCTGACCAACTACAAACGTCCGAAGCACGTCGTCTTCCGCGACGAACTGCCGAAAACCAATGTCGGCAAGATCCTGCGGCGCGAGTTACGGTAGGGAGTTGCTGTAAGCACTCCTTAACCGGCCCCGGGCTACCAAGCGCCCAGGGTTCAAGGTCATGGCAATCAACGACACAATACGAAGGGCGGGCGACCGGATTGACCGGACTGCGGGCAAGCTTGCCTATCGCCTCGCCGGTTTCGTCATCGCCTGTTTCGGCCTTGGCGCCGGCGCGGCCGCGCTCGCAGCCTTCGGTCCGGGCGGTTCGCCGATCGCCGGAACCGTCTTTCTCGGCGTCGCCGGCGGCGCGATCTGGCTGGCGCAATGGTGTTTCCAACCTGAACGCCGCCTGTCCGACATGGAAGACTGACCACGCATCTCAGGACTGGCCAGAGTCATCAATCGAGCCAGATGACTGAAGCTGCGAGCTGGATAGCGCCGGGAAACACCTGTCGTAGCGTGTCGCCATGGCCCTGTAACGCTTGAGTTTTTCAAAGAGGTTTTCGATCAGGTGGCGCGCTTTGTAGAGGGCCTTGCCCTCTACGACCAGGCGCTTGAACTCAACCCGGGCTATGTCGACTGGC
>CALMYO010000289.1 GCA_937873685.1 uncultured Paracoccaceae bacterium
TGCCGCTGATCGCCTCGGGCATCGGCGTCACCGCCTTCTTCTGCTTCATGTTCTCCTGGGTGGAGATGCTGCTGGCAAAGACGCTGACTTCGGTCGCCGCCAAGCCGATCGCCGCCGTGATGACGCGCACCGCCTCCACCTCGGGCTACGAACTCGGCCTGCTGGCGGCGGCCGGCGTGCTGACGATCATTCCGGGCGCCATCGTCATCTGGTTCGTGCGCAACTACATCGCCAAGGGCTTTGCCCTGGGGAGGGTGTGAACCATGGATTTCGACCTCTCCTGGATGGCCTGGACCTGGCAGACAGCGACCTTCTTCATCGCCATCGCCGCGATGCTGATCGCGATGAGCGTGTGGGAATACGCACGGCCGGGCGGCAGCCCGCGCCACGGCGTGCTCGGCCTCGACACCACCCGTGGCGACCGGCTGTTCATCACGCTGCTCGGTTCCGCCTACATCCATCTCGCCTGGCTGGCCTTGACCAATTGCCGGTGTGGTGGGCGACTGTCTTGTGCGTGCTTTGGGCTGTTGCGGTGTTCCGCAAGGTCTGAAGTGCGCAACGAAATCGTTCCGGCAGTGGCGGAGGTGAAAGCTGCTGGCGGAACGACGAAAGGCCCCGCAACCGGCGTCGCGCCGGCGGTGGGGATCACGGCCCGGCGACGGGCGCAACGCAACCGCATGGGAGGAATGACCATGAAAATGAAACTGATGGCTTCGGTCGCCGTGATCGGCCTGCTCGGAGGCGCCACGCAGGCGCTCGCCGACATGGCAGCGGCCGAGAAATGGATCAACGACGAGTTCCAGCCTTCGACGCTCTCGATGGATGAGCAGAAGGCGGAGATGCAGTGGTTCATCGACGCTGCAAAGCCGTTCCAGGGCATGGAGATCAACGTTTTGTCGGAAGGCATCCCGACCCATGACTATGAATCGAAGGTCCTGACCAAGGCGTTCGAGGAAAT
Source organism: uncultured Paracoccaceae bacterium (assembly GCA_937873685.1). Lineage (GTDB taxonomy): Bacteria > Pseudomonadota > Alphaproteobacteria > Rhizobiales > Rhizobiaceae > CALMYO01. Next base: position 959 of record CALMYO010000289.1, read on the forward strand.
CACCGGCATCAAGGTCAACCACCAGATCCTCGGCGAGGGCGAAGTGGTGCAGGCCGTACAGACGCAGATGCAGACCAACCGCAACCTGTATGACGGCTACGTCAACGACTCCGACCTGATCGGCACGCATTCGCGCCTGCAGCAGGCCTACAACCTGTCCGACGCGATGGCCGGCGACTGGAAAGACGTCACCAACCCGGGTCTCGATGTCGACGATTTCATAGGCAAGAGCTTCACCACCGGCCCGGACGGCAAGCTCTACCAACTGCCTGACCAGCAGTTCGCCAACCTGTACTGGTTCCGCAAGGACTGGTTCGACCGGCAGGACTTCAAGGACGCGTTCAAGGCGAAGTACGGCTACGATCTCGGCGTTCCGGTCAACTGGTCGGCCTATGAGGACATCGCCGAATTCTTCACCAACGACGTGAAGGAAATCGACGGCGTCAAGATCTACGGCCACATGGACTACGGCAAGCGCGCGCCCGACCTCGGCTGGCGCATGACCGACGCCTGGCTGTCGATGGCCGGCACCGGCTCTGTCGGCGAGCCGAACGGCGTGCCGATCGACGAGTGGGGCATCCGCATGGAGAAGGGGTCGTGCAACCCGGCTGGCGCGTCGGTGTCGCGCGGCGGCGAGGCGAACGGCCCGGCCTCGGTCTACGCCATCGCCAAGTGGGACGAGTGGCTGCGCAAGTACGCACCGCCGGCTGCCGCATCCTACGACTTCTACCAGTCGCTGCCCGCGCTGAGCCAGGGCAACGTCGCCCAGCAGATCTTCTGGTATACCGCCTTCACCGCCGACATGGTGAAGCCGAAGTCTGAAGGCAACAATACGGTGGACGACGCCGGCATGCCGCAGTGGCGCATGGCGCCTTCGCCGCACGGCCCGTACTGGAAGGATGGCCAGAAGGTCGGCTACCAGGACGCCGGTTCGTGGACGTTCCTGAAGTCGACTCCGGCCGATCGCGCCAAGGCCGCATGGCTCTACGCGCAGTTCGTCGTGTCGAAGACCGTGGACGTGAAGAAGAGCCACACCGGCCTTACCTTCATCCGCGACTCAACTGTGCGGCATGAGAGCTTCACCGAACGCGCGCCGAAGCTTGGCGGTCTTGTCGAGTTCTACCGCTCGCCGGACCGTGTGCGGTGGTCGCCGACCGGCATCAACGTGCCGGACTATCCGAAGCTGGCCCAGATCTGGTGGCAGCAGATCGGCGACGTCAACTCGGGCGCCTTCACGCCGCAGCAGGCAATGGACCGTCTCGCGGAAGAGATGGACATCACCATGGCCCGCATGCAGCAGGCCGACGAGGCGGCCAATGTCTACGGCGGCTGCGGCCCGCGTCTGAACGAGCCGAAGGATCCGTCCGAATGGCTCGGCAAGGAGAACGGCCCGAAGGCGAAGCTCGAAAACGAAAAAGAGCCCGGCCAGACCATCGCTTACGAGGAAATCATCAAGCGCTGGCAGTGAGCTTTGTGTGATGACGGCCGGGGCGGAAACGCCCCGGCCTGATTGCGTCCGTTGCGCGGCGGGAGATCGCCGTTCATGATCTTGGAATTACCCCCACCCCTGACCCCTCCCCTCAAGGGGGAGGGGAAGGCTGGCGCTGAAGACGAGCGACAGGGCAGGAGGCCCGCCATCCCCCTCCCCCTTGAGGGGAGGGGTCAGGGGTGGGGGTACCACGAAAACCAGGTGTTCCGCCGCCATGACCGCCATTCTCGCCATCGACCAGGGCACCACATCCTCGCGCGCGATCGTGTTCGATCAACACATGCGCATCGCCGGTGTTGGCCAACAGGAGTTCACCCAGCATTTCCCCAAATCCGGTTGGGTGGAGCACGATGCAGAGGAAATCTGGCAAAGCGTGGTCGCCACCTGCCGCGCGGCGATCGACAAGGCCGGCGTCAGGGCAGCTGAAATCGCGGCGATGGGAATCACCAACCAGCGGGAGACGGTAGGGGTGTGGGACCGGGCGACCGGCAAGCCGTTGCCCCGGGCCATTGTCTGGCAGGATGGCCGCACCGCCGCACTCTGTTCAGACCTCAAGGCGCGCGGGCTGGAACAGACCTTCACGCAGAAGACCGGGCTGCTGCTCGACCCGTACTTCTCAGGCACCAAGCTCGCCTGGCTGCTCGACAACATTGCCGGCCTTCGCGCGCGGGCAGAAAACGGCGAGGTTTGCTTCGGTACCATAGATTCCTGGCTGATCTGGAACCTGACCGGCGGAAAGGCGCATGTGACGGACGCCACCAACGCGTCGCGCACGCTTCTCTACAACATCGGGGAAAACCGCTGGGACCAGGAACTTCTGTCGATCCTGAACATACCGGCGGCGATGTTGCCGCAGGTGAAGGATTGCGCCGACGATTTCGGCGTTTCCGACGCGGCGCTGTTCGGCGCGACAATCCCGATCCTTGGCGTTGCCGGCGACCAGCAGGCGGCGACCATCGGCAATGCCTGCTTCGAGCCAGGCATGATGAAATCGACCTATGGCACCGGCTGTTTTGCGCTGCTGAACACTGGGCGCGACCGCGTGCCGTCGAACAACCGCATGCTGACGACCATCGCCTACCGCCTCGGTGGCGAGACCACCTATGCGCTGGAAGGCTCGATCTTCATTGCGGGTGCGGCGGTGCAGTGGCTGCGCGACGGCCTCGGCATCATCGGCCAGGCTTCCGATTCCGGCGTGCTTGCCGAAAAGGCCGATCCGCACCAGCGCGTCTATCTGGTGCCGGCGTTCACCGGGCTTGGCGCGCCGTGGTGGGACGCCGAGGCGCGCGGCGCGATCTTCGGTCTCACACGCAACTCCGGCCCAGCCGAATTCGCGCGCGCGGCGCTGGAATCCGTGTGCTTCCAGACCCGCGACTTGTTGGATGCGATGCGCCGCGACTGGCCGGGGGCAGGACAGGCGCAAACGGTGCTGCGCGTCGATGGCGGCATGGTCGCCTCGGACTGGACGATGCAGCGCCTCGCCGACATTCTCGATGCGCCGGTCGACCGGCCGACGGTTCTCGAGACGACGGCGCTTGGCGCTGCCTGGCTTGCGGGTTCGAAAGCCGGCGTATGGCTGGACCGTGACGGCTTCGCCAAGGCTTGGGCGCGCGACCGCCGGTTCGAGCCGCGCATGGATGCCGCAGAGCGCAAAACGGCCATCGCCGGCTGGGCCGATGCGGTACGCCGGACGTTGACGGGGTGAACAAAGCGACTGTTACCGAGCCTGCCGCCATGAAACCAAAGGGAGCGTAGAGAGAGAAATTCGGTTGTGGGAGGTTGCGAATGCGCGTAACCTTGGCGAGAGTTTTCAGGGAGGCGGCCGATGCGATTGAAGCTGAGATTTCCGGCGAGAGAAGCCATGCAAGCAGCCTTGGCGTTCGAAAGCCCGTCCGTCGACACAGTCGTGATCAATGAGAAGCGCTTGTCACTTTCGGTGTCGGCTCCCATCGAACTCGAATCCGTGTTAGGCGAGACAGCGGTGCGCAGTGTTGACCTTCTTGCCCGTGAGTTCGGCGCCGAGGTTGTCGAGGATGTAAAATACGATCTGGAGCAAGATGAAGAGGTGTTCAGCTTTGTCGCGGAATCCGCAACCGAGGCGTCGCTGCCCGAAGTCCTTTCGATGATCGGAGCCGACAAGGTTCATGCGCGCGCTACAGGAAAAGGCGTTTCGATTGCGATTGTGGATACCGGCGTCGACGGTCGTCACAGTGAGTTTCCGGCATATCGCCGCAAGGGCGGTTGGGCAGTGATAGGAGCCGATCCATGGACCGATTGGCAGGGCCACGGCACCATGTGCATGACGATTGCGGCCGCTTCAAAAGCCAATGGCCGCAATTATGTCGGCGTCGCGCCGGATGCGGGACTTTATGCCTGCCGCAGCCATTTCTACGATAGCGAACTGGCGGCAATTTACGATTTTCTTGTAACACGGGCGGAAGCCGGCGAAAAAATTGTCGCCAGCAACAGTTTTGGCGTGCAAACCGGTATGGCCCCGACTCCCGATCCGAACTCCGACTTCTTGCCGGCGTTGGGCGATGCGATAGCGGCTGGTGTTTTCGTCGCGTTCAGCGCCGGCAATTACCACCAGCTTGCAGGTGGACAACCAGATCGCTGTGCACCGACGTCGATATGGCTGCATAAATGTCGCAACGATGTGATGACTGTGGCGACTTGCGACCTCGACCGGGCGATGTGGTTCTACTCGAGTCGTGGCAAAGGCCAACATTTCGGCGATCCGGGAACAAGCGCCAAACCTGATGTTACCGCACCGACGCCGCGCAACGGCAAAATCCTGTACGGGTCAGGCGAGAAGGTCCTTCAAGACGGCTGGGGCACCAGCGGCGCTTGTCCGCAGGTGGCCGGGCTCGCTGCGCAGATGTGGGAACTGGCTCCGGATATGACGGCGGAGGAAATCCGTGATACGATAAGAAAATCGGCTTCGGATCTTGGTTTTGCCCATGAATGCCAAGGAGCCGGGTTGATTGATTGCAACGCGAGCGCCACATCGGTGTTGCTCGGATGAACATTTGCAAGTCTGAAAGTCGTGAGATGGAACGCTTCAAGCTCAAGTCACCCACGTCCGACGTACATGCCGCGGCGAAGGCGTTCTCCGAAGAACACGGAAGGCTTTTCGTCGACAATGCGCGTCGCTTGTCACTTTCGGTAGCGGTGGAGGACGAGAGCGTGTTGAAGCCGCTGGAGACGCTTGGCGTATCTGTTCAGCGCGAATTGCGCTACGATCTCGAAACCGCGACGGGCGAATAAATCGTCGAACTGCCAATTGCCCAATCGTCACGCCGCCAGTTGCTTGCGGTCCGCACGTTCCTGCTGCGGGGCGCGGCCGTAAAGTTCGCGGTAGCATTTGGAGAAATGCGAGGCGGAGACGAAGCCGCAGGCGATTGCGATTTCCACCACCGGCATTGTCGACTGGATCAACAGATGGCGGGCGCGGTCGAGGCGGATTTCCAGATAGTAGCGCGCGGGCGAACGCCCCATCTCCTGTCTGAACAGCCGTTCGATCTGGCGGCGCGACAGCCCGACATAGCCGGCGATCTCCACCAGCGACAACGGTTCGCCGAGATTGGCCTCCATCAATTCGATGATCGACAACACTTTTGAATTTTGCACGCCAAGCCGCGCGCGCAACGGCAGGCGCTGGCGGTCCGACGGGCTTCGCACGCGGTCGGTCAGCACCTGTTCGCAGACCTGGTTGACGACGGCGTCGCCGAAATCCTCGCGGATCAACATCAGCGTCATGTCAAGCGAGGCGGTGCCGCCGGCGCAGGTGTAGATGTTGGAATCGGCTTCCAGCAGGTCGGAGAACACATTCGCCTTCGGGAAGGCTTCGGCAAACCCCGGCAGGTTTTCCCAGTGGATCGCGCAGCGCTTGCCCGAAAGCAGCCCGGCGGCGGCGAGAATGTGCGCGCCAGTGCACAGGCCGCCAAGCGCGATCCCGCGGCTGTACTCCTCGCGCAGCCAGCCAGAAACGGTCTTGTTGACGTGCTTTTCGACATTGATGCCGGAACAGACGAACACCATCGTCGGCCGTTCCTTGCCGAGCATCAACCGGCGTTCGTCATCCAGCGACGTGTTGACGGCGATCTCGATGTTGTTCGAGGCGCGCACCGGCTTGCCATCGAGGCTCGACAACCGCCAGCGATAGGCTTCGTAGCCCAGCATGCGGTTGGCGCTGCGCAGCGGGTCGATCGCAGCCGCAAAGGCGATCAGCGTGAACTCCGGAACAAGAAAGAAAACCACGTTTCGCGCCGGTTCGCGCGTACTTGTCGATTGAACGGCCATCGAACGCCAAACCACCCATGTCGCTGCCAGGCCACGATCCGGTCGGCAATTGCGCGACAAAATCAGCGCATCACGGGGAAATCAAGCGGATTCTTGTGGGAAACGATCATTTCAGCGCACGACGGAAACAGGATAGCCGGGCGGCGGGCCGCCCGGCCTTGTCTTTGAAAGCATATGGCATCAGCGCAAGCCGCGCTGCCGCTTCAACACACGCGCGACGTCGATGTCGAGCGGCTGGCGCAATCCCCAGATCACGTCGGCGCGGCTGATGCCGATATCGTCGAGGATGGCGTCATCGAGAGATATCAGGTTGGCGAAGGCGTCGCGGGCTTCGCGCTGTTCCCGGCGACGCGCCCGCCAGGCGCGGATTGCGGTCAAAGCGAGCATCGGGGCGCGGAGCACGCGGTTGAAGGCAGGCGAAGCCGAGGCCTGTGCGCCGCGGGGCAGGGTGAGTGTGATGGTTGACATGGTCGTTCCTTTCGATGTTTTCGTCTTCATGTTTCGAGGCAGTCGCGACCCTCTGTGTTGACATCTACGCCGATCCGTCGTTCAATCAATCGAATTGGATTGGCTTCTGAATTCAGAGAAATTGAAGGCTTGCCATGAACGCTCCGCTCAATCACCCGACCCCGCTGCTGGAACTCGATGTGCTGCGAACCTTCGTGGCCATTGCCGAGACACAATCCTTCACCTCCGCCGCTAACGCGGTGTTTCGCACGCCTTCGGCGGTGTCGATGCAGATCAAGAAACTGGAGGAACAGCTTGGCCGCAGCCTGTTCCAGCGCGATCCGCGTTCGGTGACGCTCACCCCGGATGGCGAAATGCTGCTCGGCTTCGCGCGCCGCCTGCTGGCGATCAATCGCGAGGCGGTGTCGAAGTTCGTTACGCCTGACATCGCCGGCGTGGTGCGGCTCGGCGCTCCGGACGACGTTGGCGAGCGCATCCTGCCCGATGTGCTGAAGCGTTTTGCCGTCAGCCATCCCGACATCATGGTGGACGTGGTGATCGACCTCACTGTGAACCTGATGCGGCGCATGGAGAGCCGCACGCTCGACCTGACGCTGGTGACCTGCGACACGGCAGCGGCGGCGGCGGATGAGGAAATCGTGCTGGTGGAGCCGCTCGTCTGGGCCGGCGCGCGGGGCGGCAGCGCCTGGCTGCGCCAGCCGATCCCAGTTTCAGTCTGGGAAGAGGGTTGCGTTTGGCGGGCCGGCGCGCTGGAGGCGATGGAACGCTCCGGCATTTCGCACCGCGTCGCCTACATGAGTTCGCACACCTCGGGCCAGCGCGCCGCCATCATGGCCGATCTGGCAATCGCGCCGCTGCCGCGGTCCTTCGTCGGCAACGACATGTGCGTGCTGGGCGAGCGCGAGGGGCTTCCGGCGCTGCGCAACTATGCGCTGGCGATGAAGGTGAGGCCCGACGCGGGCCCGGCCGTGCTGGCCGCGGCCGACCACATGCGCGCCGCCTTCGAACAGCTTGCGGCACAGGCATGAATCTGCTCACTTTCCATGCGAGATGGAGGGGACAGGCATGCTGACGCCAGACGAGACCGACGCAATCCAGCACCAGATGTTTGCGCCATGGATCAAGGCGATGGGGCTGCGAACGATCAAGGTCGATGAGAACGGCGCCGATTTCCTGCTGCCGGAAAATCGTGACCTTGTGCATGGCGGCGGGGTGATCTGCGGACAGGCGCTGATGGCGGCGGCAGACACGGCGTCGGTGCTGGCGCTTTCGGCTGTCAACGGCGAATTCCGGATGGTGACGACCGTCGACCTGACCGCGCATTTCATCCGCCCGGCGCCGCCGGCCGATGTCGCGCTGCGCATCCAGATCGAATCGAACGGCAAGCGCATGGCCTTCGTGCGCGCCGAAATGCGCCCGGCCACCGGCGGCAAGCTTGTCGCTACGGCGACAGCCGCTTTCATGTATCTGGCCTGATTGCGAAGACAGGCGCTTTTGTGCGCCACAAAAAGAATGAGCCCGCCGGGGCAACGGCGGGCTCGGGCTTTTCGGCTCTTGGTCGGGGGGGGTCAGCCAACCCAACCAAAGCGGCTGCCGGCGCGCGCCGCGACCTCGCCCGGCATGGTGCGGGCAAAACGGGCGCGTTCATGCACGGTAACGCTGTTGGCGACGGCGGGATGATGGCGGAAGAGGGACTTCAGAAGGCTCATTGTTGCAACTCCATGCAAAGGGTTTCACACGGAGCCGCGGTTTTCAGGTGCATCGTGCGGGCGTTGTTGTTGTCCCGTCGCGACCGGTGTGACTGATCCCGGGCGGCTCTTGACCCTGCATATAGGCGCTTTGTGCACTGCACAACAGAGGCAAAAGCGAACAACAGTCATGCAAAAGCGACATGTCGCAATTTGGCATGGCGGTATGGTTGATCCTTTGTTGCCGCGATGCCTGCGGGGCGACTGCGCGACAGACAACGATGGCGTCGCAATTGTCATCGAACCGTTGCAAAGCGTCGCCAAAAGGGGTTCAACTGCCGTGGTGTCGCCGGATCGGCGCCGCATGCGAAATCCGCGCCATGACGGCCAGCCTGCCAAACCAGAGGAGTTTCCCCATGTCTTTTGCGAAATCCTTCACCCGACGCCTGTTGCCGGTGCTTCTCGCCTCCGCGATGGGCGTGACGGTGGCTTCGGCCGAAACCGTCAAGATCACGCTGCTCGGCGTCGGCGACGTCTACAAGTTCGAGGGCGGCAAGAAGCGCGGCGGCCTTGCCCGGCTCAACGCGGTTGCCCGCGCCGAGCGCGCTGCCAACCCGAATTTCCTCTACCTGTTCGACGGCGACCTGCTGTCGCCCTCGCTGATGAGCGGCCTCGACAAGGGCGAGAACATGGTGGTGATGACGAATGTCGTGCCGTTCGACCTCGCCGTACCGGGCAACCACGAATACGATTTCGGTCCGGAAAACTTCGCCGAAAAGATGAAGATGTCGAATTATCCCTGGGCGGCGATCAACATCACCAACGCCGATGGCTCGCCGGTCGAGGGGCTTGGCGGCGTGACGGTGAAGGAAATCGCAGGCGTCAAGGTCGCACTCATCCCGGTTGCGCAGGACACTTCGCCGGTGGTTGCGTCGACAGGCGACCTCAAGTTCGGCCCGACGGCGGAGTCGGCAATCGCGGCCGCCAAGCAGGCCCGCGCCGATGGCGCTGACATCGTGGTCGGCGTGGTGCAGGCCCCGAACTCCGACGACCAGAAGATGATTGCATCGAAGGCTTTCGACGTCATCCTGTCGGGCGACGACCACAGCCTTGCGGTCGCCTATAACGGCATCACCGCCTATGTCGAAACCTCCACCGAGGCGAACCACCTGGTGCCGGTGGACCTCAACGTGACGGTGGAGGAAAAGGATGGCAAGCGCACGGTGAAGTGGGAGCCGAACTTCCGCTTCATCGACACCGCGTCTGTGGAGCCAGATCCTGAAACCCAGAAGCTCGTCGACGATTACCTGAAGCAACTCGACAACGAGATGAACGTCGTCATCGGAAAGCTGGCGAGCCCGCTCGACAGCCGCCGCAACGTGGTGCGCACGCAGGAAACGGCGATTGGCAATCTGATCGCCGATGCGATGATCAAGGCGACCGGCGCCGACATCGCCATCGCCAATGGCGGCGGCATCCGCGCCGACCGCGAATACCCGGCCGGTACCGAGATCACTCGCAAGGACATCCTGACCGAACTGCCTTTCGGCAACGTCACCGTGATGACCGAGGTGACCGGCCAGCAGGTGTGGGATGCGATGGAGAACGGCTTCTCCAAGCACGAGGACGGCGCAGGGCGCTTCCCGCAGATCGCCGGCATGAAGGTGGTGGCCGACGTCAAGAAGCCGGCCGGCAGCCGTGTCGTCTCCGTCATGGTCGGCGACAAGCCGCTCGACCTGGCTGCCACCTACAAAGTCGCTACCAACGACTACATGCTGGGCGGCGGCGACGGCTACACCGCGCTTGCCGGCGGCAAGGTGATCATCGATGCGCTGGGCGGCAAGCTGATCGCCAACGACGTGATGGTGCATGTGCGCGAACTCGGCACTGTCGACGCCAAGGTGGAAGGCCGCATCGTCCTGCAGTGACGGGGCAGGGCGCCAATACGCGCCAGTTGCGACCAAAGATTTGAAGCCCCGCCGGGCAACCGGCGGGGTTTTGATTTGCGGGCTGTCAGCGCGCCACGAAATAGCGCGTCTCGCCCTCCAACTGGCGCGCGCCGCCGGTTTCGCGCAGCAGGTCGAGAATGGAGGCGACGCGCTCGGCCCTTTTCTTGCCGCCGGTGAACAGCGCCGAAATCTCGCCGGGTGTCGCCGGGGCAGGGGCCTTTGCCAGCATGTCCTTGACCATCCTGATCTGGTCGAAAGGTTCGGACGGCCATTTCGGCTTGTCCTTGTCCGGGATGACGATCAACTCGGCCGACGTCTGCTCGCCATCTTCCGGGCGGGCGATTTTTCCGGCCAGTTTCGGAATCTGGCAGTCGGGGCGCAGCCAGCGCACGATCCCGCGCGCCTCTTCCTTTTGCCGTTCGATGTTCAACTCGACCAAGCGCTTCAGCAATTCCTCCTCGGCCGCATCCTGGTCGGCACTCTTGTGCGGCGAAGGCATGGTCGCGCCCGGCCGCCCGACAAGGCGTTGCCCGAGATCCTGCCAGCCATAGGCCTCGAACGCCGCGCGGTCGATCTCGTCGTGAATATCCTTCAGGATGGCGATCAGCCCGGCGTCGTAAATGTCGCGTTCGGCGGGCGTGAGCGGCGGGGGCGTTGGCGATTGGCCTGTCTCCCCCCTTGCGGGGGAGATGCCCGGCAGGGCAGAGGGGGGCGCCTTGGGGCCGTCCTCACCCCTCTCTGTCATCTTCGATGACATCTCCCCCGCAAGGGGGGAGAATGGAGCCTCACGTCCCGCCCGTTCTTCCCCGGTCGCAAGGTCTTGCGCGGCGGCCTTGTCGCCACTTGCGCCTTGCGTCAGCTCTCGCACCCGCTCCAGCACATTGTACATCGCCGTCATGGTCAGGAAATCATGGGCGGCGAGGCGTTCCTTGCGGAAGGCGTCCAGCCGCTCGCCCAGCTCTTCCAGCCGCTTCGTCAGCGCGGGGTTGGACGTATCGGTGACACAGGCCGGGAACGGGAAGGGATCGAAGGTTTGAGTTTTAAGGTAGGTTGGATCGTTGCCGACACCCATCCATCCTCCCTTGGCGATGGACCATTGCACATGCAACGTGGAGGACAGCACGGCCAAGGGCGCGGCACCTTTCAGGCCGATATTCACCAGCTTGTTGTCCGGCAGCACACTTGCATCCAGAAACTGGAAAAAGCGATGCTTGGCGGTTTCGATGGTGGTAATGTAGCGGGGGAGCGAAAACAGCATGGGACGCTGCGTCGGAATGTTTTCGCCATAGAGCCACCAGTTCAAACGACGGCTCTCGCGTTTGTTCTGGTCGCGCTCCGATTTCACATTATCGAGCACATGTTGATAGACTGCCGGAAAGCGCTCCTGCACTTCTTTAGCGTCAAGACCGAATAGGTCGATCACCATCACGCCGCGCGGCCGCTGTGCGATGTCGCGTCCGTGCCGATATTGGCGAATGTGTTTCTCCAGCCCCGGCACCTTGCCGAGCCCCAGTGCCACGGCCTGCTGCGGGGTAACAATGAAGCCACTCCCGTGGAGCACGACGCCTCGGCTCGAAATCTCCGAGTTCGACACAAGCTCACGCGCCTGCGCCAAATCGGCGCCCAGCGTCAGTTTCGCCGTGATCTTCCCTTCCCGCTTGTCCAGTTCCACCTGCGGCGCGTCGGTGTTGAGGTCCGCCTCGCGCTTCACCACGGCCAGCACGCCCTCGTGCTCGCCCCTTTGCGCCACCGTCATGGCGATGCGCACGGCCGCCTTGTCCGCCGCCTTCATCCAGGGGTGGTCCGGCGTGGCGTAGATGAGGCTGACCGGCTCCTTGGCCGCCAGGTGGCGCTCGATCACCCGTCGCGAAAAGGTCTGGGTGATGGAATTGGTGGTGATGAAGCCGAAGCGGATCAGCGGGTTTGGCAGCTTTGTCGTGCCCTTGCGCGCCAGCCGGTCGGCCGCCTCGTCCCAGAAATGCATCACGAAATCGGCCCCGCCCGGCATGTGCGTCCGCGCTTTCCAGCAGGCTTCCGCATAGCCGTCGCCGAGTTCGGCGCGCATGTCCTTGCCGCCGATGAAAGGCGGATTGCCGACGATGAATTCTGCCTCCGGCCATTTCGCCCGGCGCGGGTTGGCGTAGCTGTAAAGCGGGATGGTGGCGTCGGGATCGGGGATTTCCTCGCCGGTGATCGCATGCAGTTTTTTCGTTACCCCGTCCCAGCGGCTGAGCGGTTTTCCGTTCTTGTCACGCAGCAACTCCTGCCGGTCGTAGGCCAGGATCGCGTCCTGGTGGCGGATCGTACCATAGGCATGCAGCACCGGCTCGGCGATGCCGTTCAGCCCGACCGTCTTCAACTGCCATTTGATATATCCGATCCACAGCACGAGATCGGCAATCGGCACGGCGCGCGGGTTCAGCTCCAGCCCGTAGAATTGCGCCGGGTTCACCGTCTCTCCCTCGAAGCCGAAACCGATATCGGCTTCGGTGCCTTCCAGCGCCTCCAGCACTTCGCCTTCCAGCTTTTTCATCAGCTCCAGCGAGACATAAAGGAAATTGCCGGTGCCGCAGGCGGGGTCCAGCACGCGCGTCGTGCAAAGACGGTGGTGGAATGCGCCGAGAATCTTGCGAGCCTCGCCGGGCTTGCCGGCAGCGATCTGCTCCTGCGCCGCTGATTGTGCCACTTCCCAATCGGCGCGCAGCGGCTCGATGATGGTCGGCACCACAAGCCGCTCCACATAGGCGCGCGGCGTGTAATGCGCCCCCAGTTTCGAGCGTTCACGGGGGTCCAGCGCGCGCTCCAGCAGAGTGCCGAATATCGCTGGCTCGACATCGGACCAGTCGCGACTCGCCGCAATCGCCAGTTCGGCGATGCCGTCGGAATCCAACGGCAGCGCGCGGCGATTCTTGAACAGCCCGCCGTTGAAACGTTTGATCGATTGCATCAGACGCGGTTCAAAGCCGCCCTCGTCCATCGTCTTCCACAAATGTTCGAGCGCCGGCACGAAAAGCTCCGGCCGCTGGGCCAATTCGCGCAGCAATTTCTCGAAGCTCTTCTCCGGCAGCAGCTTCACATCCTCGGCAAACATCGTGAACAGGCAGCGCATCAGGAACAGCGCCACTTCCTCCGGCGCATGCCCCTTGTCTTCGAGGCGCTTGGACACCGCCGCCAATCGCTCGGCGATCTCGCGCGTCG
>CALMYO010000290.1 GCA_937873685.1 uncultured Paracoccaceae bacterium
GCAGCTGCGCGGCTTCAAGGCCAAGCACGGCGGCGCACATGCGGCGGATGTACCACTGGCCCTGCGTGCACACCCACATCTCGCCCTTGCCGTCCTCGCCAAGCTGGGCAAGACAGGCATGCGGCTCGATATAGCCCTGATGCGTGGCCTCGGTCTTCCAGTTGCCTTCCATCACCAGATCGGCCTCGGCGAAACCGGCCTCGACATCGCCGTGGCCGAATTCGATATGGCGCACCACGTTCGGCGGCGAGCCTTCCGGCACCGAGTGATCGGCCGAACCGGGGCGGATCGCTGGCGCATCAGGCCTGATCGCGTCGTCAACATCGATGACGAAGGGCAGCGGCTCGTATTCCACCTCGATCATCCGCGCGGCATCCTGCGCCAGCAACGAAGACGTGGCGGCCACTGCCGCGACCGCGTGACCGTCATACAGCGCCACATCGCCGGCAATGGTATTTTCCTGCAGGTTCCAGTCCTCGCCGGTCAGACCGGTCGGGAAATCGGCGCGAGTGACGATTGCCTTGACCCCGGCCAGCGCTGCAGCCTTCGACGTATCGATGCGCTTGATGCGGGCGTGCGGATGCGGCGAGCGTAGCACCGCGGCAAACAGCATGTTGGCCGCATAGGCGTCGGCGCCATAGCGGGCGCGCCCGGTCACCTTGTCGAGTCCGTCCGGACGGTCGGGGCGGGGGCCGACCAGCCTGTAGTCGCTGAAGCGGTCCATCCTGTTCATCACGCAGCTCCCCTGATCTCGGCGGCGGCGTCCATGACGGCGCGCACGATCTTGTCATAACCGGTGCAGCGGCAAAGGTTGCCGGCCAGCCAGTAGCGGATTTCGGTCTCGGTCGGATTGTCGTTGCGGTCGAGCAGCGCCTTGGCGGCGACCAGAAAGCCCGGGGTGCAGAAACCGCATTGCAGCGCGGCATGCTCGATGAACTTGCGCTGCAGCGGGTGAAGCTCACCGCCCTGCGCCACGCCTTCGATCGTGCCGATCTCCTTGCCCTGCGCCTCGACGCCGAGCACCAGGCATGAACAGACCAGCGTGCCGTCGAGCGTCACCGAACAGGCGCCGCAATCGCCGGTGCCGCAGCCTTCCTTCGCTCCCGTCAGGCCGAGATGGTCGCGCAGGCAATCGAGCAGCGTCTCGCGCGGATCGGCCAAAAACTCTACCGCCTCGCCATTGACGGTCGCTGACACGTGCATCTTGCTCACTGGTTCACTCCCTTCGCGCGGTCATATGCGATGCGTGCGGCCCGGCGCGCCAGCACGCCGGCGATATCGGTGCGGAATTCCACCGTGCCGCGCTTGTCGGAAATCGGCTTGCAGGCGGCGCGCGCTGCTGCCGCCAGAGCATCAAGCGCCGCTTCGTCCAGCGCCGTGCCGATGATGGCGTCAGCTGCTTGCGGCACGAGAAGCACCGTCGGCGCAACAGCGCCGAGTGCGACGCGCGCTTCGACAATGCGATCGCCGTCGAGCCGCAAGTTGACGGCGCAGCCCACCACCGCGATGTCCATCTCCGTGCGTGGGATGAAGCGCAGATAGGCATCGCCGCCATTCCTGCCGCGCGGAGGTAACATGATCGCCGAGATCACCTCGCCAGGTTTCAGCGTCGTCTTGCCCGGCCCGGCGGGAATATCCTCCACCGCGATGTCACGCGCGCCGTTCGGTCCGGTCACGGTCACATTCGCCTTGGCTGCGATCAGGCCTGGCACCGAGTCGGCCGCTGGCGAACCGTTGCAGAGATTGCCAACCAGCGTCGCGCGGCCCTGCACCTGTGTTGAGCCGACAAGCTCCATCCCCTCCACCACGCCGGGCCAGTCGCGCTTCAGTTCCTCATTAGCGCCAAGTCGCGCGCCCGAAACCGCGATGCCGATGCGCCAGCCGCCATCGGCGGTTCGGGTGATGGCATTGACGCCGTCGATCTTCTTCAGGTCGATGAGATTGTCCGGGGTGACCATCCCGGACCGCAACTGCACCAGCACATCGGTTCCTCCGGCGAGGAAACGTGTCACTCCCGAAGCGGCGGCGGCAAGCCGCGCCGCGTCCTCGAATGTCGACGGCGTGTGATATCGCATGGTGCCTCCCTCCTCGCGCCCGTTACTCTTCAGGAGCAGGCGCTTGCGTTGTTCTGAAGGCGGGTTATTTCACGAGCCGGTTACTTCGGCAAGCGCGCACGGACGGGTGTTTCGCCTGGTCGTTCAGAACAGGGCGCGCAATTCGTCGACATGGTCGTTGACGAGCCAGCCATAGTAGTTTTCCTCAGGCAGCAGCGGTGGTTGGCCGGCTGCGGCGCGCTTGTGGTTCTTGGCGGCGAGCGCCGCGGCGCGCTGTTCCGCCCCGCCGGTGTTGTACAATGTTGCGGTGATTGCCGGAAATGTCGAAATCGGCGATGCGCCGGTAGGCGTCGATCGACGTTTTCAGCGACGCGGCCACATAGGGCAACGTCTTGTCCGGATTCATGATGGTTTCGTACAACCGCTTGCCGTTGGTGTGGCTGAGCTTCGGCAGGCCGGTGACGCGGTTGACCGTATCGGACAGCTTCAGCGCGGTCAGCGGATTGACCTGGCCGATGCCAAAGGTCTGCCCGGCATAGAAGGGCTGGAAGAAGACGGCGCTGAAGCGGTCATTCGGGAATGCCGCGCCATCCACCGTCTTGCCGCGAAAGGCCTTGTTCCAGATATTTTCGCGACAGGTCCACACGGCATAGCTGCCTGCGCTTTCATCGCATTTGGAGAATTGCGGCCGGCGGATGAAATCGTCGACGCTTTCGCCGCCATGCTCGAAGCGCACATCCTCCTTCACCCAGGCGATCGCCTTGACGTAATAGGTCTGCAAGCGGTCGTAGACATCGACGTTGTAGGTGTGTTCGCCGACAATGGCGCCGGCGATATGGACAGGATCGATGCCGAACTGCCCTGCGACCTTGCGGATCGCGGCGCGCAGTTTCTTGTCGCCTTTCAGCAGCGCGTAGACCTTGGCGTACTTGGCGTCGAAGGTCGTTTTCAGCGCCTTTGTACGCCGCTGCGATGCGCCGGGAATGGGCGGTTGCTCGGCGTTCACGTTGCCGGGCGGAACCTTGGTGACCGCGCCAGCGGGAGCAATGGCGCTGAGGAACGCCACCATGCTCCAAGCGATCGCCTTGATCACACAAAGACGCATCGTACCCAACCCCGTCAAACCGAATTCAGGAATTCTTTAGGAAATCGAAGCCGGTGAGTCGAGTACAGGCATGCGATAAGCGCCCGCCTGCGGCGCAATTGCTACAGGATGAAGCGCGACAGATCTGTGTTTTTGGCAAGTTCGCCAAGCTGGCCGCGTACATAGTCGCCGTCGATGCGGAAGGTTTGCTCCGGCCGGTCCGGTGCGGTGAACGAGATGTCGTCGAGCACGCGTTCCATCACGGTCTGCAGGCGGCGTGCGCCGATATTCTCGATCGACCCGTTCAGTTCCACCGCGATGTCCGCCAGCGCGTCGATGCCGTCCTCGGTGAAATCCAGCTTCACGCCCTCGGTCGCCATCAGCGCAACATACTGCTTGATCAGGCTTGCCTCGGTCTCGGTGAGGATGCGGCGGAAATCGTCGCGCGTTAGCGCCTTCAGTTCGACGCGGATCGGCAGGCGGCCCTGCAGTTCCGGCAGCAGGTCGGACGGCTTGGCGACGTGGAATGCGCCGGATGCGATGAACAGGATGTGGTCGGTCTTCACTGGCCCATGCTTGGTGGCGACGGTGGTGCCTTCCACCAGCGGCAGCAGGTCGCGTTGCACGCCCTCGCGGCTGACCCCGCCGCCGAAGGAACGCTCCGGCGCAGCGATCTTGTCGATTTCGTCGAGGAAGACGATGCCGTCGTTTTCCACCGCCTTCAGCGCCTCGGCGGTCACCTGGTCCATGTCGAGCAGCTTGTCGGACTCGTCATTGACCAGCATCTCGTAGGATTCCTTGACGGTGGTCTTCACGGTCTTCTTGCGGCCCTGGCCGAGCGCCTTCGACAGCATGTCGTTGATGTTCAACACGCCGATATTGGCGCCGGGCATGCCGGGAATGTCGAAGGACGGCATGCCACCCGTGCCGGTGTCGGACACCTCGATCTCGATTTCCTTGTCGTCCAGCTGCCCGTCGCGCAGCTTGGCGCGGAACGCGTTTCGGGTCGCCGGGCTCGCACTCGCGCCGACAAGCGCGTCGAGCACCCGGTTCTCGGCATTGTCATGCGCCTTGGCCTTCACGTCCTCGCGCTTCTTCTCGCGCACCAGCCCGATGCCAACCTCGACGAGATCGCGCACGATCTGCTCGACATCGCGGCCGACATAGCCGACCTCGGTGAACTTCGTCGCTTCCACCTTCAGGAACGGCGCGCCGGCAAGCCGGGCGAGGCGGCGCGAGATCTCGGTCTTGCCGACGCCCGTCGGCCCGATCATCAGGATGTTCTTCGGCATCACCTCCTCGCGCATCTGGCCTTCCAATTGCTGGCGGCGCCAGCGGTTGCGCAGCGCAATCGCGACGGCGCGCTTGGCGTCGTTCTGGCCTATGATGTAGCGGTCGAGTTCGGAGACGATCTCGCGGGGGGAGAATGAGGTCATGTGTCGGTGGCTTTCCTTGCTGTGGCGGCGTAGATAGGGGTTTGGCGCAGCGGTTGAAAGGGCGAGGCGAAGTTGGCGGCAAGACCGGTGCTTTGGCTGCTTGCCGGGCCGGACGGCGCCGGCAAGACCACCTACGCCAAGGCGCATATCCGTCAGG
>CALMYO010000291.1 GCA_937873685.1 uncultured Paracoccaceae bacterium
GTTGTTGCGAAGAGCACCAGTTCAGGCGCTGCTCAACCGCCGTCCGGCGTCACGTCGAGCACGGTCGCCCGCCTGGTGATCTTCACGTCGTCCTTGCAATTCGTCATGCAGGGCTCGGCGCGCCACTTCGAGTATTCCGTCTCCGCGCGATCGTCGACGATGAACCCCCCGGCATTCGGCATCTTCACATCGAGGAAATTCTCCTTCGACAGCACGAAATCCTCATCCACAAGGTTGTTGGAATAAAGGATGTAGGCAACGATGGCGTAGGTTTCGTCGTCTGACAATACGCCCGCGCCGCCAAACGGCATCGACCGGTGCACATAGTCCCATGTCGTCGACAGATACGGCCAGTAGGAGCCGACCGTCTTCAGCGGATCGTCGTCGGCAAGCGTGTCTTCACCGCCCGCCAGTTTCGGCCAGTTATCGACACCTTCGGCAAACTCGCCGTGGCAGGCCGCACAGTGCTCGGAAAACAGCCCCTCGCCGTCCTCCACCGAACCCGAGCCCTCCGGCAGGCCGGTTCCGTCCGGCGACACATCGACGTTCCACGCCTTGATCTCGGCGTCGGTCGCCTGCCGGCCGATCCCGAACTTGCCCTTCGATTTCACCATCCCGGCCGTCTCGGCCGCGGTTGCGGCCGGCGTCGCCTCGGCGGCAGGAGCCTGTTCTGTGGGCGCAGAAGCGGTTTCGGTCGCCGGCGCTGCGGCCGGCGCCACTTCCGTCGCCCCGGCGGCCGAGAAGGTCTTCAGATAGGCGATGAGATCGGCGATCTCATCGTCTTTCTTCAGCCCGGCGAAGGCCATCTTGTTCTTCGGAACGAACCCCTTTGGATCCTTCATGTAGGAAGCGATCGACTCGTCATTCCAGACGAGGCCGCCTTCGCCGGCGGCAACCATGGCCGGCGAATACTTGAAGCCTTCCACCGTGCCCGCCTTGCGGCCGACGATGTCGTTCAGGATCGGCCCGACGCGGTTCTTCGCGCCTTCGCCCACGGCATGGCAGGCGGCGCATTTCTTGAACACCTTGGCCCCGGCCTCGGCGTCAGCCGCCTGCGCCGTCGCGGACAGGGCCAGAAGGGCGATCGCAGCAAGGAGAGAATTAAGAAACTTCGACATTTTCCGCCGTCCCGTCAGGATTCACATGCCAGGTCTGGATGCAGTTGTTGTGGTAGACCGAATTCAGCCCGCGCACTTCGCGCAATTGCGCCTTGGTCGGCTGAACGTAGCCGGTCTCGTCGATGGCGCGCGACTGCAGCAGCAGTTCCTCGCCGTTCCAGGTCGTATCGAGATAGAAACGGGTCAGCGCCTTGGTCGCGCCCTGCGTGTTGCCAAGCCGCGCGGTCTCCCAGGTCTTGCCGCCATCCTTGGAGACATCGACACGGGTGATGCGGCCATGCCCGGACCACGCCATGCCGGTGATGACGAGCGGCCCGTGACCATGCTTTATGGGCATCTGCGGGCTCGGCGACGTGATGACGGATTTTGCGTCCATCACCCACGTCCATTTGCGCGATGTGCCATTGGCGAGCGTGTCGGTGTACTTCGACGTCTCTTCGCGGCTTTCGATCGCGTTCGCCGTCACCTCGATGCGGCGGAGCCACTTCACCCACATGTTGCCTTCCCAGCCCGGCACGACGAGCCGGACGGGATAGCCATGTTCCTTGCGCAGCGCCTCGCCATTCGCCTTGAAGGCGATCAGGCAGTCATCCAGCGCCTTGGCCATCGGGATGGAACGGCCGTTGGAGGAGGCGTCGGCCCCTTCCACATAGACCCATTTATCCGCAAGGTCGCCCGCCGCACCGAGGCCGGCCTCTTCTAGCAGGGTGCGCAGCGACACGCCGGAATATTCCATGTTGTGGATCATGCCGTGCGTGAACTGCGCGCCGTTCAGCTGCGCACCGGCCCATTCCATGCCGGTGTTGGCCGCGCATTCGCAGAAATAGACATGGTTCTCGCGCGGAAAGCGCTCCAGATCGTCATAGGTGAAGACCAGCGACTGGTCGACCAGGCCGTTGATCATCAGCCGATAGTCTTCCTTCTTCAGTTCGATCGCGCCGGAATGGTGGCGTTCGAAGGCGCAGCCCTGCGGTGTGATCGTGCCGTCAAGCGCATGGATCGGCGTGAAGTTGATCGAGGAGATCACGTCTGCGGTCAGCCACGGCACGTTGCGACGGATGACATCGCCCTCGAAGCTGATCGGCAGGCCGTAGGGCGTGGCGTCGACGCCGTCGCCGGTAACCGTCGCCCAGTCCTGCAACTCGGTTATCAACGGATCGCCTTCGGCGCGCGCCGCAGCGCCGGAGAGCGCCGCCGCCGCCATGCCCGCGCCTGCCGCGATACCGCCCTTCAGGAAGGCGCGGCGCTGCGCCAGCATCATTTCCTCTTTCGTGATCTCGTCTGACATGGTTCCTCCCGCATCCGGTCGAAATATCCAGAATTCTCAATGCTTCGGCATGTCAATGCCGATTCTTGGCGCACGCCGCGCGCTTGCGCGACCGTTCAATAGACAACGTTGACTGTCCGTTCGTCGGGCACGTTCACAGTGCCCTTCGACGTTATGTACTGCTCCATCAGGTCATAGATGGCCGGTCCTTCTGTGCCCTCGGCCACCGAGGCCCAGCCGCCGACCGTATAGGTCTTGTCCGCCTCGATCGGCTCGCCGGTGTCTGAAAGGCGCATGTTGAGGATGCGCGAGCCTATCTCGGCGTTGACCGCACAATCGTAGGTGAAGCCGCGTACGCGCACCATGTCGCCGCCCTGTTGCAGGAACGGATCCTTGTTGAACAGGTTGTCGCAGACGTCCTCCATGATGTCCTTCAACTGCGCGCCAGTCATCTCGCTGCGGTAGACGTTCGGATAGGTCATCGAGGTCGCGGCGTAGAGGTCGTCGATGGTGATGTCCTGCCCGGCGAGCAGCGTCGTGCCCCAGCGGAAGCCGGGCGACAGTGCGATCTGCACGTCGCGCACCTCGCGGATGCCCTGGCAGATCAGGTCGTCCCACGTGCCGTTGAAATTGCCGCGCCGATAGAGCAGCGTCTCGGTGCGCCCGATGACGCGATTGCACTCCGCCTCGTAGGGCGCGCGCACCTCGGCGATCTTCGCCGCCATTTCCGCATCGGGTGCGATGACATCGGAAAACACCGGGATCAGCGTCGAATTGTATCCGACCACCTTGCCGCCCGAGACTTCAAGGTCGACCCGGCCGAGATACTTGCCGTGGCTGCCCGACGACAGCAGCAGCGTGCTGCCGACCTCGACGGCGCGCGGCACGGCGTCGTGGGTGTGGCCGGTCAGGATGACATCGATGCCCGAGACCACGCTGGCGATCTTGCGGTCGACGTCGAAACCGTCATGCGACAGCATGACGACGACTTCCGCGCCCGCTTCGCGCGCGGCGTCCACATTGGCCTGCAAAACCTCGGGCCGGATGCCGAAGGAGAATTCCGGAAACATCCAGTTCGGATTGGCGATCGGCGTATATGGCATCGCCTGGCCAATCACCGCCACCTTCACCCCGCCACGCTCGAAGAACGAGGTGTGCTCGAAGGCCGGTTCGTCCCATTCAGAATCGAAGATGTTGGAGGCGAGGAACGGATAGCCCATACCCTCGACCAGTTCCTTGAACCGTTCCGTGCCGAGCGTGAACTCCCAATGGCCGGTCATGGCGTCCGGCTTAAGCAGCTTCATGCACTCGTAGATATCCTGCGCATTCGTCTTCAGCGTGGTGTAGGAGCCTTGCCAAGTGTCGCCGCCATCGAGGAACAGCACCTTGTCCTCGCCGCGCTCGGCGCGGATCGCCTTGACCAGCGTCGCCGTGCGGTCGAGCCCGCCAAGGCGGCCGTAGGTTTTCGCCAGCGCTTCGTAGTCGAGGAACGTGTGCGCGTAGGCATAGGCGCTGCCGGCGTCGATGCCGAAATGCTTCAGGAATTCCTCGCCGACAAGGTGCGGCGGGATGCCGGCATAGTCGCCGACGCCGATATTGGTGTCCGGGGGGCGAAAGTAGATCGGCTTAAGCTGCGCATGCACATCGGTGAAGTGCAGCAGCGTCACCTGCCCCTTTGCGTCAAAGCGCAACAGGTCGTCCTGCGTGAGCTTCTGCTGGGCGAAGGCGCGACCGGGATTGGAAGCCAGGCCAGCCGCGCCGAACACGCTTGCCGCAACCGCTGCAAACTGGAGGAACTCACGTCTCGACTGCATCTGCGCCGTTCTCCGGGTAATACTACGTCATCCGGCTGTCGCAGCCGGGTGGTATTCCTTCGCGATGGATAATGCCGGGGCGAGGCCGCCCCGGCTTGGGCGCGCCTACTGGCGAACCGCCGGGGTCTCGATCGACAGGCCCGTTCCGCGCCAGCCAACATAGACTTCAAGCGCCATCAACTCGTCCGAAAACGCTTTCGGCTGCTCGGCGCGCGTGTCGCGAATGCAGCCACGGAATCGGTTGTGAAGCGAGGTCAGGCCGCTTTTAAGGCGATAGGTCGGGAAGCCGTTGATCTGACCCTGGCTGAGGTGGTCGGCGCGGATGAACTTGCCCATATTGTCTTCGTGGCAGTTGGCGCAAGACAGGTTCAGCTGGCCGGTGCGGGTGTAATAGACTTCCTTGCCCTTTTCCCACCAGGCTTGCATCTCACCCTGGCTCAGATCGACCGACATCGGCGCACCGAGCGACTGGTGCTTGATGTAGACTGTCAGCGGCACTTGACCACCCTTGTCGAAAGCATAGGGCTCTGCGCCCATGTTCTTTTCGCGGCACTTGTTGATCTGCAATTCGATGTTGATCGGCTTGCCTGCCTCTGCGTCCCACTTCGGATAGTTGGCGCCGATGCCCTTCATGCTCTCCGCCGCATCGCCATGGCAGGAGGCGCAGGACTTGCCGGCGGTCCCCTCCACGGTGTTCCAGATCTGCGCGCCTTCTTCGGAGGCCAACATGCCCGGATTCTCGAACGGATCGCGCTCCAGGTCACGGGTTTCGGCCTCGCGGAACAGCCAGCCCGACAGCACCTCGTCGAACGGATGGCCTTCCGGCGCCTTGGCGCGCAGCGTGATCTCCGTCGTTTCGTCGATCGTCAGCGTGTCGTCCACCGGATCGGCGTTGACCGACGCGACAAGCGCGATGCCCATGACCGCCGTGATGGCCGTTATTGCTACGGTTTTCTTCACGTTATTCCTCCCACCTGAACTTTTGCCGGCGATGCCGGCGAAGCAGGTCTCCATCACTTCACGTCGATATTCTGCTCGTCCGTGTAGACCGAACCGTCATCGTCCACCCAGGTGAACTTGAACGTGCCGCCTTCATTCACCTTTGCCGTGAACTCGAGATACGGGTTGGCCGAAACCGCCGGCTCAATGTCGCAGGAGAACACCGGCTGGCCGTTGAACTCGCAACTGAACTTGTTGATGATCTGGCGCGGAATGACGTTGCCGTCGCTGCCCTTGCGCTGACCCGATTCCATCGTGTGGGAAATCAGGGTCTTGATGGTGATGACTTCTCCCGCCGATGCCGACTTCGGAACTTTGACGCGGGGTTTTGCACTCGCCATGGCCTTGTCCTTTCTTGCCCGTCTGCCGGCCCCTCACCGGAGCTTCGGCGCGGTGAACCTGTTGTTGTTAATGCCGATCAGCCGCCGCAGCCGCCGATCGTGACCTTCACCTGCTTCTTGTCCATGAAGCTGGAGCCATCGCTCATCTTGGCGACCGCGATCACGTTCTGCGTCTTGGCGAGACGAATGCGGGTCGTGGCGGTGGCCTCGCCGCTCATCGGCGTAAAGTTGAAGGTGATGACAAACGGATTCGGGTTGCCATCGGCATAGAGAACGACCGACTGCACGTGGTCAGCGTCGGTCATCGGGCTTTCCACCGACACGGTGACCGGCACCGTGTTGCCATTCTCGGCAATCTCCGGAGCGGTGAGGGAGATGCGGCCGGCCTGAGGTTCGCCACCGGCAAACTCCATGACCGCCTTCATCGCGTCTTCCTCGGTCGCCGAGGCCGTTGTCGGACGCAGGCCCGCAACGCCAAATGCGACGAATCCTGCTGCGACGGCAAAAGTCTCGCGTCTTGTGAATTTCATGATGTCTGCTCCCTGGCTCTCAAGCCTATTCCTTCAACGTGGCCAGATAGGCGAGAACATCCTCGACCTGCTGGGCGGTCAGGATGGTCTTGCCGACGAACTTTTCGGCCGGGTTTGCGCCGACTGCGAGCGAATAGAAACCCGGCATCACTGTCGCCTCGCCAAACACTTTCTTGGAGT
The DNA here is from genome assembly GCA_937873685.1 of uncultured Paracoccaceae bacterium. Classification (GTDB taxonomy): domain Bacteria; phylum Pseudomonadota; class Alphaproteobacteria; order Rhizobiales; family Rhizobiaceae; genus CALMYO01. The sequence goes on from CALMYO010000291.1 coordinate 6,250, forward strand.
CCGAGACGATCGCGCGCAGCATCTCGGGCGAGTAACGTGACGCAACGCCATCCAGCGCCGGCCCGACATCACCGTGAAACAACTGGTCGCTCATTTCCGCGTTGGCGTGGCAGGCCAGGCAATTGCCGTCGGTACCGCCGATGAAAACCTTGCGCCCTGCCGCCGGATCGCCGGCCTGTTCGGTCAGCGCCCCCGTCACGCCGTCGTCCTCGAACTTGACGTCGCCCGGCGCCACCTCTGCGAACGCCGCACCTGCGACAAGCAGCAAAGTCGCAGTCGCCATGGCAGAAAATGCCGTTTTCATGATCGCTTCTTCCTCCTCACCTGGCAGTCCGATTCCTCCCGAACCGCCGATTTTCCCTGCAGGTTAGCCGAACCGCGCCCGCCATTCAACAACAAATATGAATTTTTGAATACGTCGTTTGTCGCACCTGACCCGTTACTCAGAAACCAGTTGCCCGGCCGCGCGCATCTCGTTGATGATGCGGGCGTGGTACTTCTGGAAATGTTCGTCCCCCTCGTAGCCCTTCTCGCGCACCCACTTGAACATGTTGAGGAAAGTCAGCCGCCCGAAGGCCCCCGGCATCACCTGCACGGCGGCGCGCGCGGCGTCCTTGCCGTCCGGAGCCTCCTCCGGCATGAACATGATTGTCGGGGTGAACACCACGCCCCATTTGCGCGCCACGGTCTTTTCGGTCAGCACCTCGCCGTCGAGGTCGGTCACCTCCTCGTCGCCGAACAGATTGTACTGCACGACCTTGTAGTTGGCCTTGATGTATTCGGCGACTTCCGGGTCGCTGAGGATCTTCTCGTGCATGGCGGCACAATAGATGCAGCCGCGCTGCTCGAAGATCATGACCAGGCGCTTGCCCTCCTCTTTGGCGGCGGCGATGTCCTCGCCGACATCCTTGAAGGTGATGGCGAACCAGTCCTCCTTGTGCAGGCCGTCCTCGCCGACCTGCGAGGCTGCCGCAGGCAAGGCCAAACCGATCAGCGCGACCAAAACCGCAAGCATGCGCACCATGTTGTCCTCCTATCCGATCTGCGAGAAAGCGGGGAATGTTTCGAGCAGCCACTGGGCGATGGCCGACATCTGCCCGGTCATGAACAAAATGCCTGTGACGACCAGCAGGCTGCCCATCGCCATCTCCACCTTGTGCATGTGGCGCTTGAACCGGCTCGCCCAGCCGAGAAAGCGGGTGGCGAAGGCGGCGGCGAGGATGAACGGGATGCCGATGCCGAGCGAATAGACTGCAAGCAGTCCGGCCCCGCGCAGAGCCGATCCTTCGCCACCCGCCACAAACAGGATAGCCGCGAGAACCGGGCCGACGCAGGGCGTCCAGCCGAAGGCGAAGGCCAGGCCCATCACATAGGCGCCGAGCATTCCGGCGGGCTTGTTCTGCACGTCGACGCGCGCTTCGCGGTACAGCAGCGCGATACGGAACACGCCGAGGAAATGCAGCCCCATGATGATGATCAGCACGCCGGCGATCAGCGACAGCGTGTCGAAATAGCGGGCGACCGTCTGGCCGATCACGCTGGCCGTTGCGCCGAGCGCCACGAACACCGTGGTGAAGCCGGCAACGAAGGCGATGGACGAAATGACGATGCGCCGCGCCGTGCCGGGCGGTATCGCCTCGCCCCGCAGCTCTGAAAAGCTGATGCCTGCGAGATAGGCGAGATAGGGCGGCACGATCGGCAGGACGCATGGCGACACGAACGAGAGCAGTCCCGCCAGCAGCGCCGCGCTGAATGTCACGTCCAGCATGTCTTCGCCTTCCTCCGTCGCGGCTTTTTGCGGCGACCCACTGGTAGATATGCGAAATTTGCTATATGTTGCAATCGAAATCCGCGAGGAGCCAACCATCGTGATCGCCAGCCGGAGTTTTTCCACCATTGCCCGCGCCGCCACCCTGGCCATGGCGGTGTTGGCGGCCTTGCCGGCGACAGCCGCCGAATTGCTGATGCTCGAACAGGCCGGCTGCGCCTGGTGCGCGCGATTCAACAAGGAAATCGCGCCGATCTACGCCAAAACCGAGGAAGGGCGGCTTGCGCCGCTGCGCCGTGTCGACATCCACGCGCCCTGGCCGGACGACCTTGCGGGTATCTTGCCGGAGCGCTTCACGCCGACATTCGTGCTGGTCGAGGACGGACGCGAGATCGGCCGCATGCGCGGGTATGCCGGCGACGAGTTCTTCTGGGTGCTGTTGCAGGAACTCCTCGAAAAGCTGCCACAGGCCGGGCAGAATTCCGGCTGAACTGGACAATTTGCAGTCGGCGGCCTATGTGCGTGCTTCGACTGCCCTATCGTCAACTGGCATGAGGATAGCGACGACCGATGGCGTTGCCGAAACTGACACCCGATACGAGCAAGGCGGATGTCGCAGTGCTGATGGAGCAGGCGCGCAAGGCAAGCGACCTGCTGAAGGCGCTCAGCCATGAAACACGCCTGTTGCTGCTTTGCCTACTGTCAGAGGGCGAGAAGTCGGTTTCGGCACTGGAAGAAATCCTCGACATGCCGCAAGCAGCCGTGTCGCAACAGCTTGCCCGTCTGCGCTTCGACCGGCTGGTGAACGCGCGTCGCGACGGGCGCATGATCTACTATTCGATCGCGGGCGAGGAAGTGGCTTCGATCATCGCCGCGCTCTATGGGCTGTTCTGCTCCCCGGTGCGCAACCCGGACGCCGGGAAGGCGACGTGATTCCGCCTTTGGGTGCGCCAATCCGTTAGCATTTGAGCAAAATCTTAACCACGTTGGCCTGGAGCGGGAACGCAACCGCGCCTGATCGGTTATAATGCTGCAATACAAACGTGATCGAGCGTGAAAGCCGAGTGTTTGACCGCATGCGATCATGGCCTTAACTGTTGTCGGAGTGTCGGGCGGCCGTTCCCTGCCCTAGGTGGAGTGCGGAGTTGGGCATATGCGGAAGCGCGCGGCGAAGGTCGTCACCGACGCTGATAGCGGCGGGGTTCGCTGCTGCACTGCTGCCGAAATCCGCCGAGGCGTTCGAACTGTTTGGTGTTCACCTCTGGGGTGAAAAGAAACAGGAAACGCAGGACCTTGTCGGCGAGCCGGTCACTTATGACCTCGATCTTGCGGTCGAGGGGGCGGACAACGACGTGAAGGACGCCGTGACAGGCGCCTCCAACCTGCAGAAAAACCGTGACAAGGCCGTGTCCGGAACGTCCGGGCTGCTGGCGATTGCGCGGGCCGACTACCGCCGCATCCTCGCGTCGCTCTACACGCAAGGCCACTACGGCGGCACGATCTCGATCACCTTCAATGGCCGCGAGGCCGATACGCTGCCGCCGGACGCTGACCTTCCAACCACGGGAAACGCGATTCGCGTGCGCGTCGATCCCGGTCCGAAGTATCTCTTCTCGAGCGCTTCCATCGTCAACGCCGCTCCGCCACCGGTCGACGAGGACGACATCGTCGACGATCCCGCCGAAGCCGGTTTCAGGCAGGGCGAAATCGCCCGTTCGGGAACGGTGGTGAAGGCCGGGAAGCTCGCCGTCGAGGCTTGGCGACAGCAGGGGCATCCAAAGGCCGAACTGGCAAGCCGCGACGTGACCGCCGATCATCCGGCCAACGCGCTCGAAGCCATCCTGACTGTCGAGCCGGGCGAACGCGCCGCCTACGGCGACATTACGGTCGACGGCGCGGCGCGCATGGATCCGCAGTTCGTTGCCTGGTACACCAAGCTGCGGCCCGGCGCGGAATTCGACCCCGACGACATCAAGGAGGCGGAGAAGCGACTCGCCCGCCTCGACGTGTTCCAGTCGGTGCGCGTCAACGAGGGCGAAACAATCGGCCCGGGCGGATTGTTGCCGATCGTGATCGCGGTCGAAGAGCGCAAGCTGCGCCGCATCGGCGTCGGCGCGACGATCTCGACCACCGACGGCTTCGGCGCACAGGCGTTCTGGCTGCACCGCAACCTGTTCGGACGCGCCGAGAAACTGCGCTTCGACGCCAAGGTGGCCGGCATCGGCGATACGCTGAACCCGGGCGAGTTCGACTATTCGCTCGGCGCGACCTTCCAGAAGCCCGGCGTCTTCACGCCCGACACGGATTTCTCGCTGGCGATCGCCGCCGACCGGCTCGACCTCGAAAGCTACCGCGAAACCTCCGCCAGCCTCGGAACCGGCTTCACCCACCGCTTCACGGATGAGCTTTCCGGGCGCGCTTTCCTGCGCGCCAAGCACGCCCGTTTCGAGGACGATGACGGCATAACCGATTTCACCACACTCGGCCTGCTCGCAGGCGTCAACTACGACAGCCGCGACAACGCGGCCGACGCCACCCGCGGCCTTTTCTTCGATCTTGAGGCGGAGCCTTTCCAAGAGTTCCAGTTCGGCAACACGGCTGTGCGCGCCGTGGCCGAAGCCCGCACCTATCTCGGCTTCGGCGAAAAGAACCGTTTCGTGCTGGCCGGCCGGCTAAAACTCGGCACGATCACCGGCGCGCCGGTGGAGGAACTGCCGAACGACAAGCTGTTCTATGCCGGTGGCGGCGGGTCCGTGCGCGGCTACGCCTTTCGCAACATCGGCGTCGACCAGCCCGACGGCACGGTCGATGGCGGCCGCTCGCTGATCGAGGGTTCAGTTGAGGCGCGTGCCCGCTTTACCGACACGATCGGCGCCGCCGCCTTCGTCGATTTCGGTTATGTCGGGGCAGAAACCATTCCCGATTTTGACGAGAACCTGCGGTTCGGCGCCGGCCTTGGTCTGCGCTACTATACCAGCCTCGGCCCGATCCGCCTCGACGTGGCGGCCCCACTCAACCCGCGCCCGGGTGACCCGTCGTTCAGCTTCTATGCCGGCATAGGACAAGCGTTTTGAAACGGCTCGCGCTCATCCTTCTGTTTGCGCTGTTCGCCGCCGTCGGCGCGTTTGCGCAGAGCGACGACGAGGCCGACAAGTCGCGCCTGACCCGCTATGTCGAGGACACGCTGTCCAGCGACAACATGCGCATCCGCCTGAATGGTATCGAAGGCGCGCTGTCGTCCGACGCCCGCATCGCCTCCATCACCATCGCCGACCGTGAAGGCGTGTGGCTCACCATCACCAATGCACGCCTGGTGTGGAGCCGGCTGGCGCTGCTGCGCGGGCGTCTCGACATCGAGAGCCTGACAGCGGATTCCATCGACATGCCGCGCCGGCCGGGCGCCGATGAAAGCGCCCCTGCCCCCGAAGCCGGCGGCTTTGCCATCCCCGAACTGCCGGTGGCGGTGATTATCGAAAGGCTGGACGTGCCGGAAGTGCGGTTCGGCCAGCCGGTGTTCGATCTCGCCTCGGTGTTGAAGGTGAAAGGCGCGCTACGCCTCGACGGCGGTTCGCTCGATGCGGCGCTTGCGGTCGAGCGCATCGACGGCCCGGGCGGCAGCTTGACTCTGGCTGCGAAGTACGCCGCGCAAACCAAGGTTTTCGATATCGATTTCGTCGCTTCCGAACCGCGCGACGGCGTGTTGGCGAATGTGCTTGGCATCCACGACGTGCCGGCGCTGAAGCTTGAAGTGAAGGGTAGCGGCCCCGTCGACCGGCTCGACATCGACCTCACCCTCGATGCGGACGACAAGCGCGCGCTCGCCGGTTCGGCGACCTTGCGGCGCGATTCCGAGGGGCTGCGCGTCGTCACCGATCTCGGCGGCCCGCTGTCGGTCCTGATCGCGCCGGCCTATCGCCCCTTCTTCGGCGAGGATTCACGCCTGCATGCCGCGGCGCTGCTGCGCGACGCCGGCGAGGTGCAGATCGACAATCTTTCCATCAACAGCGGCGTGGTCGACCTCAAGGCCAGTGGCGCAACGACAGCCGACAAGTTCCTGCGCCGCCTCAAGCTCGACGCAACGGTTGCCGACCGCTTCGGCGACATCCTGCTGCCGGTTCCGGGCGGCGACACCACGCTCGGCAGCGCAACGCTGACGCTCGATTACGGCGCGGCCACCACAGGCGGGTTCGGCGGCCGTCCCCCCCTCCAGCGGCTTGTCCCGGCGCGCCTCCCAATGGAAACGCCGCCGCTCCGGCCCGCCGGCGGCCCCGCCTCGCCGTCGCCGGCCGCCACCACCGGATCGGGCGGGGCCGCGTCGCGGCAGGCGGACAGGGTGAGGAGGGCGGTCAGGGCACAGAGGCGAGCGGACAAGCGC
>CALMYO010000292.1 GCA_937873685.1 uncultured Paracoccaceae bacterium
TGACTCGATCGGGACCGGGGGCGACACAGGGGAAGGGCAGCGCACGCGTGGACGAGGCGCCGTGGGGGCCGTGGTGCGTAGGTGCGCTGCCGGCGAGGCAGCGTGCGCGTGGACGAGACCCATCATAGGCGGGCCGGCCGTGCCGGCGCCCGCGCGGGGATGCTGCACACTCGCGCCCATGATGCGTTCCGGACCTCTGCAAGGCCTGCGTGTGATCGAGCTCGCCAGCATCGGCCCGGGGCCGATGCCCTCCCTGCTGCGGCCCGGGCCGTTCTCCGACGCCGTCCGCGTCGACCGGCTCCCCCCCCGCCGCTCTTGCCCGCCCACCGCGAAGCGGTTTCCGGTCCACCGGCGCGGGCGGCCCCGCCTGCAGTGATGCTTGTACCGGCCGGAGAAGAGCGAAGAGGCACTTTTCCGGCGCCGGAGGGGCCTGCCACGTCATGATGAAGCGTGCGACCGGAGCGCAGCGGAACGAAAATCATGCCACGCTTGGCCGATTCCGTCGCCTTGCGGATCGCTTCCGGCACTTCGCGCGCCTTGCCGTGGCCGAAACCGACCCGACCCTTCTGGTCGCCGACGACGACGAGGGCGGCAAAGCCGAAACGACGGCCACCCTTCACCACCTTGGCGACGCGGTTGATGTGGACGAGCTTGTCAACGAATTCGCTGTCGCGCTCCTCGCGATCACGACCGCCGCGTTCGCGGTCGTCCCTGCGGTTCTGTGCCATATCCTTGTACCTTTTTTCTTTTCCGGTAGCACGGGTTGATGTTTGGGGTCCGGCATTGGCCGCAAGGCCCTGCCTCTGGATTTCCCCGGTTAGAACGACAGCCCGGCTTCGCGCGCCGCCTCGGCCAGCGCCTTGACGCGACCGTGATAGATGTAGGCGCCACGGTCGAAAACGACCTCCTTGACGCCCGCCTGAACCGCACGCTCGGCAACCAGTTTGCCAACGGCGGCAGCCGCGGCAGAGTCGGCGCCCGTCTTCAGGCTTGCCTTCAGGTCGGCGTCGAGCGTCGAAGCCGACGCTACGGTGCGGCCCTTCTCGTCATCGATGACCTGCGCGTAGATGTTCTTCGACGAACGGTGCACCGAAAGCCGCAAACGGCCGTCACTGACGGCCTTGAGGTGGCGGCGCACCCGCGCCGCACGGCGCTTGAGCATATCCTTGGAGTTGGCCATGACCCGCCTTCCTTACTTCTTCTTGCCTTCCTTGCGGACGATGCGCTCTTCCGCGTATTTCACGCCCTTGCCTTTGTAGGGTTCGGGACCGCGCCAGGCGCGGATTTCGGCGGCGACCTGACCGAGCTGCTGCTTGTCGATGCCCGCGAGCAGGATCTCCGTCGGCTTCGGCACTGTTGCTGTCACGCCCTGCGGCATCTGATAGACGACCTCGTGGCTGTAGCCGAGCGAGAGTTGCAGGTTGCGCCCCTGCAACGCCGCACGATAGCCGACGCCGTTGATCTCGAGCTTGCGCTCGAAACCTTTCGAGACACCGGTAAAGATGTTCTCGATCATCGAGCGCGACATGCCCCATTTGGAGCGGGCGATCTTCGTCGCGTTGCGCGGCTCCACCTTCACGGCGCCGCCGTCCATCACGACCGACACATCGTCGCCGACGACGAAATGCATCTCGCCCTTCGGACCTTTTGCCGTCACCGTCTGCCCGTTCACCGAGGCCGTGACGCCCGCCGGGACCGGAACCGGTTTCTTGCCAATACGGGACATGGTTCAAACCTTCAGTTATCTGCGAAAAAAAGATGGCCGCATCAGAACACGCGGCACAGCAGTTCCCCGCCCACATTCTGTTCGCGCGCGACATGATCGGCCATCACGCCCTTCGGCGTCGACAGGATCGATATGCCGAGGCCGTTGGCCACCTGCGGGATCGAATCGACGCCGACATAGACCCGGCGGCCGGGGCGCGACACGCGCTCGATCTCGCGGATCACCGGTGCGCCGTCGAAATACTTGAGTTCGATTTCGATCTCGGACTTGCCGTTGCCGAAATCCACCACCGAGTAGCCGCGGATGTAGCCCTCGTCCTTCATCACGTCGAGCACGCGGGTGCGCAGGTTCGACGCCGGCGAGCTGATCTTCGACTTGCGGCGGCTCATCCCGTTGCGGATGCGGGTCAGCATGTCGCCGAGAGGATCTGATACAGACATGGTCGTCTCTCCTTACCAGCTCGACTTCACGACGCCCGGAACGCGGCCGAAATTGCCGAGTTCACGCAGCGCGATGCGGCTCATCTTGAGCTTGCGGTAGTAGGCGCGCGGGCGCCCGGTCACTTCGCAACGGTTGCGGATACGCACCTTTGCCGAGTTGCGCGGCATCTGCGCCAGCCTCAGCGTGGCGCGGAACCGCTCCTCGATCGGCAGGTCGCGGCTCATGATCACGGCCTTCAGCGCGGCGCGCTTCTTGGCGGCCTGCTTGACCATGCGGCGGCGGCGTTCGTTCTTCTCGACGGCGCTGACTTTTGCCATTTCGGTCTTTCCCTTTTTCGCTTGCCGTTACTGCCTGAACGGGAAGTTGAAGGCCTTCAGCAGCGCCCTCGCTTCGTCGTCCGTATTGGCGGTCGTACAAACGATGATGTCCATGCCCCAGATCTGATCGACCTTGTCGTAGTTGATCTCCGGGAACACGATGTGTTCCTTGATGCCCATGGCGAAGTTGCCACGGCCATCGAAGCTCTTCGGGTTGAGGCCGCGGAAGTCGCGCACGCGCGGCAGCGCGATGGTGACCAAGCGGTCCATGAATTCAAACATGCGAGTCTTGCGCAGGGTCACCTTGGCGCCGAGCGGCATGTTCTCGCGCACCTTGAAGGTGGCGATCGAGTTGCGCGCATGGGTGATGACCGGCTTCTGGCCGGCGATCATCGCAAGATCGGCTGCCGCAACGGTCGGCTTCTTGGAGTCGCCCGTTGCTTCGCCAACGCCCATGTTGATCACGATCTTGTCCAGACGCGGGATCTGCATCTCGTTGGCGTAGGCGAACTCCTCGCGCAACTTGGCGCGAATGACTTCGTCGTACAGCTTCTTCAGACGCGGGGTATAGCTGGTCTCGGCCATCAGATCACATCTCCGGTCGTCTTGGCGAAACGCACCTTGTTGCCGCCGTCGTCAACGCGGAAACCGACGCGAGTCGGCTTGCCGTTCTTGTCGGCGATCGCCAGGTTGGACAGGTGGATCGGCGCCTCCTTGGCGATGATGCCGCCCTGTGCGGTCTGGGTCTGGCGTTGGTGGCGCTTCACGATGTTGATGCCGGAGACGACCGCGCGGTCCTCTTGCGGCATGACGCGCAGCACTTCGCCGCTACGTCCCTTGTCCTTGCCGGCGAGCACGACAACGCGGTCGCCTTTGCGAATCTTCTGCATTGTGTCGTCCTCTCAGAGCACTTCTGGCGCCAGCGAGATGATCTTCATGTGGCTCTTGGCGCGCAGTTCGCGCGGCACGGGCCCGAAGATGCGGGTGCCGATCGGCTCGCGCTTGTTGTCGACGAGCACGGCGGCGTTCTTGTCAAAGCGAATCACGCTGCCGTCCGGACGGCGGATGTCCACGGCCGTGCGCACCACGACCGCCTTCATCACATCGCCCTTTTTCACGCGGCCGCGCGGGATCGCTTCCTTGATCGAGACGACGATGATGTCGCCGACGGAGGCGTATTTGCGCTTCGATCCGCCCAGCACCTTGATGCACTGAACGCGACGCGCGCCGGAATTGTCGGCGACATCGAGATTTGTCTGCATCTGGATCATGACTGGCAGCCTTCTTTTCTCGTTCTGCGGCAGGCCTTGTCAGCCCGCCCCTTTGCCATCAGTTCGACGCGGAATCGGTAACCACGATCCAGCGCTTGTTCTTCGAAATCGGGCGGGTCTCCTCGATGAAGACCGTGTCGCCCACCTTGCAGGCATTGGCCTCGTCATGCGCCTGGTAGCGCTTCGAGCGGCGAACCGTTTTCTGATAGAGCGGATGCGCGAAGCGGCGCTCGACCGACACGACCACCGTCTTGTCGTTCTTGTCGCTGACGACTGTGCCCTGCAGGATGCGTTTCGGCATGATTGTTGTCCTTATGCCTTGCTGGCCGCCGCCTTCTGGCGGGCTATGGTCTTGATGCGGGCGATGTCGCGGCGCACCTGGCGCACGCGCGACGCCTTCTCCATCTGGCCGGTCGCAGCCTGGAAGCGCAGGTTGAACTGCTCCTTCTTCAGCTTGGCCAGTTCGTCATTCAGCTGGTCGGGGCTGAGCGCCCGGATGTCTGCGGCTTTCATGGTCGCTAACCCCTTATTCGGCGATGCGCTGGATGAAGCGGGTGCGAACCGAGAGCTTGGCCGCGCCGAGCGCCAGCGCCTCACGCGCGGTCGTCTCCGGCACACCGTCGATCTCGAACATCACGCGGCCCGGCTTCACCTTGCACGCCCAGAATTCGACGCCGCCCTTGCCCTTGCCCATGCGCACTTCTGTCGGCTTCTTGGTGACCGGCACATCGGGGAAGATGCGGATCCACACGCGGCCGGCGCGCTTCATCGCACGCGTGATCGCGCGGCGGGCCGCCTCGATCTCGCGGGCATTGACGCGGTTCGGCTCGAGCGCCTTCAGGCCGAAGGCGCCGAAATTGAGATCGGTCCCGCCCTTCGCATCGCCATGGATGCGGCCCTTGAACTGCTTGCGGTACTTCGTGCGCTTAGGCTGCAACATCGTCCGTCACTCCAAATTCCCTGCCCGCCGGTCAGGCGTTCTCGCGCCGGCGATGGCCGCCGCCGTGCTGATCGCCTTCCGTGGCGCGCTTCTCGGACGCCATCGGGTCATGCTCAAGAATCTCGCCCTTGAAGATCCACACCTTGATGCCGCAGATGCCGTACGCTGTCTTCGCTTCGGCAACACCGTAATCGACGTCGGCGCGCAGCGTGTGCAGCGGCACACGGCCCTCGCGGTACCATTCCATGCGGGCGATTTCCGCGCCGCCCAAGCGGCCCGAGCAGTTGATGCGGATGCCTTCCGCGCCAAGACGCATTGCCGACTGCACCGCGCGCTTCATGGCGCGGCGGAACGCCACGCGGCGCTCCAGCTGCTGGGCAATGCCCTGCGCCACCAATGTCGCGTCGGTCTCGGGCTTGCGCACCTCGACGATGTTGAGATGCGTCTCGCCGGCCGTCATGGTCGACAGCTTCTTGCGCAGCTTCTCGATATCGGCGCCCTTCTTGCCGATAATGATGCCCGGACGCGCCGAATGAATGGTGACGCGGCACTTCTTGTGCGGCCGCTCGATCACCACCTTGGAGATCGCCGCCTGCTTCAACTCGTCCTCGAGATACTTTCGGATCTTGAGGTCTTCATGCAACAGTTGCCCGTATTCGCCGGTATTGGCGTACCAGCGCGAATCCCAGGTGCGGTTGATGCCGAGCCTCAGGCCGGTCGGATTGACTTTCTGACCCATTACGCGGCCTCCCCTGCTTCCTCGGTCTCACGCACAACGATGGTGAGATGCGCGAACGGCTTTTCAATGCGGCTGGCGCGACCGCGACCGCGGGCGGCGAAACGCTTCATGACAATCGACTTGCCGACATAGGCTTCCGAGACGACCAGCGCGTCGACATCGAGCCCGTGGTTGTTCTCGGCATTCGCGATGGCCGATTCCAAAGTCTTGCGCACGGTTCCGGCGATGCGCTTGCGCGAGAACTCCAGTTCCGCCAGGGCGCGATCAACCTTCTTGCCGCGGATGAGCGCAGCGACCAGATTGAGCTTTTGCGGGCTGATGCGCAGCGTGCGCGCAACCGCGCGCGCCTCGTTGTCCGCAAGCCGGCGCGGCGCCTTTTGCTTGCCCATGGTTACTTCCTCTTCGCCTTCTTGTCGGCGCCGTGGCCGTAGTAGGTGCGGGTCGGCGAGAACTCGCCGAACTTGTGGCCGACCATTTCCTCGGTCACGGCGACCGGGACGTGCTTGGAACCGTTGTAGACGCCAAAGGTCAGGCCGACGAACTGCGGCAGGATGGTGGAGCGGCGGCTCCACATCTTGATGATCTCGTGACGCCCGCCCTCGCGCACCTTTTCCGCCTTCTTGAGGAGGAAACCGTCGACGAACGGACCTTTCCAGACTGAACGCGCCATGTGGCTCTTTCCTCTTTACTTCTTGCGCGCGTGGCGCGAGCGCATGATGAACTTGTCGGTCGACTTGTTCGAGCGCGTCTTCTTGCCCTTGGTCGGCTTGCCCCACGGGGTGACCGGGTGGCGGCCGCCCGAGGTGCGGCCTTCGCCGCCGCCGTGCGGATGGTCGACCGGGTTCATCACGACGCCGCGCACATGCGGGCGCTTGCCGAGCCAGCGCGAACGGCCGGCCTTGCCGAGATTGATGTTGCCGTGGTCCGGGTTCGAGACCGCGCCGACGCTGGCGTAGCAGGTCGCATGCACGAGGCGCTGCTCACCGGAATTCAGGCGCAGGATCGCCATGCCGCGGTCGCGGCCGACCAGCTGGGCGTAGGTGCCGGCCGAGCGTGCGATCTGCCCGCCCTTGCCCGGCTTCATCTCCACATTGTGGACGATGGTGCCGACCGGCATCTTGCCAAGCGGCATCGCATTGCCCGGCTTCACGTCGACGTTCTCGCCAGCAACCACGGAGTCGCCTGCAGCAAGACGCTGCGGCGCCAGGATGTAGGCCAGTTCGCCGTCTTCGTAGCGGATCAGCGCGATAAAGGCGGTTC
>CALMYO010000293.1 GCA_937873685.1 uncultured Paracoccaceae bacterium
CGACCGGCCGGGCGGCCGTGACCGCGATCGTGGGGACCGGGGCGATCGTGGCGACCGTCCCGACCGCGGCGATCGTCCGCCGCGTCGCGAATTCCAGGGGGGAGCCGAGTAAATGGTCGATATCAACCAGATCCCGACACGCCGGCCGTTCCATCGCCGCCGCAAGACCTGCCCGTTCTCCGGCGCCAACGCACCGAAGATCGACTACAAGGACGTGCGCCTGCTGCAGCGCTACATTTCGGAGCGCGGCAAGATCGTGCCGAGCCGCATCACCGCCGTCAGCCAGAAGAAGCAGCGTGAACTCGCCCAGGCGATCAAGCGCGCCCGCTTCCTCGGCCTGTTGCCCTACGTGATCCGCTGATCGCTGCGGGTGGGCGGAATTCCGCCCCCCGTTTTTCGGCGACCGCGATCGGCGCGGTCGCTTTTCGACCAAATCCGAGTTGGGGTGGCATTGCCCCTAACTGCAAACGGGGCAAGGCTCCCGGCAGGACAGCGAAACGACCATGACGTCAAACGCCCTCATCATCGGCCTGATCGCTGGCGCGGCATCCGCGCTGCTGGCGCTGAGCGCAGCGTCGGGCACGGCGCTGTCGTTTGTGCTCTACGTGCTCTCGCCTGCGCCGCTGCTGACCGCCATGCTCGGCTGGGGCGCGCGCGCTGGCGCCATTGCCGCCATCGTTGCCGTTGCGCTCGCCGCGCTTTTGGCGTTCTCCATGTTCGGCACCGCCAAGCTCGGTGTGTTCGTCGCGCTTGTGGTCGCCTCGCCCGCCCTGGTCGCCGGCTATTACCTCGGACTTGCGCGCCCGGCCGGAGAGGTCGGCGGACCGAACGGCTCCCTCGCCTGGTTTCCGCTCGGCGGCGCGCTTTTCGGAGGCTTTGTCGCCATCGGCTTCGGGGTTTTCGCGTTGTTCCTCTTGTTTGGCGTCAGTGAGGACGTCTTGCGCGAAGCCGTTTCGGCGATGGTGCAGGGGTTGCGCGAAGCCAACCCGCAAACCGTGATCGACGACGCCGACGAGGCGGCGTTGCAAGATTCTGTTTTGGCGATCCTTCCCGGCGCCACCGCCTTCGCGTTCAGCATGGTTTTTTCGCTTTGCGTGTATGTCGCGCTTTTCGCCACAAGGGTTTCGGGGCGTCTGCCTCGCCCCCGCGACGAATGGCCGGCGATGCTGCGAATGCCGCGTGCGGCCCTTGTGCTTCTTGCGCTTGCATTCGCCGGCGACCTGCTGCTTCCGGGCATGGCCGCGAAACTGTCATCTGCCCTGTCGGGTGCGCTCAGCGCCGGATTTCTGCTGGCCGGGTTGGCGCGTCTGCATCACCTGACGCGGGGCAAGCCGGTTCGCCCCCTTGTGCTCTGGGTAACTTATGTCGCAATCGCGCTGATCGCCTTGCCGGCGTTTGCGCTGTTCATTTTCGGGCTGCTCGACACACGCCCGACCCCTTTGCTGCTGTCTCAAGCCGCTTCCCAGGGACAATCGATTCCAACACAACGAAAGGACTGAACCATGGACGTGATTTTACTCGAACGCATCGCCAAGCTCGGCCGCATGGGCGAAACAGTGAAGGTGCGCGACGGCTATGCACGCAACTTCCTGCTGCCACAGGGCAAGGCGCTGCGCGCCAATGCCGCAAACCTGAAGCGCTTCGAGGCACAGCGCGCCGATCTGGAAGCCCGCAACGAAGAGCGCAAGGGCGAGGCATCGGCCATCTCCGCCGATCTGAACGGCAAGACCTTCGTCGTCGTGCGCGCTGCCGGCGAGACCGGCCAGCTCTACGGGTCGGTGTCATCGCGCGATATCGCCGAGTTCCTCACCGGCGAGGGCTTCAAGGTCGGCCGCAACCAGGTCGATCTCAAGGCGCCGATCAAGGCGATTGGCCTGCATGTGGTCGATCTCGCTCTGCACCCCGAGGTCGAGACGCAGGTCACGCTGAACGTCGCCCGCTCCGCCGATGAAGCCGCGCGCCAGGAAGCCGGCGAAAAGCTGGACAGCGCCGCCGCGATCTATGGCATCGACGAGGACGAGAACGCTGACCGTGTCGATCCGGACATGGAGGAGGCGGCCGCCGAAATCGCCGCCGAGGCCGAGGCCGCCAAAGGCTGATTGTCCCATCGCGGCGGCTGCCAGGCAGGCGACGCCGCGATACCGTCGACCGTCCCTGATTTTGTTGGCGTCGCAGCCCTGACGAGACAGGCAGCGACGCCCGGCCGGGCGAAAAAGCGCTTCCGCGCGCCCTCGATCCGATTCGCGGAGCGCGTGGGTCGATTGCGGAATTGCGCAACGTGTCAATCCTGTATTGTGTTGACTCTCGTCATGGACCGAATCGGCCTGTGCATGACTGTGAATAACGGGTAGCGAGGTTGGTGCGCCACCCATTCGTCGCCCGAAAGATCCTAGATGGGAGGACGATGACGGACAGGACCATGGCCCAGGCAGCAATCAGTTTCCCCGCCCGCAAGGATGCGCTCTATCGCGAGGCGCCGAACAACATCGAGGCCGAGCAGGCGCTGCTCGGCGCCATCCTCGTTAACAACGACGCTTTTTATCGCGTCTCCGATTTCCTGAAGCCGGAACATTTTCACGAGCCGCTCCACCGCAAGATCTTCGCCGTGGGCGGCGACCAGATCCGCTTGGGCAAGACCTGCAATCCGGTGACGATCAAGACCTTCCTGCCGGCCGACGAGCGGGTGGGCGAGATGACCGTCTCGCAGTATCTCGCCCGTTTGGCGGCCGAGGCGGTGACTGTCATCAATGCCGAGGATTACGGCCGCGCGATCTACGATCTCGCCATCCGCCGCGCCCTGATCGGCATCGGCGAGGACATGGTCAACATCGCCTATGATGCCCCGGTGGAAATGGGACCGGGCGCGCAAATCGAGGATGCCGAACGCCGCCTGTTCGAGCTGGCCGAGACCGGTCGCTACGATGGCGGTTTCCAGCCCTTCACTGACGCGGTGCGCAATGCGATCGACATGGCGAACGCCGCCTTCCAGCGCGACGGGCACCTGTCGGGCGTCTCAACCGGCATGCGTGCGCTGGATGCGCGCATGGGCGGGCTGCAGTCCTCCGATCTGATCATCCTTGCCGGCCGCCCGGGCATGGGCAAGACGTCGCTTGCCACCAACATCGCCTTCAACATCGCCAACGACTATCGCGGCGCGCAACAGGCCGACGGTTCGATGAAGGCAGTTGACGGCGGCGTGGTTGGTTTCTTCTCGCTTGAAATGTCATCGGAACAGCTGGCGACCCGCATCATCTCCGAGCAGACTGAAATCCCGTCGTCCAAAATCCGCCGCGGCGAGATCACCGAGGCCGATTTCGAGAAGCTGGTCGCCTGCTCCAACATGATGAGCCGCATCCCGCTGTTCATCGACCAGACCGGCGGCATCTCGATTGCGCAGCTTGCGGCGCGAGCGCGGCGTCTCAAGCGCCAGCGCGGCCTCGATGTGATGGTGATCGACTACGTGCAGTTGATGACCGGCTCTTCGCGCCGCGCCTCGGAAAACCGCGTGCAGGAAATCACCGAGATCACCACCGGGCTGAAGGCGCTGGCGAAGGAATTGCAGGTGCCGATCATCGCGCTGTCGCAGTTGTCGCGAGCGGTGGAAAGCCGCGACGACAAGCGCCCGCAATTGTCGGACCTGCGCGAATCCGGTTCGATCGAGCAGGACGCCGACGTGGTGCTGTTCGTCTATCGCGAGGAATACTACCTGAAGAACAAGGAGCCGAAACCCGGCACCGAGGAATACTTCAAGTGGGAGGCGGAGATGAACGAGGCGCGCGGCAAGGCGGAAGTCATCATCGCCAAGCAGCGCCACGGTCCGACCGGCACAGTGCCGCTCGGCTTCCAGGCCGAGTTCACGCGCTTCTCCGATCTCGCCGAAGAAAGCCATTTGCCAGAGCGGTTCGAATAACGTGCATGCCCGCCTGATGATCGACCTTTGCGCGCTTGCCGAAAACTGGCGCGCGATGGCGAAACGCTCTAACCCGGCGCGCTGCGGAGCGGCCGTGAAGGCCGATGCTTACGGTCTCGGTCTCGAGCCGGCCATGCGCGCGCTTGCCGCCGCCGGCTGCCAAGATTTTTTCGTTGCAACAGTGGACGAGGCGGCGCGCGCGCGCGCGATCGCGCCGGGTGCGGAAATCTTTGTCCTGAACGGGGTCAGCCGCGGCGAGACGGCGCAGGCGCTGCGTGTCAGCGCTGTTCCGGTGCTTGCCAGTATGGCGCAGGTCGCCGTCTGGAAGGCGGCGGCCGCGCAGGCGGGGCGGCCGCTGACCTGCGCACTGCAGGTCGATACCGGCATGAACCGGCTTGGCGTGACCCGCGCCGAAGCCATGGCGCTGGCCGCCGATCCCGCCTTCCGGGCGGCTTTGGATCTCCGTCTCGTCATGAGCCACCTGGCCTGCGCCGACGAACCTGGAGATCCGATGACCGCCGGTCAACTGGAGTTGTTCCGGCCGGTCGCTGCGGCATTCGATCATGTTCCGAAAAGCCTGTGCAACTCTGCGGGCGTCTTTCTCGGCGGCGATTTCCTGTTCGATCTCACGCGTCCCGGCATCGCGCTCTACGGCGGCGAGGCGGTGAACGGCATGGCGCCGCTGAAACCGGTCGTCACCGCACAGGCACGCATCGTCCAGATTCGCCACGCCAAGGCGGGCGAGACCGTCGGCTATGGCGCGGCGCACCGGTTGGAGCGCGATTCGCGCCTGGCGGTCTGCGCGGTCGGTTACGCGGACGGCTATCTGCGCGCGGGGTCCGGCAGCGGTGTAGGGCTGCGTCAAACGGTGAAGCAAGGCGCGCGCGGTTGGATCGCCGGCGCATACGTCCCGGTTGTCGGCCGCATCTCGATGGACCTGACCGTGTTCGATCTGACGGACCTGCCCGAGGGCACGGTGCAGGCGGAGGACTGGGTGGAGCTTCTCGGCCCGCATGTTGCGCTGGACGATGCGGCGCGCGCCGCCGGAACCATCGGCTACGAGCTGCTCACAAGTCTCGGCCGGCGGTACTGCCGGCAATACACGGGCGACTTTGAGGGCGGCTGATTATACCGCGCCGGCCCGACGAACATCGAACTCAGTGACCGTACTTTGACTTGTCACATCATCGCGCCATGTTGAACCCATAGCCGAAACCGGGAGAACAGGCGATGACAGCCCATCCGCAAATCACGCAGCAGATGATCGACCTCTACGACGAATACACCCACCTGACGCTCGATCGCCGCGGCTTCATGGCGAAGCTGACGGCCCTGACGGGCTCCGGCGCAGCGGCCGCAGCCGTGCTGCCCTTGATCGCCGCCAACAGCGCGCATGCGGCGATCGTTCCGCCAGACGACGCGCGCGTGAAAGCCGCCGACATCTCGTTTGCAGGCGCAACCGGCGACATGAAAGGGTATCTCGTCACCCCGGCCAACGCGACCGGCAAGCTCGGCGCGGTCATCGTGATCCACGAGAATCGCGGCCTCAATCCGCATACCCGCGATGTGGCGCGACGCATGGCCCTGGAAGGCTTCGTTGCGCTTGCTGTCGATTTCCTGTCGCCCGCCGGCGGCACGCCTGACGACGAGGACAAGGCGCGCGAGATGATCGGCCAGCTCAATCCGCCTGATACAGTCGCGAATGCGGTTGCGGCAGTGAAATTCCTGGAAGGCCATGAGGCGGTGAACGGGAAGGTCGGCGCTGTCGGCTTTTGCTGGGGGGGCGGCATGGTCAACGCGCTCGCCGTCGCCTCACCCGATCTTGACGCCGGCGTCGCCTATTACGGTCGTCAGGCGGCAGCCGCCGATGTGGCGAAAATCGCCGCACCGCTGATGCTGCACTACGCCGGCCTTGACGAACGTATCAACGCCGGTATCGCCGACTACGAAGCGGCGCTGAAGGCGGCGGGGAAGGATTACGTCATCCACATGTATGACGGGGCCAATCACGCCTTCAACAACGACACATCGCAGGCCCGCTACAACAAGGAAGCCGCCGATCTCGCCTGGGGCCGCACGGTCGCGTTCTTCAGGGAGCAGCTCTCGGATTGACGCGAACCGGCGCGCGGCGGCGATGCTGTCGTTGCGCCTATCCAGGAGCGCGACATGCGGTTCTTTTCGGTTGCGTGAACAATCAACCGCGGGCAACACCATGCCGAGATCGCCTGTTCGGGCGATCGCCTTCAATTGACGGGGTCTGTGCAAAATGGATGAAGATGCGATCTGGTACTTCGACTACTTGTCGCCTTTCCCCTACCTGCAATTGGCGCGTTTCGGCGAGTTGCCCGACGGGCTGCGGATCAAGCCGACGCCGGTTCTTTTCGCAGCAATGCTAAACCATTGGGGCCACAAGGGGCCGGCCGAGATCCCGGCTAAAAAGCGCCAGACATATTTTTATTCGTGTTGGCTGGCCGAACAGCGCAACTTGCCGTTCGCGGGCCCTCCGCACCATCCCTTCAACCCATTGGCAGTGCTCCGGTTGACCATTGCCGCGGGCTCGGGGATCGATTGCGTACGCATGATCTATGAGCGGATCTGGGGAGAAGGCGCGAACCCTGAATCGCCGGAAACGCTGGCACGGCTGGCGGCCGAACTCGGCATTGCCGACGCACAGGTGGTTCTGGTCGATCACAAAGTCAAGGAGACTTTGCGCGTCAATACCCAACAGGCAATTGCCGCGGGCGTTTTTGGCGTGCCCACCTTCTTGTGCGACGGCGAACTGTTCTGGGGCGATGATTCGACGTCGCTCTTCCTGGCGTTCCTGAAGGATCGCGAGATGTTCAGGCGCGATCCCTATCTGCGTCTTGGCCAGATATCGGCCTCGGCGGAGCGCGTGGCCGGCGTGGCGAAAACGACCGCCTGATACCGCAAACCGTGCCAAGCCACGGGACGCAGGAAAACGGTCACGCCACCGCCGCGCTTCGGGTCGCGTCGCCGAGCCAGTGCGCGACCTTTTTTGTCAGCGCATCGGGGCTGATCGGCTTGGACAGGTAGTCGTCCATGCCGGCCTCCAGGCATTTTTCCTTGTCGCCCTTCAGCGCATGTGCGGTAACCCCGATGATGGTGACATGACCCCCGCTTTCGGCTTCGCGCATGCGGATGGTTTCGGTTGCTTCCAGCCCGTTCATTTCGGGCATCGACACATCCATCAGGATCAGGCGCGGGTTCTTTCGCGCCCACACATCGACGGCCTGCTTGCCGTCTTCGGCGATTTCGAAAGCGTAGCCGGTGTCGATCAGGATCTGAGAGAACACCAGCTGATTCACCTCGTTGTCTTCGGCAACGAGTATGTCGAGCGGGCGCGGATTGTGCGCCGGGCGGTCATCCTGGCGCGGCGGCGCCGCGATGGCGGCAATAGTCGCCGTGTGTTGCGGCGCAAATGTCGCCGCAATCGCCGGTTCCGGGGCGATGGGAGCGGCGGAGGGTTGGGAAGGCACGGACACGGAAGGAACCGGCAATACGGCCGCCGGAGCCACAGGGGTGACGGATGTGACAGGCGCGGCGACCGGCGCTGCCGGGTGCGC
Source organism: uncultured Paracoccaceae bacterium (assembly GCA_937873685.1). GTDB lineage: Bacteria > Pseudomonadota > Alphaproteobacteria > Rhizobiales > Rhizobiaceae > CALMYO01. The sequence continues at coordinate 7,495 of CALMYO010000293.1, forward strand.
AGGTGCTGCATTCGATGCGGTTGGCGCTACCGGGTGCGCGGGTTCGGCACCGTGGGCTGGCGGCGTGGCGGCGGACTGCCCGCGCGGGGCGATCGGCGGTGTCGAGTGTACCGTCGCTTCCGCAACGATCGAAGGCTGATCGATCGCGGATTCCCGAACGGGCGCGCCTTGCCCGCGCATCCTGCCGTCATGGATCGCATGCGTGATCGCCTCCAGCAAGGCCGAGGACCGCGCCGGCTTGGTCAGGTGTTCGCAAATGCCGAGCGCCTTGAGCTCCGATGCTTTCAGTGCGGTGTCAACGGAAGTCAGCAGCACGATTGGCGTTCCAGAAAGGCGGATGTCAGCGCCGATCGCGGCGGCGACTTCGGCGCCGTTCATGCCGGGCATCTGGTAGTCGAGCACCACGCAGTCCACCGTGTAGCCCAGACGGTGCGCCTCGCGCAGGATGTGCAGTCCCTCCAGGCCGGAAGACGCCGCACAGCTGTCGAAGCTCCACGCAGTCATCTGCTCCATCAGGATGGAACGGTTGACCGCGTTGTCATCGATGATGACGATGTTGGCTCCGGTGACATCCATCGGCGCCTGCTTTTTCATGGTGATGTCTCCGTCGTAGGGGAGGGTGATCGTGAACCAGAAGGTGGAACCTTCGTTCTCGGCGCTTTGCACGCCGATCGAGCCACCCATCAACCGGATGATCGCAGAGGAAATGGCAAGTCCGAGGCCCGTACCCTCGTGCTTGCGGGTCGACGAGGTATCGACCTGTTGGAATTTTTCGAAGATGGCTTTCTGCTTGCCATCCGGAATGCCGCAACCGGTGTCGATCACCTTGAAGGTGAGTTCCGTTTGAGCGTCGCGGATTTGGCCGGACACGTCGACCAGCACATGGCCGACATCGGTGAATTTCACCGCATTGCCCATCAGGTTGGTGACCACCTGCCGCAACCGCCCGACGTCGCCGATGAAGATCTCCGGCAAATCGGGCTGGACGCGCACGATCATCTCCAGATCCTTCTCGCGCACCCGCGCCGACATCAGGGTCGCCACATCGGAAACAGCGTCGGACAGATTGAACGGCGCCGGATCGAGCGTCATCTGCCCGGCGTCGATCTTGGAGAAATCGAGGATGTCGTTGATGATCGTCAGAAGGGCGTTGCCGGACTTGACGATAACGTCGGTGAAGGTCTTCTGTTTCGGATCGAGTTCGGTCGAGGCAAGCAGTTCCGCCATGCCGAGCACGCCGTTCATCGGCGTGCGGATCTCGTGGCTCATGTTGGCGAGGAACTCGCTTTTGGCGCGGTCCGCGAGTTCCGCCGCCTCTTGCGCCTTCTTCAGTTCGCTGATGTCGAAATAGCTGAGAAGCCTCTTGCCGCCGGAGAGCTCGGCGATCGAGAATACGAGCGTCGTTCCGTCGTCGCGCCGCATCTCGCGCGGTTCTAGCGATCCCGCCATGACTTCGCGCAGACGATCGTCTACATGCGTTTCCCAGTCCGCATCGGAAACATCGACAAGCCCACGCTCGCGGCAGACGTCGAGATGACGCCGGAAGGGGCAGCCCTGCGGCAGATCGACGGCTTCGAGTCCCCAAATGTGGAGATAGGCTGGATTGACCAGCATCGTTTCCAGATTTTCGTCCAGCACGACGACGCCCATGCGCATGATGTCGATCGTGCGCTTCATGTCGTCCAGCGTCGCATCGGTGCGGGCGTTCGCTTCCTCAAGCTGGCCGATGAGCGACTGCATGTCCTTCAAAAGTCGGTCGGCCCTGGCCTGTTCGGCGCGCAATTCGTTTTCACGCTGCCGCACCTCTGTGATGTCCACCCATACGCCGATATAGAGCCCTTCCTCGGTGCGATGGTCGAACACCTTGAACCACTGCCCGTCGGCGCCCAGCCGCTCATACTCCCCATTGGCGGCGCGATAGCTCGCCAGCCGCGCCTCTATCCATGCCTGGCGATCTGTGTCGTAGAGGGCGTCGACCTGTGAATCGCCGGTGTCGCGCCACAATCCTGCGGCATGGGCGGCTTCCACGGCGTCGCGCAGGGATTTGCCCGGCGCCATGGCTGTCGCAATGGCCGGCGCCACCTCGAAAGCCTTCTTGTTGGCAAGCACGAAGCGGTCATCGGCATCGTAGATGATCACCGATGCGGGCATGTTCTCGATGACCTGCTCGATCGTGCGCCGCATGCGGGCGAGTTCCTGGTCGCGCCTGACGCGATCCGTGATGTCCGTGGTCGATCCGATCAGATAGGTGGCGCCGTCGGATGTCGTCATCACCCCTTTGCGGGCGATGGAGTGTCTCGTGCTGCCGTCGGGAAGGGTTGCGGTTTCCTCCGCCTCGATCCATTCGCCCGACCGCAACACGGCGCGATCGGCCTCCATGAATTCGCTGCCCTTTTGCTCGCCGAACACATCGGCGTCGGTCCTGCCGCGCGCCTCTTCGATGGTCATTCCGGAAAGTTCGGCCCAGTGTCGGTTGCCGTAGACGAGCTTGAGGTCGGTTGATTTGGCGTAGAGCGAGACGGGAATGGCGTCGACGAGCGAAGTGAGCAGTTCATTCTTGCGCAGCGAACTGGTGAGCTCCGCCTCGCGCTGCTTGTACTCGCTGATGTCGTCGACGGTAACGATCAGGCAAGCCCGCCCGTCGCCCAGCGTGCCGCGGGTCTTGCGGGTGCGGGCAACGAATTCGCGTCCGCCGGCGTCGCGGATGGTTTCCTCGACAATTGTCGGCTCTCCGGTCGCCAGCGTGTGCGCCTCGCCCAGCGTGATGTGGTCGAGCGCGTCGGCGGGGAAGAATTCGGCTGCCGATTTACCGAGGATGTTCTCGCGCGCTGTGCCGAGCAGTGTGAGAAACGCCTCGTTGACGAAACAATAACGGCCTTGTGTGTCCTTCGCCAGACAGGGATGCTCAAGCTGATCGATCACCGCTTGCGAAAGCTCAGCCCTGTCGCGCGCCTCCGACATTTCGCGTTCGCGCGCCTTCAACTCGGTGATGTCAGTTCTCAGCCCGACATAGAGTCCATTTTTCGACCGGCGGTCGCGAACCAGATACCAGCGATCGTCGGACAGTTTCTGTTCAGTGGTGTAGAACGGTTGGCGATAGCGCTCCAGCCGCCTGGCCAGAGCGGCTTCGTCATCGCCGGCCGCGTTGACGGCGTCCATCTGCCCTGAATCGGCGATCTTGGAGAACAGTCTGGCGTCCATGCTGAGCCGAACGGAATCCGCCAGTTTCGCGCCTGGCCTGTGCGCCGGCTCAAGCTGCGGGTATATCTCGCGGTAACGCTCGTTGCGCAGCACAAAATTGTCGTCGTGATCGTACACGATGACGCCGCTGTCGAGAAGGTTCAGCACCTCTGTCAGGATTTCGCCTGACCGTTGGGACGCTTCCCTTGCTGCGTCCAGTTGCCGATCCTTGTTGGCGATGTCGGTGATGTCGCTACGCGTCACCAGCAGGTGGCCGGTTTCGGTGCGGCGGTAGCGCACCTGCATGGTGCGGCCCGAACGCGTGGTTTCCATGAATTCGTGCTGCGCCTGTCGCGATGCCCGCAAACGCTCCTCGACAATGGACGCCGAACTCGCCGCAACGTCCTCCCTGGCGACATCGGGATGATCGAGGCGCCAGGCTGCAGCGATGATGTCGCGGAAGTGGGTCCCGGGCTGAAGCGCTGCCGCCATTTCCGGATAAAGGCGATTCATCGCGGGATTGACGACCAGCAGCCTGTCGTCGGGTCCGTAGATGGCAAGGCCCGCGTCCATGCTGCGGATCGCCATGTCCAACAGCTGGAAGTTTTCTTCCACTGTGCTCTCGCGCATTTTCAGTTCGGTGATATCGGTGCGCAGTCCGATGAATGTGCCATCGGCAAGTCGCCGGTCGGAGACCTGAATCCAGCGACCGTCCTCGGTGCGGCGCGTGCGCGTCGAACTGGCTCGCCGGTGCCGCTCAACGCTGGCCTCGATCCAGGCTTCCTTGTCCACGTCGTAGAGCGCATCGATCTCGGGCTCACCGGTGTCGCGCCAGATCCCCTTGGCGTGGGCGAATTCGACCACGTCGCGCAAGGTCTTGCCCGGTTGCAGGACCGGGTCGAGGATCGTGGCGCGCCCGCGCAGCGTCTGGTTGGCGAGAACGAAATTGTCGTCGGCGTCAAAGACGATGATCGAAAGCGGCAGCGCGTCGAGTACGTTGGTCACGATCTGCTCGGCCTTCAACGCCCTTGAGCGGGCGTTCTCAAGGTCCGTTTCGCGGCGTTTCGGTTCGGTGACATCGGCAAAGGTGACGACAAGGAAGCCTTCGGATGTGCGGTTCCCGCGCGCCTGCAGCAAGCGCCCGTCGGCCAACCGGGTCACCGTCGCGGTTTTCGAAGCGTCGGCCGCCCGGGTCATGTATGTCACGAAAGACTCGCGGCTTTCCGGTTCGAGCCGCCAGGGCGGGGAAGTTACGAGCGATTGCGCCACCTCGCCAAGCGATGCACCGTGGACAAGGATGTCGCCGTCGTCGCCGCACAGCGCTTTCATCGCTTCGTTGAAGGCGTACAACCTGTTTTGCGTATCGAACAAGAGAACGCCGGAATCGGTTGCCGAGAGCGCCGCGTTGAGCGCCTTGGCGGCACGCTTTGCTTCAGGGTTTCCGTCGTCCTGCGCCGCGAGGCGCTTCACCAGGGCGGTCACATCCCGCCCGATGCCGCGATACCCCGCAAACTCCCCGCCGCTCGTGAAGATCGGCGTTCCGCTTACGCTGACCCATCGTTCGGCAGCGCCAAGGCGCACCTTGTAGACAAAATCGCGGAACGGGCGATGACGGTCGAGATCCTCGAGATGATCGAGGATGAGGCCGTGCGGATTGCCGGCCGTCCTGAACAGTTCGTAGCGAGAGGTTCCGACGAGCAGTTCCGGTGAAAACTCCGTGGCGGCCTCCAACTCGCCGGAGAAGCCCGTGAACCGGTGCCTTCGATCGGTTTCCCATGTCCAGGCGCCGTTCTCGGTCGGGGAAACGGAATTCGCCCTGCCCTCGCCAGTGGGCGACGCGGCCGCCTGGTTGTTGTTGTCGGTCATTTCGCCAGCCTCATACGAAACGGCGCAGATACACCCGGGCGCAACCGTCTCAGATGCTGCGACTATCGGGGCAAGCGGTAAACGATCGATTAACCATGTCTGTTAACACATTGCCGCTGCGGCAGCATGCGTCTGGTCTGAATGGCTGCGCTTCAGCGATGCTCTTCGACGCTGGCGTCGATCAACGCCTTGTTGAAGAAGGCGAGCGCACGGACCTGGCTTGCCCAGCCGATCATGCGCGTTCCGCTGGCGTCGACCACCGGCAGGCGTCCCTGGCCACTGGTGTCGAAGGCGCGCAGTGCGACGTCGAGCGAATCGCCGGCGCGCAGCGCAGCCGGGCGCAGGTTTTCCGGCGTTGCGTCATCCTCGCCCGGTTGTAGCGGATCGAGGAAATCGGCGACCGTGCGGTCGCGCGCCAGGGTGCGGTGCGACCCGTCCTGGACAAAGAGGCCGCGCATCGCCAGTTGCCAGTGAAAGTAGGAATGCCCGTGAATGGCCTGTGTCGCCGCGTGAGCGATGGCGACCGTCATCAGCAGGGCGATCGACAAGGTGTAGCCGCCGGTCAGTTCGAACACGATGACGGTGGTCGAGACCGGCCCGCCCAGTACCGCGCCGGCAACCGCGCCCATGCCGAGGATGGCGTAGAGCCCCTCGCTCGAGGCCATGTCGGGAAATACCGGCCCCGCAATCAGGCCGAAGGCGCCGCCGGTCATTGCTCCGAGATAAAGGGACGGGGAGAACACCCCGCCACCGAATCGCGACGCAAGCGTGATGGCCGTTGCGGCCGCCTTGACAACGATCAGCGCCAGCATCAGCGAGAGCGGCAACCGATTCCACAAGGCGAGATCCGTGGCGTCATAGCCAACGCCGATGATCTCGGGAAAGAAGACCGCGATGGCGCCGACAACCGCTCCGCCCGCGACAGGCATAAGCCAGAGTGGCATGGTGACTTTTCGCAACATGTAGTCGGAGCCGACAAGCGCGAACTGGAAAGCGATCGCCACCAGCCCGCAGGTCAACCCGAGCAGCGCGAAGGCGGGGAACTCCCAATACGAGGTCAACTGGTAGCGTGGCACGGCAAACGCCGCCGCTTCGCCGAACCAGAGCCGCGAGGCGATCGCCCCGCCGGTCGAGGCGATGACAATCGGCGCAAACGCACGTGGCGCATAGTGGCCGAGGATGACCTCGTGCGCAAACAGCACGCCGGCAATCGGCGCGTTGAAGGACGCGGACACGGCGCTGGCGACGCCCGCGCCAAGCAATGTGCGGCTGGCCCAGCCGGGCAGCCGCTGCCAGTGCGCCAGCGCCGTCGCCAATGTAGCGCCGAGATGCACGACGGGGCCCTCGCGTCCCGCGCTGGCGCCTGCGCGAAGCGAGATCGCTGTCGCCAGTGCGGATAGCAGGCCGTCGCGCAAACCGAGCTGGCGACCGCTCTTGGTGCGCGCCTCGATGACGTCGGCGACACCGCCGGTGCGCCTTGTACTGATCAGGCGCAAAATCTGGCCAACTACCACGCCGCCGACCACCGGGCAGGCGAGGATCCAGTACCAGGGCAGCGACCGGGCCGTCGCCAGCATCTTCTCCGACCTCGTGCCGAGCCAGAGCCACTGGACCGCGGCGATCGCTTCCCGGAACGCAATCGCGGCCAGCCCGACCCCGATGCCGATCGCCAGCGCCAGCACCCACACGCGCGGCTGGCCGGAAGCGAGGAAAGCCGTGACATTTGGCGCGACCCAAGCCCGCGCCAATGCCGGCGCACGCTTCAGTTCACCGACGATATCGTCTTGCAACGCCATGGCCGAACCCGTGCTGCGGCGACCGCGCTACGTCTTGCGCCGGATGCCGATGCTGCGGCCGGCGCGTTCCGGCCGGGGCAGGGTGGCGTGGGTGGCGCGCATGGCTTCCACCTTTTCGCCGATGTCGGCGGGAAAAGCGGTGACGCGGGGGCCGGACATGTCGACATGCAGCGACAGCGACTCCATCGTCGCCGCCAACCAGCCGTCTTCGTGGAAGAGCTCCTGGTAGCCGTGGATGCGTTTCTCGTCGGCATCGACCAACTGATAGGTGACGAAAACGCTGTCGCCCTCGTGCAGTTCGCGAACATAGCAGGTGTGGACCTCGGCCGTGTAGATCGTCAGCCGCCGGGAGGTGGCGTAGTTCGGTCCCATGCCGAGCAGGTCGAACACCTCGTCGCCGCAGCGGTCGAACAGCACATTGTAGTAGGCCATGTTGAGATGGCCGTTGTAGTCGATCCATTGCGGCTCCACCGCCATCACCGAAGACCTGAAAGGCGCCTGCGCCGACATTGACGATTCCCCCAAAACCATGGACATGAACGGCTTCAAGGATGAACCGTCCGGCAACCGGCCGCAAGGGTGTGGCCGGTCGCGCCTGTGGACGCCTTGCGGAGACCGATCATGACGCTTGCCAGCCTGCAGACCGTGACACGAAATGACGAAGGCATCGCCACCGCGCTCGCCGTGCTGGCGCAGCGCTTCGGCGACCGTTTCCAGACCGGCAAGGCGATACGCGAGCAGCACGCACACACCACCACCTACATTCCGCGCCAGGCGCCGGACGGGGTGGTGTTCGCCGAATCGGAAGCCGATGTGCAGGAAACCGTGCGCATCTGCGCCCAATACAAGGTGCCGGTCATCCCGTTCGGGGCCGGCACCTCGCTGGAGGGCCACGTCAACGCGCCCGGCGGCGGCGTGTCGATCGACATGAAGGGCATGAATCGGATTGTCGAGGTTCACGCCGAAGACCTTGATTGCATTGTCGAACCGGGCGTCACCCGCAAGCAGCTGAACGCCTATCTGCGCGACACCGGCCTGTTTTTCCCTATCGATCCCGGCGCCGATGCAAGCCTCGGCGGCATGGCCTCGACGCGTGCGTCCGGCACCAACGCGGTGCGCTACGGCACGATGAAGGACAATGTGCTTTCGCTGCGCGCCGTCATGCCGAACGGCGAGATCATCGACACGGCGCGTCGCGCCAAGAAAAGCTCAGCCGGCTACGACCTCACCCGCCTGCTGATCGGGGCGGAGGGCACGCTCGGCGTCATCACCCGCCTCACCTTGCGCCTGCAAGGCATCCCGTCCTCGATCACCGCCGGGGTCTGCCCGTTTCCGAGCGTCGCCGACGCCTGCAATGCGGTGATCGAGACGATCCAGTGCGGCGTGCCGGTGGCGCGCATCGAACTGGTCAATGCCATGCAGATGAAGGCGATGATCGCCTATTCCAAGCTCGATTATCCCGAAAGCCCGGCGCTGTTCCTCGAATTCCACGGCACCGATGAGGGCGCGAAGGAGCAGGCTGAGATGTTCGGCGAGATTGCCGCCGCCCATGGCGGCACGGATTTCCGCTGGACCGGGGTGGAAGAGGAGCGCCAGAAGCTCTGGCAGGCCCGCCACGACGCCTATTGGGCGGGGTTCACGCTGCGCCCGGGCGCCAAGGTGATCTCAACCGATGTCTGCGTGCCGATTTCAAAGCTGGCCGATTGCATCGCCGGCACGGAAGAGGACATTGCGGCTTCGGGCCTGCTCGCGCCGATCGTCGGCCATGTCGGCGACGGCAATTTCCATCTCGGCATCCTGCTCGACGTGGACAATCCGGCCGAGGTGGCTGCGGCCGAGCGGCTGGTCGAGCAACTGAACACGCGCGCGCTTGCGATGGAAGGCACCTGCACCGGGGAGCACGGCATCGGCCAGGGGAAGATGGACTTCCTCGAGATGGAACTCGGACCGGCGTTGCCCTTCATGCGGGCGATCAAGCAGGCGCTCGACCCGGATAACATCATGAACCCGGGGAAAATTTTCAGGGTGGGATAGGTTTGGTGTCGCGCCAGACCACGCTTGCCCGAATCGCTTCCATCCCCCATATCGGATGAGCCGCTTCGGGTTTGGCGTCTTGCTGTGCTAGGGCGTCTGACCGGACCACACATCAAGCGGAGGCTGCACGCTGGCGCGCCTGTTCGTATTCTTCGGCTCCCTTCTCGTGCTGGCGCTGACGGCAGCGCTGGTCGCGCCGTATTTTATCGACTGGACGGATTACCGCGCCCGCTTCGAGGCTGAAGCGACGCGCGTGATCGGCCAGCCGGTCAAGGTTTCGGGGCCGGCAAGCGCGCGCCTGCTGCCTTTCCCGTCTGTCACCTTCGGCGATGTGCGCGTCGGGTCCGACCCTGCCGATCCGCTGATGACCGTCGACGCGTTTTCGATGGACGCAGAACTGGCGCCGCTGCTGCGCGGCGAAGTCCTGATCTTTGACATGCGGCTGGACAATCCCAGTGTTGTGCTCAGGCTCGACCAGACCGGCGCGTTGATGTGGCCTGATCACGCCGATCCGCGCTTCGATCCGGCGCAGGTGACACTGGAGAACATCTCCGTCACCAACGGCGCGCTGACGTTGATCGACAACAAGGCCGGGCGAACCCGCACTGTTTCCGCGATCGACGCACGGTTTTCGGCGCGAACACTTCTTGGTCCCTGGCGCGGCGAAGGCAGCTTTGAGTTCGACGGCGACAAGTCCGATTTCTCCTTTTCCACCAATACGGCATCGGCGGATGGCGCGTTTCGGCTAAAAACCGGGCTGGTGCCGTGGAACTCGGCGCTTTCGGTCGAAACAGAGGGTGATCTGTCGCTGCAGGACGGTTTTCCCGTTTACGCAGGTCAATTCCGGCTCGACAACGAAAGCGAGGACGCTGGCGGCGACAGTCAGCAGGCGGCCGGTGCGCCCGACTTCACCACTTTCCTCGCCACCGGTGATTTTTCGCTGACGCCGGGCGCTTTTGCCGTCGACGAGTATCGTCTCGCCGCAGGAAACCCGGCTGATCCCTATGTGGTGACAGGCAAGGCGGACTTCCTGTTCGGCGCCGAGCCGCGCTTCGGCTTCGTCGCCAATGGCGCGCAAATACGGCTCGAGCAGGAGGCGACCGGCAAAAGCGCAGCGCTGGCGTTGACCGACCGGCTCGATTCCCTGCAGGGCTTTCTCGACGCACTGCCGCTGCCGCGCGTTCCCGGCAATGTGCGCATCGACTTGCCGGCTTTCGTTGCCGGTGACACCACGATCCGTGACATCTTCATCGATGCGGAGACCGCCGGCCCGCAATGGCGGTTGCGCAATCTCAAGGCCGAACTGCCCGGCCGCACGGCGCTTGAGGCGTCGGGCCTGATTGGCCGCGGCGACGGCTTCGGCTTTGACGGCGACCTGGTGCTGGCCTCGCGCCAGCCGTCGGGGCTGGCGTCCTGGCTAACCGGCAGCGTTGATGAATCGATCCGTCGCATGAGCGGCGCCGGCCTTGCGGCGAAGGCCACCATGACGCGGCGCGCGCAGATCTTCGAGGGGCTGGAGATCGTGCTCGGCGATGCGCGCTTTGCCGGCCGGCTCGAACGCATTTCTGCACCCGGCGCCAAGCCGACGCTGACCGCCGAGATGAGCGGCGGCGCGCTCGACCTGCAGGGGTTAAATGCGCTGGTGGCGCTGTTCGTCGGCGATGGCGGCGTCAACCGTTTCGCCAGCCACGACGTGTCGCTGGCGGTTTCCGCAGGCCCCGTGGTGTTCGGCGACTGGTCGGCCGGCGTTGTCGACACGGCGTTCCGTCTCGCCGATGGCGGTCTCGAAGTTCGGCGTCTGCATGTCGAGGACTTCGACAACGCCGACATCACTGCAACCGGTCGCGTCACAGATTTGTTCGGCGCACCGGACGGGCAATTTACCGTCGCGGTGCAATCGCCGGACCTTTCCCTTCTGGTCGGGCGCATGGCCGACCGGTTTCCGCAATCGCCGGTCTTGGCCTTTCTCGCCGAACGCAGCGTCACCGCACCCGACCTGTTTGCCGACGCGCAGCTGGAACTTGCCGGCAACGCGTCGCTGCAGGATGGCGAACCGAAGTTTACTGCAAATCTAGGCGGGTCGTCCGGCGGTCTCGCGCTTGAAGGCGAAGGCGAAGTCGCGCCGCGCGGCGACGGCGGCACTGAACTCGATTTCGGCCTTTCGCTCACTGCCGATGGCGCTGCGTCACTGCTGGCGCTTGCGGGTATCGAGGCCTTCGATGTGCCGGGTGAAGGCAACATGACGGCGCGCATCGGCGCAAATGGCCTTGTTGGCAAGCCGCTGGCGGCGAGTCTCGACATAACCACGCCTGAGATGACAGCCGGCTGGAGCGGAAATCTCGAACTTGCGCCTGAGGATTTCGGCGCGAACGGCGAAATGAAGCTGGAGGCGAAGGATTTCTCATCCTGGCTGCTGGCGCTTGGCTACGCCCTGCCTGGCGTGGAAGCAGGCGTTCCGATAAGCCTTTCTGGAAGCCTTTCGCGTGAAAACGGCGTATGGAAGTCGCCCGACCTGGCCGGCAGCCTCGACGGAGACGCTTTCACCGGTGCGCTGACGTTGCAAGATACGGCGAGCGAACGCGAGTTGCGCGGAACGCTCGCGCTCGGCCGTCTCGATCTGCCCTGGCTCGCCTCGCTGGCAAGCGGGCGCAGAGCCGACGCCGGTATGGACGATCCCTTCGGCTTGCCGCTGCTGCCCGGCCACCGGCTTGAAATCGACGTGAAGGCGCAGAGAGGCGAAGCCGGCTGGTTTGGGCCGGCAACGGATCTGGTTGCGCGGTTGAGTTATGCCGGTGACAAGCTGTCGCTGACCGGGTTTTCTGCCGCAACGGCAAAAGGAAAACTGTCGGGCTCGGCCGATTTCCAGAACAGCGCCGGCGCCGGCCTTGTCTCCGCGCAGCTTCGGCTCGAGGATGCGTCGCTTGCCGCCCTGTCGCCGGTAGCCACCAGCGCGCCGTTGCAAGGCGCTGCATCGGTCAGCGCCAGCCTTTCTGGCACGGGCGAAACGCCACAAGCGCTGGCCTCCTCACTTGCCGGTTCGGGCGTGGTGTCGTGGCGAGACGCGACGTTTCCGGGCCTGAACGCCGACGCCTTTGCGTCGATGCAGAAGGACGCCGATGCGGTAGGGTTCCCGATCAGCGCAGAACAGATCGCCGCCATTGCCGACAACCACGCCTTTGCCGGAAGTTTTCCGCTTGGGGCGGGCGAAGCGGCCTTCACCATCGCGGGCGGCGTTGCGCGCGCCGCCAACATCGCCGTCGAATCGGCCACGGCGCGGCTTTCGGGCGGCGTTGCTCTGGACCTTGGAAACCGGGGGATCGAAAGCGAAGCTCTGCTGGCGTGGGACGCCGATCAGGATGCGATCGCAGGCGCGACGCCTGAAATCCGTCTTGGCTTGAAGGGCGATTGGGACGCTCCGGTTCTCACGCCTGACTACGAACCGCTGACTGCTTTTCTGACCCATCGCGCGTTGAAGCGCGAGCAGGCGCGGGTTGAGGCGCTCCAGGCGCGTCTTCTCGAAAAGCAAAGGCTGCGCCGCGAAACACGGTTCTATCGGGCCCGCACGGAGGCGCGAACCGACTCAGAAGAAGACCGCAAGGCGCGCTATGCTGCACTACAGGCGGGCGAGGCTGAGAAAGCCGCGCTTGCGGAGGTCATTCGCCGTTCCATCGAGGCGGAAAAGGCCTTCGCCGAAGAGGAGCGCAGCCGCGTGCTCGAAGACCTGCCCCCGCTCCAACCGGTACAGTAGGACGCTCAAGAGCGTTCTTCGATCAGACCGCCGCGCTGTCCGCGGCTTTTGGATCCGGCCCAAGCCGACCCTCGCGCGCTGCGGCGAGAACATGCAGCCGTAACGCCGAGGACAGTCCGGTATCGGCATCTCGCCCCGCATCTACCAGACGCACCAGCGCCGAAAGCGGAACACCGTCTTGCGCCGCCAGCAGGCGCAGGCATTTGAAGAACTCATCTTCCAGCGAAAAACTTGTCGCATGACCGTCGATGACGGCGGAGCGTTTTCGCCCGTTCACGTCGGCCGGTCCGCCGGGTCGGTTTCATTCGACCGGCCCGCCGGATCGGCTTCTTTCGGTCGGTCCTTCGGCGCACCGTTGTCCAGTCGATGCAAGTCAAGACGCCGGTTGGCTGTGGCCTGTTGCGCTTCGGTTGCTTCGCGTTTGGCTTTCGTGCGGCCATGGCTGGCGCGGTTGGCTTGCGCCAACGCTTCGCGCTGTTGCCGCGCGACACGCTTGCGCGCCAGACGCAAGTTCACGACTTCACCCACCGCGCCGTCCCCGCGCGATGCGGCTGCGCGGAAACCGGGGGAAAACGTCTCCGCCTCCGCCGGTCATTTCTTCTTGCGGAACGAATCGAGCGAGACCACTGCAGCGCCGTTGGTGGTATCGCCATCCGCGGGTTGCTTCTGCTCCGGATCGGACTTCTGAGGCGCGGGAAGTGCAGCCGTTTCTGCCGGTTCCTCTTCGAGCGCTGCGTCCTGCACGTCGAACTCCAGTTCGAAGTTCACCGACGGGTCGTAGAAGCCGCGAATCGCCGAATAGGGGATGTGCAGCCGTTCCGGTATGTCGGAAAAGGACAGGCCGACCTCGAAATGCGCGTCGGTCACCTCAAGGTCCCAGAACTGGTGTTGCAGCACCACCGTCATCTGGTCCGGGTACTTCTCGCGAACACGGTTCGATACCCGCACCCCGGGCGCGCCGGTCACGAAAGTGATGAAAAAATGGTGGTTGCCGGGCAGGCCGGTCTTGGCAACCTCGCCGAGCACCTTGCGAATGACCCCGCGAAGCGCATCCTGTGCGAGAATGTCATATCGGATCATGTCTTCCGTCATAGGCCGTCGCGCACCCCGAATCCGTCATCTCTTTCAAACCGGCCAAATGCGCTGCGTCAAGTCCGCGTCAACCCCGTGAAACCCAAATGCGCAACAACTTGCCGGCAAACCGGAGATTTTGCCGTCGCCCGTAGCGAAATGGATCAAGCGCGGACCGAAGAAAGTGGAGGCTTCTGTTGCCAGGCGCCTCCGGGCCCCGCTTGCACCTGCGACGGCGCAAGACTTGATTTGGAGTTACGACCTCACCTTAAGCGGCAAGGGCGCGAGCTCCCGCATAGTTGTCGTTGGCAACTATAAGTTTAGCCCGATAACGGCGGTACAATGCCGGGCAAAAGTACGATCTTTACACCCCCGTCGATCCTGTTTCGCCCCCATCATCAACACGCGAACCGGAAGCCTGCGTGTTGATGGTGGAGGCGCCGGGTACCGCCCCCGGGTCCGAGTGGCTTATTCCATCGCCCGTTTATTGCCATAGCCGGCGAACCGGCACAGCGAATATAGGGGGAAATGCAAACGAATCAAAGGGTGGAGTTGACTTTGCCGGCTATGGTGCGAAAAATCACGCTCCGTTGACGAACAGGCGAAGCCCCGGAGCGCCTGACGTCCGGATTGTGGCTCTGAACCAGTGGGGAAGAAAACATGAGCGACTACCTGGCCGACGTGAAGAAATATGACGCCGGCGCTGACGCGGACATTGTCGGCAAGATCGTCAAGCATCTTGGCATTGCGCTGCGCAGCCGTGATTCCTCGCTGGTTTCCTGTACCGATCCGAAAGAACTCGACCGGGTGCGCGAGAAATGGTGCGAAAAGAAACTGGGCGCCACTGACGCCGCCGCCAGCGATGCGGTCATCGCCAAGGTGTGTGAGACGATGAAGGACGACCGCTCCAAGAGCCGGGTCACCTTCTACTATCTGGTCGCCAAGCACATGGGCAAGCTCGGCGCGCTCTGACCCGATACATCGGTAATCCTTTTCCGCCCGCCGAGCTGACAGCGCGGCGGGTCAAAGGCGTTTCATGGGTGCGAGCTACTTGTACTTCGCCGCAGTGATGAACTCGCCAAATGTTTCGCACCACACGAGAACGGTGGTGTACTCCTCGATGTCGACACCGGCGGGGATGTCGAGCAGGAAGCCCTTGAATGTTTTGACGTCGCCAACCAGGGCGGAAGTCGATTTGAGCGGCAGGAACTCGTCCTCGTTTTCGACAAACTGCTTGACGAGATAGAGCTTGTAATCCGGTCCAGGCGCGAGACTGCCCTCATGGGCAATGGCGCCTGATGTCAGGCTCACCTTGCCTTCGCCCCAGTGCAGGAAATCGCTGCCCTTAAGTTCTCGGACAAACTCGCCGGAGTATCGCGCACCCTGCGCCTGGCTCTGCAGCATGGCAGCATCGGGCGCATCCGGGGCGATCAGGATCGGCAACAGGTAGATGCCGAGCGCAAAACCGACCGCAAGCGCTGCGCCATGCGAAAACAGCAGGACAACAAGGCGAAACATGGCTGGCACCCTCCTGCTCGGTTGACTTGAGCTCATGTGGAGTATCCAGACGCGGGCAGGAGAGTCAAACTCGAGATTTTTGTCGGCGCGTGATTTCCGAACGCATCGAAGCGCTGTTGGACTCGTCAAACAGAATCAGGCACCACCCGGCCATGCGCCAGTATCTTGACCTTCTCGACCATGTTCTGAACCACGGCGTCGATCGTGGCGACCGCACCGGCACCGGCACGCGCTCGGTCTTCGGCTGGCAGTCGCGCTACGATCTTGCGGCCGGTTTCCCGCTGCTGACGACGAAGAAGCTGCATATCCGCTCGATCGTGCATGAACTGCTGTGGTTCCTGAAGGGCGAAACCAACATCGCCTATCTCAAGGAGAACGGCGTAAGCATCTGGGATGAGTGGGCAGACGAGAACGGTGATCTTGGCCCGGTCTACGGCTCGCAGTGGCGTTCATGGCCCGATGGCAAGGGCGGCTCGATCGACCAGATCGCCCATGTTCTGCACCAGATCCGCACCAACCCGAATTCTCGGCGGCTGACCGTTTCGGCCTGGAACCCGGCCGAAGTGGACGCCATGGCGTTGCCGCCCTGCCATTGCCTGTTCCAGTTCAATGTCGCCAATGGCCGGCTGTCGTGCCAGCTCTACCAGCGCTCGGCCGACATCTTTCTCGGCGTGCCGTTCAACATCGCGTCCTATGCATTGCTGACACATATGGTCGCGCAGGTGACCGGGCTTGAACCGGGCGAATTCGTGCACACGCTGGGCGACGCGCATCTCTACCACAACCATTTCGACCAGGCGCGATTGCAGCTGAAGCGCACGCCGGGGCCGCTGCCGAAGCTCTGGCTCAATCCGGAGGTGACGGATATCTTTACATTCCGCTATGAGGATATCCGCATCGAGGGCTATGAAGCGGCGCCGTCGATAGCGGCACCGATTGCGGTGTGAGACGGTCGATCTCCGTCAGGCAGATTAGCGAGCATCCTGACCTCATGCATGCAAGTATTACCGTTTCGCTTGTCGTCGCCGTGGCCGAGAACGGCGTGATCGGCAATGAAGGCGGCCTGCCTTGGCGGCTGTCGACCGACCTGAAGCGGTTCAAGGCGCTGACGATCGGCAAGCCGGTCATCATGGGGCGCAAGACATTCGAATCGATTGGCAAGCCGCTGCCCGGCCGGCCGAACATCGTGGTGACCCGCGATACCCGGTTTGCGGCTCAAGGCGTGATCGCGGTCGGCAGCATCGATCACGCGCTCGCCCGTGCGGCGGAACTGTCGCGGGAGGCAAACGTTGGCGAAATCTGCGTCATCGGCGGCGGCGAGATATACCGGCAAGCGCTCGACAAGGCCGATATCCTGCACATCACACATGTGCTGGCAAGAGTTGACGGAGACACGCGCTTTCCGCCGATTGATCCCGCACGATGGGGCATTGTCGCACAGGAGGACATCCCGTCCGGCCCGCGCGACAATTTTCCCACGCGGTTTGTCACCTATGCGCGTCGGCACGCCGCGGCAAACCGGCGCTAAATCGCGACAATTCGGCTGCGGTCGCGTTGAAAGCGCCGTCGCCGATGCCTATAACACGGTCAAGAACTTCATCCTGGCGGGGAGCAAAAGGCTCGCCGCCTCTCTTTTTAACTGAGGGAAGGCATGCCCTGGAGCAGTCAGAACGGCGGAGGAGGCAGCGGCGGCCCATGGGGCGGCGGCGGTAGCGGGGGTGGCAACGGCGGTGGCGGCGGCCCGTGGGGCGGCGGTGGCAACAATGGCGGCGGCGGCCCCTGGGGGCAAGGTCCGCGCGGCCCGCAAGGACGCGGCCCGACGCCGCCCGACCTTGAGGACATCATCCGCCGCGGCCAGGACAGGCTGAAGAATGCGCTACCTGGCGGCGGCGGTTCCAACCGCCTGATGCTGGGCATAGTCGCCGCCGGTCTCATCGGGCTTTGGGTGCTGCAATCTGTTTACACCGTCCAGCCGAACGAACTCGGTGTCGAACTGGTCTTCGGCAAGCCGAAGCAGGAGGTTTCAGGCCCGGGCCTGCATCTGGCCTACTGGCCGATCGAGACCGTCGAGATCACCACCATCGCCGAACGTCTGGTCAACATTCCTGACGGCGGACGCACCTCCAAGGAAGGGCTGATGCTTTCCGGCGACCAGAACATCGTCGATGTGCGTTTCTCGGTCGCCTACCAGATCGCACAACCCGGCCAGTATCTGTTCGAGGTCAAGGAGCCCGATTCGATGGTGCGTCAGGTCGCCGAGAGCGCCATGCGCGAAATCGTCGGAAGGCGCCCCGCGCAGGACATCTTCCGCGACGACCGGCAGGGAATCGCTGAAAACGTGCGGCAGGTCATCCAGACATCCCTTGACGAGTATGGATCGGGCATAGCCATCAATGCCGTGTCGATCGAGGACGCGGCGCCGCCGGCCGAGGTTGCCGACGCCTTCGACGAGGTTCAGCGCGCCGAGCAGGACGAGGACCGGTTCCGCGACGAGGCCAACCAGTATTCCAACCAGAAACTCGGCGCGGCGCGCGGCGAGGCGGCGCAGGTGCGTGAAGACGCGGCCGCGTACAAGAACCGCGTCGTGCAGGAAGCCCAAGGTGAGGCGGCACGCTTCCTGTCGGTTTACGGCGCCTACAAGGTCGCCCCGGAAGTGACACGCAAACGCATCTTCCTTGAAACCATGGAAGGCGTACTGCGCCAGTCCGACAAGATCATTCTCGATGAGCAGGGTTCCGGACAGGGCGTCGTGCCCTATCTGCCGCTGCCCGAAATTCAGAAGCGCGCCGGGCAGGCCGCTTCGGGAGGCCAGTGATGCCCGCCAACCGTTTCACTTTGATCGGCGTTCTGGCCATCATCCTGGTCGTTGTGCTGTGGAACTCGATTTATGTCGTGAACGCGCGTCAGCAGGCGATCGTTCTGCGTTTCGGCGAAATCGTGTCCGTGAAGTCCGACCCGGGCCTGTACTTCAAGATGCCGCTTGGCATGTTCGGCGCCGATTCCGTGCAGTTCGTCGAAAAGCGCATCTTGCGTTCCGATCTCGACAACATCCGTGTCCAGGTTTCCGGCGGCAAGTTCTACGAGGTTGACGCCTTCATCGCCTACTCCATCACCGATGCTGCGCGGTTCCGCCTTGCCGCGTCCGGCAGCGAGGATCTGGCGGCGCGCCTGCTGCGCACCCGTCTCGACGCCGCGTTGCGCCGGGCTTACGGTGTTCGCGGCTTCGAAGCTGCACTCTCCGAGGAGCGCGCCGACATGATGCGCGAAGTGCGCGACCAGTTGCGTCCCGATGCATCATCTCTCGGCATCACCGTGGAGGATGTACGCATCCTTAGAACGGATTTGACACAGGAAGTCTCTCAGCAGACCTTCGACCGCATGAAGGCTGAGCGCCTTGCCGAAGCAGAGCGCCTGCGCGCCCGCGGTCGCGAGGCCGCGCAGCGCATCCGCGCAGTCGCCGATCGTCAGGTGGTGGAAATCCTCGCTGAGGCCAACAAGGAGTCGGAAATCCTTCGCGGCGAGGGCGAGGGCGAGCGCAACCGCATCTTTGCCGACGCATTTAATCAAGATCCGGAATTCTTCGATTTCTACCGCTCGATGGAAGCCTACCGGCAGGGCCTGCAACAGTCCGGTTCGACCATGGTGCTCTCGCCCAACTCGGAGTTCTTCCGTTACTTCAAGAGCGCCGACGGACCCACCGGAGCAGCGGCGCCGGTCGCCCCATCCGGCGGCGCTGCGCCGCAAAGCAGCAGCGCTGCGCCTGTCGCGCCGGCAACGGCCGTGGCGCCGGTGGTCCAGCCTGCAGCTTCGGGCCAGTAACCATTCGTGCCCGGCGCGCATGATTTCTGGACCGCCTTCGGACTGGTTCTGGTGTTCGAGGGGCTGATCTACGGCGGGTTTCCGGCGCTTGCCAGACGCGTCGCCATGGACGTGCTGCGCCTGCCGGAGCACGTGTTGCGGTTCGTCGGTACGGGCGCAATCGCGCTCGGGGTTCTCATCGTGTGGCTTGCGCGCTCAGCGCTTGCCGGCTGATAGATCACGAATGTGGGAGCAGCCGATTCGGCCGGAATCGCGCCCCAATTGACTGGCAGTGACCTGATCGTCCGGCGACAAGCCGGGCCGGCGGTATGCGGGAGTGAGGCTTGATGACAAACGGGTTCACGACATTGTCTGCGTTTGGGCGCCTCGCGTCCGCGCTGTGTCTGGCGATGACGCTCACGGTCGCACAACCGCCGCATCTGGCATCGCCGGCTTATGCGCAAGGACCGGCGTCGGTGGCCGATCTCGCCGAGAAACTGCTTCCCTCGGTCGTCAACATTTCCACGTCGCAGAATGTCGGGGGAACGGAGCGGAACGTGCCAAGGCCGCAGGCGCCCGAAGGTTCGCCGTTCCAGGATTTCTTCGACGAGTTCTTCAAGGACGGCCCTGGCAACAACAATCGCGGCCGGCGGGTGCAGTCGCTCGGTTCGGGTTTCGTGATTGACACGACCGGCTTTATCGTCACCAACAACCACGTGATTGCTGACGCAGATGACATCGAAGTCATATTCTCCGATGGCGCCAAGCTGCCTGCCAAGCTGATCGGGACCGATACCAAGACCGACCTCGCCCTCCTCAAGATCGAGCCAGGCGCACGTACTCTCGTTCCGGTGCCGTGGGGAGACTCCGACAAGAGCCGGGTCGGCGACTGGGTGATGGCGATCGGCAATCCGTTCGGTTTCGGCGGGTCGGTAACGCTCGGCATCATCTCGGCGCGCGGCCGCGATATCAATTCGGGTCCCTATGACAACTACATCCAGACCGATGCGGCCATCAACCGCGGCAATTCCGGCGGGCCGCTTTTCAATGTCGATGGCGAGGTGATCGGCATCAACACCGCAATCATTTCCCCGACCGGCGGTTCGATCGGCATCGGATTTGCCATTCCTTCCGAACTCGCGCGCGGCGTGATTGCGCAACTGGGCGAGTTCGGCGAGACCCGGCGCGGCTGGCTCGGCGTGCGCATCCAGCCGGTGACGGACGACATCGCCGAGAGCCTCGGCATGGCGAACCCGGAAGGTGCGCTGGTCGCAGGTATCATTGAAGGCGGGCCGGTGGCCGGCGGCGAAATCCAGCCGGGCGACGTGATCGTCTCCTTCGACGGCAAGCCGATTGTCGAGATGCGCGATCTGCCGCGCATCGTCGCCGAAAGCCCCGTCGGCAAGGCAGTCGATGTCGAGGTCATGCGCAAGGGCGTGCGCATGACGGTCAAGGTGACCCTTGGCCGGCTGGAAGACGGGGAGAAGCTCGCTTCGGCAACGGCCGGTGAAGACCAGAAGGCCGAACAGCCGGCTGCCGTGCAAGTGCTCGGCATGACGCTCGGCGACCTCGACGATGCGGCGCGCGAGAAATTCGGCATCGCGCCGGAGGTCAATGGGGTGCTGATTGCCGAGGTGGCGGAAGGGTCGCCGGCCGCCGAGCGCGAGATCGAGCCCGGCATGGTGATCGCCGAAGTCGGTCAGGAAACCGTGAAGAACGCCGCGGACGTTGCCGATCGCATCGAGAAACTGAAGCAGGGCGGCCGCCGCAACGCGCTGCTGATGCTCGCCGCCACAACGGGCGAGTTCCGTTTTGTGACTGTGCGGATCGAATGACCGGAACCGGCCCCGGCGGCGAAGGTTTATCAGGCGGTCCGTTTCGCAAGCCAGCCTTGCCGTGAAATCCGGTAGCAGACATGTCGCAAGAGGTGCGGATGGGTATCGGGCACGCGGGGATGATCGAAGGCAGACCTGACGTCGTCCTCCATGCCTAGGCGCCTCATCACCGCGATCGACGCCGCGTTGCCTTCAACGGCAAAGGCGACAATCTCGTCCAACCCGAAATCGACGAAGCCGTGATCGACAATCGCCTGCGCTGCCTCCGTCGCGAGGCCCTTGCCCCAGGACTCCGGCACGAAGCGCCAGCCGGTCTCTACGCCCGGCGGCAAGCCGTCACCGGGCGCGACCCGCGACAAACCTACAATGCCGATCACCGCGCCTGTTGCCTTGTCCTCCGCCGCCGCCCAGCCGAATCCGTCGCGGCGCGATCGCCGGTTCATGTCGCGCATCACGGCCAGCGATTCCTCGCGGTCGCGCCGGTACGGAAAGAACTCCATGACCTGTTCGTCGCTGTTGAGGCGATGGAACGCCTCAAGGTCGTTTTCGCGCCATGGCCGGACCAAAATGCGCGGGGTTTCCAAGCGCGCGCCGTGCCTCATGTCACGAACTCCTCTCGCCGATAGCCTTGCAGATAGAGCAGGGCGGTGAGATCTCCATGGTCGATGCGCAGGCGCGCCCGCGCCGCTACCGCCGGCTTGGCGTGCAACGCAACGCCGGCGCCGGCATGCGCCAGCATCGGCAGGTCGTTGGCGCCGTCGCCGACCGCGATCGACGCGCAGAGCGGAACGCAAAGCCGCATGCAGATCGACTCCAGCGCCCTGACCTTGGCGTCGCCTCCCAGAATCGGCTCGGCCACCTCGCCAGTCAGAACCCCGTTTTCGCTCAACAGCACATTGGCCTGGTGCTCGTCGAAGCCCAGCATCGCCGCCACCGGCCCGGTGAATGCGGTGAAGCCCCCCGACACCAGCGCGGCGTGGCCGCCGAATGCGCGCATCGTCGCCACGAGCTGGCGCCCGCCTGGCGCAAGGGCGATGCGCCTTTCCAGCACCTCGTCGATTACTGCGACGTCGAGGCCTTTGAGCAGTGCGACCCGTTCCCGCAGCGCAGGCTCGAAAGCGATTTCGCCGTTCATGGCGCGCGCGGTGATCGCCGCGACATGATCCTTCAGCCCGATTTCCGCCGCCAGTTCATCGATACACTCCTGGCGGATCATGGTGGAATCCATGTCGGCGACCAGCACCGACTTGCGCCGCGCCGCCGTTTCCTGCACCACCACGTCGAGAGGCTTGCCGCGTACTGCAGCGCGCAGGCGCTCTTCGGCCTGTTCGGCGATGAGATAGGACGGCAATTCGATGTCGCAGGCGATACCTTGCGCAAGCCAGTCGATGAAGCCGCTTTCGACCACGGCGGCGGCGTGGACTGCAGTGGGCGGGTCGAGCGCCGGATCGTCCGGTGAAGCGATGAGCGTGGCGACGAGCGACATGGGCGTTCCGGATTATCGACGATGTTCGACAGGCCGATCCTGATAGCCGGGCCAACCGCGAGCGGCAAGTCGGCGCTGGCGCTTCGCCTTGCGGGCGAGCATGACGCTGTCATCGTCAATGCCGATTCCATGCAGGTCTATGAAGTTCTGGACGTGCTGACAGCCCGGCCGTCTCCGGCAGACCGCCAACAAGCGCCGCACCATCTCTATGGGCACGTCCCGCCGACCCACTCCTATTCCACAGGACAATGGCTTCGCGATGTCGAGGCGCTGGCGCAGGATCCGGGCGTCATCGGCCGAACCGTGATTTTCGTTGGCGGAACAGGACTTTATTTTCGCGCCCTGACTCGCGGCCTGAGTCCGATGCCGCCGATCGACCCGCAAATCAGGCAGCATTGGCGCATACGGCTGGACAGTGAGGGCGTGGCGGCTATGCACCGCCTCCTCGCCGAACGCGATCCGCCAGTCGCCGCAGCACTGCGTCCGTCCGATCCGCAGCGAATCCTTCGCGCGCTGGAAGTGCTGGACGCCTCCGGTCGTTCCATCTCCTGGTGGCAGGCGCAGCCGGGCACGCCACTGGTCGATGCAGGCGCTGCCGAGCGCATGGTGCTTCTACCGCCGCGGCCCTGGCTGCGGGAGCGCGTGGCCGGGCGGTTCCGCGCCATGATCGAGGCCGGGGCGGTCGATGAAGTCAAACGTCTTCGCGCGCTTCACCCGTCGGCCGATGCGCCCGCCTTGCGCGCCATCGGCGTGCGCGAACTCTCAGCCTGGCTGGACGGAGAGATGACGCGCGACGAGGCCGTCAAAGCCGCGATTGCAGCCACCAATGCCTATGTGAAAAGGCAGATGACGTGGTTCCGCAACCAGTTGAATCCCGGATGGCGCGTTGTCGGGCATGCTGGAAATATTCCGTGAGAAACAAGGCTTGGGCGCAAAGGCGGCGCTGCGGTTAACCACACCGTAATCGCCCCCCGGTAGTATGCTGCAAATTCTTGGTGTCAGGTCTTCATGCGGATCCACAAGTCCGAAGCGGCGTTCATCGTTTTCCAACTCCTGCTCCTTGGGGCGGGGGCGGTGACCGCTTGGGCCATCAATGTTCTGGACAACCACATCACAGGGCCTCTCACTGCAGTTCAATTGGCCGATGAAGCCATGCTGCAGCGGCTGCTTTATGCCACCGCCGCCCTGATTGGCGCTTCGGTGATCTTCGGCTTTCTGGTCATCTTTCCGATCCTGCATCGCCAAAATCGCGAACAGGGCAAGCTTCGCGAGATGACGCGCAATCTCAGCCAGCGTTCGGAGAATCTCGAACATGCCGCGCTGACGGACGGGCTGACCGGCATGCAGAACCGGCGCTATTTCGACGAGGCGCTGCGCGAATACCTTGAGGAATTCCGCCGCATCGACAAGCCGATCGGTCTGATGGTCCTCGACCTCGATCATTTCAAGTCCGTCAACGACACCCACGGCCATGATGTCGGCGACGAGGTTTTGCGCCGGGTGGCGAACTGCCTGAAGGAATTCACCCGCTACCACGACATTGTCGCCAGATTGGGCGGCGAGGAATTCGCCGTCGTTGCGCCGAACATGGAACAGGCGTCTCTGGTCAAGCTGGCCGACCGAATTCGCCGCGCTGTCGCGGCGTTGACGATCGAGTCGGGCAATGTGCGCCTCAAGGTCACCACCAGCGTTGGTCTTGCGATCTGGGACCGCAAGGAGACCAGCGAATCCTTCTACAAGCGCGCCGACAAGGCGCTCTATCAAGCCAAGCGCGAAGGCCGGAACCGGGTCTGCGCCTAGAGCATTGTTCGATCAAATTGAATCGTTTGGACGCCGGGATCTTGTGTCCTGGCAAGAAGCGGAACGCGACGCGGCGCGAGCACCGCCAGCGTTTCGCGACGATGCCCAAGGCGCAAGATACCAAGTCCAAACGATTCAATTTGATCGAACAACGCTCTAGAAATCAAATAGTTGCTGGTAGCCCTTCGATTCCGGCATGTGCCCGCAGACCGGCGGCAATGGGGAGCAAATTTCGGAATTGGCCCGCCAGGCTCCTTGTGCGTTTCAAGGCAGAGGCTTCTTCTGAGGCTTTAGCGCCCTTGTAATTGTATCGGTAAGCCAGACGAATGTGGCCTGGGAAACTGCGGTATAATCGCAGGCTGCGCGGCATGACCGCGTGATCGAAGCGATGCGCGAGCTGCAATCCGGTCGCCCCTGCAACCAACCTCGCAGTATCCGAGAAAGCTGCTTCGGCGGTTGGCAATCACCAACCGTATGAAATGAAAATGGATTGCGGGCGGTGCGCACCACCCATCGGCCTGAAGATCGCTTGTTTGACCGGCAGCGCAGCCCTCCCACAGGGCATTTTGCCGTCACAGCCGCAGTGGTGGACAGGACGCTGCGCATCGGGCCGCTTCAGGGGCATGAATGCGCCTGCCTTACCGAGGCCGCGTCCGGCGGATCAGCTGCGGAAGCGGCGGATCAGGTCGCGGGCGCTGCCGGAAGTCTCCGCTGGCGCGGACGCCGGCGCGGGCGCGCGCGTGGTCGTCAATGCCGGTGGCGGAGCGGACGGGGTCATCGGCGGCGCGGCCATCTCGGCGCGGCGCTGCGGATTGACGCTTGCCTGCAGTTCGGCATGACGGCGCAGCGCCTGGCTTTGTTCGAAGCGGCCGCCGGCCTGGTTTGGCGCCGTCGCCTGATCGGAAGGCGCAATGCGCGCCTGCGAAGGCCGCTGTTCGCCGACCACAGCGCCGGGGCGCGGAATCATGCTCTTGCCGACAACATAATCATCGACGGCGGCGAGCTTGTTCTTCTGGTTGCGCATGCCGCGGATAACGTCTTCCAGGTCTATGCGCGCATTACCGCCGCGCAGGTCCGCATGCTGCTCGTAGAGCGAGTTGCCCGGCAACTTGTCGGCCGGCACCTTCTCGAATTTCAAACGCATCGGCGTATTGACGCCCTGACCGAAGGCGATCGCCTCGCGGTTGGCGAGCGACGAGAGGAAGGCGATGGTGGATTGCGACGAACCGGAAATCGCCTTGCGCATGATTTCCTGGTCGCGATCGTTGCCGAGGCGCATGGAAAAGAAGGTGTTGCACTGCGAAAGGATGGTCGGGTCGAGTTCGCCCGGCCGCTGTGTGACGATGCCGAGATAGACGCCGTATTTGCGCCCTTCCTTGGCGATACGGGCGATCGCCGCGCGCGTCGGCTCAAAGCCGGCATTCGGATCGGCGGGTATGTAGCGGTGCGCTTCCTCGCAGACGACGAGCGTCTGGATCTTGGAATCGGAGAACACCGCAAGATCGAAAGCGATGCGGCACAGCACCGATGCGACCGAATTAACGACTTCCGACGGCACGCCGGAAAGCTGGAAGGCGGTGATCGGCCTGCCGTTCTGCGGCACACGGTAGATGCGGGCGATCGTGTCGGCGATGGCGTCGCCCATCTGCCGCGTCTGGAACATGAACTTGAATCGCGGATCGTTGATCGCCGCTTCGATGCGGTTGCGCAGCGCCTTGAGGAAGGGCCGTTCCTCGCGCGTTTCCAGCAATCCCATGCGCTCGTCGATCATCGCGATCAGGTCGGCGATGCGCCAGGGCATCGGCATGTCGGCGGTGAACGAGGTCTCGTTCGGGTTCGACTTGCGCAGTCCGCGATCGTCCGAACCCTTGTACATGGACATTGCGAGCGGGATCAGGTCGCGCAGCATGTCGACTTCTTCCGGCACGGGCCTGCGCCCGCGGAAGAACACATCGACCAGTTCCTCAAGTTTGAACAGCCAGAACGGCAGATCGAGGTCGTCGGAGGTGATGGTGATGGCGAGATCGGGAAAGGCGCAGGCAAATTCGTTGTGTGGATCGAGGATCAGCACACGCAGATCGGGTCGCGCCTCGCAGATCTTGCGCAGCAGCAGCGTGACGGCTGTCGACTTGCCGACGCCGGTGGTGCCGACCACGGCGAAGTGGCGCGATACCATGGAATCGACCGAAACCTTCGCCGGGATTTCATTATTCTGGCTGAGCACGCCGACGGTAATCGCCTTGCTGTCGGAATTTTCATAGATCGCGGTGAGATCGGCGAACCGGATGCGATGGGCGACTGCGCCCATGTAGGGATACTGGGAGATGCCGGTGGAGAATTCCAGCTTGTCCGGTCCTGCCGGACGCACCTCGCCAACCAGTTCAACATGGATGTGAACGACGTTGTCGCCAGTCAGTTCCCATTGAGCGGAAGGCAGGTCGACCTTGTAAAGCAGGCCGATGACGCGGTTTTCGCCGACCTGGATGGAGATCAGCTGGCCAACCGCCCAGTAGTCGTTCGAGGCTTCGGAATTGACGCCGCCGATCGAGGAGATCGTCGCCTGCGCGCCGTCGCATTCGATCACATAGCCTTCAGTGCGATTGCGCTTGAACGCCGCAGCGCCGGAATTCTCCATCTGCGCCCCGGTCAAATCCGTGGCGCCTTGATGGCCCGCATCTCCCGCGCCTTGCGCACCCTGATGCGCGCCATCCCCGTCACGATACATGGTCATGATCCCGAAAACCCGTCTTTAGGTTCCATCAATGCCGGTTTCGCGGTTAATGGAGCCTTCACCACGCCCGGTTGACGCGGATTGTGGTTAATGGCCGGTGCGCGCGGCCGTTGCCAGCTGGCGTGCTGTGGCGCTTTTGCCATAGACGCGGCGGTTGACGCAGGCGCGCAACCGTTGCGCCTTGTTTTCGCCGCGATCGCAGCGTTTCCGGCGCTTCCCGGTCGAAACCCGGAACCCACGTCAACGGCAGGAGGTCGTCCAAAGCCCTCCGCCCGTGCGGGCGGCTCTGCCAGTCCCGTATACGGATGGGGTTGCGGAGGTCGGTTTGCGCGTGTAGCTCTGGGGTAGAGCGTCGGGTTGAATGCCCAAAGAAGCGGGTTCGACTCCCGTCATGTGCGCCATTGGATAGCTCAGTGGGTAGAGCAGCAGCCTGAAACGCTGTTAGTCGAGGGTTCGAATCCCTCTCCCGGTCGAAAGACCACCACCCTTCTAAGGTGTCCAGAACTGGCGGTCCGGGGACCGGCTTGCGGAAGGATGGAAAGGCCAAGGCCTGCGGGCGGCGGCCCGACCATCCGGACGCCATGCGCCCGACGCCGGCCGTGGCTGACGGCGGTGACGCCCTTGCGCCGAAACACGCTGTTTTCGAACGGCGCCGCTCCGCGCATCGGCCTTGCCGCCCGCTCGCCAAGGCCCGCGCGGGTTCGTGCCGCCGGTCCCCGGATCACGAAACCGGCCGGTACTTGATACCAGGACGTGAAACGAAGACAAACGAAAGGAGATCGGCCGTGGTGTGAAGCCCGCTGCCGGCAATTCAGGCCTTGGGAGCCGACGATGTTGAAGACCCTTCTCGACACCCTGATGGGTGTGACCCGTATCCTCATTCGCGAAGACGAGCGTGCGCTGCATCTCGATCGCGGCCAGATCCGCGCCGTGCTGACGGCGGGCGAGCACCGCCTGCCCAGCCGCGACGGACGGCTGACGATCGAGCGGCACACCCTTGCCCGCCCGGAATTCGCATCGGCCTACGAGAAGGCGTTGTTCGACCGGCTGCCGCAGGTCGCAGCCGCTCATCTGACCGTGGTCGAAACCGGGCCGGGAGAGGTCGCGGTGGTGTTGCGCGACGGGCGTTTGCACACGGTGCTCGCTCCCGAGAAGCGGCAGGCCTGGTGGACGGAGGCCGGCCCGTGGACGGCGCAGGTGATCGACACGCGCGCCTCGCTCAGGGTCGAACCGGAGCTTGCCCGGCGCATCACCCAGGCTGGCCACGCCAAGATCCTGATCGCGCAGACGGTTGTGGAAGGGCAGCTGTGCCTCCTCTACATCGACGGCGAACTGGTCGAGACCCTCAAGCCCGGCGTCCACACGTTCTGGAATGTCGGCAGGCAGGTGCATGCGAAGGTCATCGACATGCGCATGCAGTCGCTCGACGTGGCGGGACAAGAGGGTCTGACGAAGGATCGCGTCACCATCCGGGTCAACCTCGCCGCCGAGTACAGGGTCGTTGATCCGGTCAAGGCGGCGACGGCGACGAAGGACTTTGCCGACGCGTTCTACCGCGCGCTGCAATACGCCTTCCGCAAGGCGCTCGGCGCGATGAGCCTCGACCAGATCCTCGCCGACAAGGCGACGGTCGACGCTGAGGCGCGCGCAAAGGTCACCGCCGACATGGCTGAGATCGGAATCGAGGTGCTCGACATCACGCTCAAGGACGTGATCCTGCCGGGCGAAATGCGCGAGATCCTCAACAAAGTCGTCGCAGCCGAGAAGGAGGCGGAAGCCAACGTCATCCGCCGCCGCGAGGAGACCAACGCAACCCGTTCGCTTCTCAACACGGCCAAGGTGATGGCCGACAACCCGGTGATGCTGCGCCTCAAGGAACTCGAGGCGCTTGAAACGATTGCCGCCAAGGTGGAATCGATCACCGTGCACAACGGGACCGACGGGCTGATCAACGATCTCGTGCGTTTGCGCGATCGTTGAGGGGTCGCTGGAAGACGGACGGCCGGGCGGGCAACCGCCCGGCCGTTCACTTTCCATGGTTAACAAGGCCTTCTTGCCGACCGGAATTATCGTCGCATTCCGTTACGGAAAATCGAGAACCTTCCGGTAAACAGGTTATCGCGGACGGGAGCCTGTACCATGAGCAAACGACGAAACTTCCTCTCCTCAGAGGCCGGCAACTTCACCATGATGTTGGCGCTTGCCATGCCGGTCGCCATTGTCGCGGTTGGAATGGCGCTCGACTACGGCTCGCTTAGCCAGACACGGTCGAAACTCCAGGGTGCGGTCGACGCCGCTGTCCTGTTTGCGGCGCGATCTTATCGCGATACCGGTTCGCTGATGTCGGCAAGTGATGTGGAGCAGTTCATCAAGGCAAACTACGCTGGCGACCTTCGCGGCATCAAGATCAAGAAGGTCGGCAATGACATCGTCATCGAAGCCGGCAGCCGCAAGTCTTCAATCTTTTCCGGTTTCGTCGATGGCAGCGCAAAGGATGTCGAGGTCACGAGCGCGGCCAATATCGGCGAGGTGACGGATATCGAAGTGGTGATGGTGCTTGACAACACCTACTCGATGGTGACGGACGACAAGATCGGATCGCTGCGAACAGTGGCGAAAAGTTTCGTCGACACGATGTTCGAGGCGGAAAATCCTTACACCACGGTCAAGATCGGGTTGGTGCCGTTCACCAACCACGTCAATGTCGGGCTTGCCAATCGTAGCCAGCCGTGGATGACGGTTCCGGCCGACACTTCCTCGACCAGCTTTCAGTGCCACATGAAGAGGGATGTCGTTTCCAAAGCGAACTGCCGGATGGAAACATATTCATACGACGGTGTTTCCTATCAGGCCGAGACTTGCGACTATACATATGGACCCGAATACGAGGTCTGTGAGAACGTCACGAACGAAGAGAAATGGTACGGTTGCGCCGGCTCGCGCCAGACGCCGTTCAACCTGCAGGATCCCTACGCCTCGAAGCCCTTTCCCGGTCTCATGAACACCTGGTGCGGCGCCGAACTGAAGACACTTACAAAGAACAAGGCCGACTTGACGGCAGCAATCGACGCCATGAACGCCAATGGCGAAACCTATATCTCAACTGGCGTCATGTGGGGCTGGCGCGTGATCTCAAACGCGGCGCCGTTCGAGGACGGCATCAAGGTGACCGGCGCCAACAAGAACCGCGTCAAGAAGATAATGCTGCTGATGACCGACGGCGACAACCAGAAATCGGCGCAGCTGCCCGATCCCTGGCACTGGGGCAGCGACCTGACCCAGGCCGACCAGTGGACCAAGCAGGCCTGCGCCAATGTTCGTGCCGACGAGATCGACGTCTATGCGATTACCTTTGGCAAGGATGTCAGCGTGTCGGGAAAATCGGTGATGAGCGCCTGCGCCGGCGCACCGGACCGCTACTACGATGCCGCAAACGCTGCCGCGCTCGACGCCGCTTTTCAGGACATCGCCGCGAAGGTGACACAGCTTCGCCTGACGAACTGAAGGAAGCGCTTGACATCGGCTTTCCTGCCGCCCAAAAAGCGCGTCATGAACACGATCATTCTTGTCGTAGGATCGCGCATGGGCAGGGGAGCGTAGCTCCTCCGGCTTTGGCTACCCATGCGCGACGATCAGGCTCCCCCGGGGGCCTTTTTTATTGCTCGCAACAGGACTAAACGCAGCCAAACACTTGGCGGGACAACAGACGGAACTGAGACATGGCCACCACCGCAACAATCGAAGCCGAACCGAAACGCGCCCGCGGCGGCGCCCGCGAGATGACGGGCGCGGAGATGGTCGTCCAGGCGCTGATCGACCAGGGCGTGAAGCACATCTTCGGCTATCCCGGCGGCGCGGTGCTGCCGATCTATGACGAACTGTTCCAGCAGGAAGAGGTCGAGCACATCCTCGTGCGCCACGAACAGGGCGCGGGCCATGCGGCGGAAGGCTACGCCCGCTCCACCGGCAAGGTCGGCGTCATGCTGGTGACATCGGGTCCGGGCGCTACCAACGCCGTGACGCCGTTGCAGGATGCGCTGATGGACTCCATTCCGCTCGTCTGCATCACCGGCCAGGTGCCGACGACGCTGATCGGCTCCGACGCCTTCCAGGAATGCGACACCGTCGGCATCACCCGGCCCTGCACCAAGCACAACTGGCTGGTGAAGGACGTCAACGACCTTGCGCGCATCCTGCACGAGGCGTTCCGTGTCGCGGCGACCGGCCGGCCCGGTCCGGTCGTGGTCGACATCCCGAAGGATGTGCAGTTCGCAACCGGCATGTACCAGCCGCCGGCAACGGCGCGGCAACTGACAAGCTACCAGCCGCGCATGAGCGGCGACATGGGCCAGATCAGGCAGGCGATCGAACTGATGGCTGGCGCGAAGCGGCCGATCATCTATTCGGGCGGCGGCGTGGTCAATTCGGGTCCGGAAGCCTGCCACCTTCTGCGCGAACTGGTGGAACTGACCGGTTTCCCGATCACCTCGACCCTGATGGGCCTCGGCGCCTATCCGGCTTCCGGTCCTGCATGGATGGGCATGCTCGGCATGCACGGCACCTACGAAGCCAACATGGCCATGCACGATTGCGACGTGATGGTGTGCATCGGCGCGCGCTTCGACGACCGCATCACCGGCCGCTTGAACGCGTTTTCGCCAAACAGCCGCAAGATCCATATCGACATCGATCCCTCGTCGCTGAACAAGAACGTGCGCGCCGAGGTCGCGATCCTCGGCGATGTCGGCCATGTCCTGGAAGACATGGTGCGGCTGTGGCGCGCGCGCGGCAAGCCGGCCGACAAGCAGCAGCTGAAGGGCTGGTGGGAGCAGATCGCCAAGTGGCGGGCGCGCAACAGCCTAGCCTATACGCCCAATGACGATGTGATCATGCCGCAATACGCCATCCAGCGCCTGTACGAGGCGACGAAGGATCGCGATACCTACATCACCACGGAAGTCGGCCAGCACCAGATGTGGGCGGCGCAGTTCTACCATTTCGAGAAACCGAACCGCTGGATGACCTCCGGCGGTCTCGGCACCATGGGTTACGGCCTGCCTGCCGCCTTGGGCGTCCAGATCGCCCATCCCGAAAGCCTGGTGATCGACATTGCCGGCGACGCCTCGGTGCTGATGACGATCCAGGAGATGAGCGCGGCGGTGCAGTTCAACGCGCCGATCAAGATCTTCATCCTCAACAACCAGTACATGGGCATGGTGCGCCAGTGG
>CALMYO010000294.1 GCA_937873685.1 uncultured Paracoccaceae bacterium
CGCATAGCGCGCAGGCGCAGGCGCAAAGGCCGGGCGGAGGCGCGCCGCGGCGCGAAAGGGCGGTTGTTTCACTGTTCAGGGGATCATTTCAAATGGTGGGATACTCGCGATCATTTGGCCACGCCCGCCATGCCGGCCGCCCCGTTCTCCGGACCCTCTGCAGGGAGAAGGGTCCGGCTGGGGGGCGGAAGGACGCAGTACATGCGGGCTGGCTCCGCCATGCCTTCACTGGCTCAGCGCCGCGGGCACGTCGAGGCTGTAGGCGTAGGTGTTGCCTTCCGTGTCGCGCGCGTTGAAGGCAAGCCGGGTTTCGGCGGCCGAGACCAGCGGCAGCAGCGTCAGCGTCGGGTCCTCCGAGACCGGCTCGAACAATTCGATCTTCGCCACGGCGCCGCCTTCCTCGCCTTGCACGTTCACATCGCTCATGAAGAAGGCGGGGATGCCGTCGGCGAGGCCGGTGTCCATCGGGTGCTTCATGCGCACGGTAACACGCGCGGTGTTGACATCCTCGCGCAGCACCTGCGCCCTGGTTTCGCCCAGCGTCTTCATCCAGTTGGCGACCGAATGGGCGTTCGCCGGCGCGGTGCAGCCGCCGCCGGCCGCGTCGATCCAGGCGCCGCCGAGATGCCAGGTCCCATCGACGGTGCGCACGCCGACGCGGACCGGCGTCGCCTGTTCCACCTTCATGCGAAAGCCGATGAAGGGCCTTGCCTGCTGCGGCTGCATCCGCAGCACCTGCGGGATCGGGTTGAGGTCTGCCAGCACGACGATTTCGGCAACGCCGTTCAGCTCGCGCGCATCGACCGTCACCGGCACCGCCATCTGGTTCTCGGCCGATTTCGGCACCATCACCTTGACGCGGGTGTCGAACACGATGTCGCCGCCGGTGAAGAAACGCTCGGCCATCTCGTCCCACATCACCGATTTCAGCGGATCGGCAGGCAGGTCGCGCGCAAGCGCAGGCGACGCCGAGACCGCAAGGCCGAGGGCGAGAATGCGCAGGATTTTCGTCATCGGTTCCTCCCTTTCGCCCATGAAGCCCACTCAGGCCAAGTCGGGCATCCTGTATGTTACACCATGTCGGGCGCAGATCTCATCAAGTTTTCCTTGCGCGCGCATCGCCTCCACGATGTCGCCGATGGCGTAGCCGAGATCGCGGCTGTCTTCCTTCACCGCCATGGCGATCGGCCAGCTTGGGCGCAGGATGCCCGGCATTGGCGGTTGGGGGAGGGCTGTTGTGCGACTACCCGCCAGTTTCGCTGCCCATTCGCATTGCGCGCGTGTGCCCATGAAGGCCGGCGCCTCGCCATCGATGAAAAGCTGCACCGCTTCGACCAGTATTCGACCGCGGCGGATCGACGGATGCAGGCGGCCGCCAAAGGCGTTCGACAGGAAGAAGTCGGAGACGGTGTCGACCTCGACGGCGATCGGCTTGTAGACGAAGCGTGCGAATGTCGAGACCTCGGGCAGCACAGCCGTATCGTAGACGACGGCGATCTCCTCGCCGAAATACGGGTTGAACAGGACGGCGCGGGCTTCCGCATTGGTTTCCAGCACGCGGTCGTAGGGCACATGCAGCATCACGTCGGCGACAATGCGCTCCACGATGTCGCCGCGCCAGACATTGACGCGCAGATCGTCATCGACCTTTTCGCCGGCCTGGCGCACGAGGAAGGAGGGCGTGACGCCCAGACCTTCGGCAATGCCGAGGCCGATCTCGACATCGATGCCTTTCGGCTCTGCGCCTTCACGCCACGACCAGGGCTGGTTCTCGGCATAGACGGCAAAGGAGATCGTCCCCGTTTTGATGACATCATCATAGGGACGCGCAAGAACGGGCCTTGGCGCCCCGGCAAGGGCTGCCACGCCCGCCAACAGACCGCGGCGGGTCAATGCCATGGGATCACTCGTCCTCCGGACGGGTCTCGACATAGGAGCGGATTGCCCACATCGCTTCCTGGCTCAGGATCTCCTGGAACGGCGGCATCTTGTAGGCGCCGTTCTGGCTGTAGCCCTTGCGGATGCGCTCCAGGA
>CALMYO010000295.1 GCA_937873685.1 uncultured Paracoccaceae bacterium
GCCGTTTTCGCGCACCGAGGACGGGCGCATCTGCCAGCGCCCGTTCGGCGGACACATGCAGACCTACGGCGAGGGTCCGCCCGTGCAGCGCACCTGCGCGGCCGCCGACCGCACCGGACACGCGATCCTGCACACGCTCTATGGCCAAAGCCTGCGCAACAACGCCGAGTTCTTCATCGAGTTTTTTGCGCTCGACCTGATGATGGGCAACGACGGGCGCTGCACGGGCGTGATCGCCTGGAACCTCGACGACGGCACGATCCACCGCTTCGCCGCCAAGATGGTGGTGCTGGCGACCGGCGGCTACGGCCGCGCCTATTTCTCGGCCACGAGCGCGCATACCTGCACCGGCGACGGCGGCGGGATGATCGCGCGGGCCGGCCTTCCGCTGCAGGACATGGAGTTCGTGCAGTTCCACCCGACCGGCATTTACGGCGCCGGTTGCCTGATCACCGAGGGCGCGCGCGGCGAGGGCGGTTACCTGGTCAATTCGGAAGGCGAGCGCTTCATGGAGCGCTACGCGCCGTCGGCGAAGGACCTCGCCTCGCGCGATGTCGTCTCGCGCTGCATGACGATGGAAATCCGCGAGGGGCGTGGCGTTGGCAAGGGCAAGGACCACATCTTCCTGCATCTCGACCATCTCGATCCCGCCGTGCTGCACGAGCGGTTGCCGGGCATCTCCGAAAGCGCCAAGATCTTTGCCGGCGTCGACGTGACGCGCGAGCCGATCCCCGTGCTGCCGACGGTGCACTACAACATGGGCGGCATTCCCACGAACTACTGGGGCGAGGTGCTGAACCCGACCGAAAGCGAGCCGGACCGTGTCGCGCCCGGCCTGATGGCTGTCGGCGAAGCGGGCTGCGCCTCCGTGCACGGGGCGAACCGCCTCGGCTCCAATTCGCTGATCGACCTCGTCGTGTTCGGCCGCGCCGCGGCGATTCGCGCCGGAGAGGTGATCGACCGGGCGTCGGCCATTCCCGCGATCGACGAGGCCGAGAGCGACCGCATCATGGCCCGCTTCGACAAGCTGCGCCACGCATCGGGCGCCACGCCGACGGCGGCGATCCGCGAGACGATGCAAAAGGCGATGCAAGAGGATGCGGCGGTGTTCCGCACCCAGGAGTCGCTCGCGAACGGCTGCAAGCGCCTGAGCGACATCTGGGGCACGCTGTCGGACATCAAGGTCACCGACCGCTCGATGATCTGGAACTCCGACCTGGTGGAGACTCTGGAACTGGAAAACCTGATGGCGAATGCGCTGCCGACGGTCTATTCGGCCGAGGCCCGCAAGGAGAGCCGCGGCGCGCATGCGCGTGAGGATTTTTCCGAGCGCGACGACGCCAACTGGCGCAAGCACACGCTGGCCTGGGTGGACGACGCCGGCAAGGTGACGCTGGCGTACCGTCCGGTGCACACCGAACTGATCGCCGACGGCATCGACTACGACAAGATCAGGCCGAAGAAACGGGTGTATTAAGGGATATTGCAAAGGACAAGCAAAAGATTCAAGCCGATGGACACAATAATTATCACTGAACTGGAGCCCTCCGTAGTCGAGTCGCTACAAGCAGCGGCAGCGACTCATGGGCGCACGGTTGAAGAAGAGGCAGCAATGTTGATCCGCCTTGGACTTGCCCGATCGCCTGATTTAACCCGTCGCCAGCGCGCCGATGCCATCGCAGCCATGACTCCGAAAGGGGTGCAGCAAACTGACAGCACCCAGCTGATACGCGAAGACCGGGACCGGGAAATTTGAAGTCCGTCATCGACAGTTCGATTGTCGTGAAATGGTTCGTCGACGAGCCTGGGAGAGACTCTGCTGTCGGTCTGCTTGATGAAAGCGGCATGTTCATTGCGCCGGACATCCTGCTGGCGGAAGTTGCCAATGCGTTGTGGCGAAAGGTTCGCTCAGGTCTTGCCGACGTGGATCAGGCAGAGAAAGCCATTAGTGAAATTGCTGCAATGATCATCCTAAGACCCATGGATGCGGATCTGATGCAGGCCTCACTTAGGTTGGCGCGGCAACTGGAACATTCAGTTTACGATTGCGTGTTTCTCGCATGCGCCATTTCGGAAGGCGCGGAACTGGTAACGGCAGACAGCCGATTTTACGACAAACTCCGGCAGGTCGGAACGGATGCCAAAGTCCGCATTCTGACCTGAAAGGCAAGGCAAACCATGGCTGAATTCACCCTCCCTAAAAACTCGCAGATCACCGCCGGCAAGACATGGCCGAAGCCGGCCGGCGCGACGAACCTGCGCGAGTTCAAAGTCTACCGCTGGAGCCCGGACGACGAGGCCAATCCGCGCATCGACACCTATTTCGTCGACATGGACGATTGCGGGCCGATGGTGCTGGACGCGATCCTGTGGATCAAGAACAGGATAGATCCGACGCTGACCTTCCGCCGCTCGTGCCGCGAAGGCATTTGCGGCTCCTGCGCCATGAACATTGACGGCACCAACACGCTCGCCTGCACCAAGGGCATGGAGGAGATCGACGGCGCGGTGAAGATCTACCCGCTGCCGCACATGCCGGTGGTGAAGGACCTCGTGCCCGACCTCACCCATTTCTACGCCCAGCACCGCTCGATCGAGCCCTGGCTGAAGACAGTGTCGCCGACGCCGGCGAAGGAGTGGAAGCAGAGCCACGAGGACCGCCTCAAGCTCGACGGGCTGTACGAGTGCATCCTGTGCGCCTGCTGCTCCACCTCGTGCCCGAGCTACTGGTGGAACGGCGACCGCTATCTCGGCCCGGCCGTGCTGCTGCAAGCCTATCGCTGGCTGATCGACAGCCGCGACGAGGCCACGGGGGAGCGCCTCGACAACCTCGAAGACCCGTTCCGCCTGTATCGCTGCCACACGATCATGAACTGCGCACAAGCCTGCCCGAAGGGGCTGAACCCGGCGAAGGCGATTGCCGAGATAAAGAAGATGATGGTGGAAAGAAGGGTTTAAGCAAACGGAAGCCCGTGCGAGATCCTAATTTCACGTTCCGATTTTGTTAGGTAACGTCCTACGGTCATTGCTTTGACTTTTTTTCTCATAACCGGCCGACGGCCGTTAAGATAAACTTGGCAGGACATGCCGAAATCAAGCTTTTGCTCAAATTCATTTAAATGCTTTCTGCGTGCACCGTGTGCGATCGCGATATCAACAATTTGTCTTGGAGCTATTGGCAATCTCTTGCGCCAGATAATGTATACTATGTCAAATATAGAACTGTCATCAACGCTATCCAATAAATCTGTTTTAACTAATATTTCGAGCACCGCAGCTTCAATGACCTCGAAATCAACCATTGCGATGTCTGGATGCCAATATGGTGCTTCAAATACAGGATAAAATAAGAATCTATCTTTTGATATGTTGCAGGCGGCAGATTCCTCAAAATCCATGAAATCTGTTCTCACACTAAAATCCCCTGTTTCAATGTCTAATTCCTGAACGCAAGTGGCATAGTGACCAGCAAAAAATCCGCCAACGAAGCGAACTTTCTGGCCTACTTTGAATTCCGATATCGCCTTTGCACAGCAAATCGGACAGCACGACTTTACACCAGTCATCCAGGCCCTGCGAACATTTTCAAGTGGATTTTTCATTTGCTCGCGATCCTCAATCTGAACCACTACTTTTGCACAGAGCGGATCGAATTCACAGATACAATGAGGAATTTGATTAGAGTACCATGCATTTATCGATGGCAGGCATCGACCCGATCAACAAGCGGACACTAGGAATTCTCCAATGACAGACGCCGACCTCCCCCACCTGAACCCTGTCGAAGCCCGCATCCTCGGCTGCCTGATGGAAAAGAAGGCGCTGACCCCGGATGTCTATCCGCTGTCGCTGAACGCCCTGCAGATGGCGGCGAACCAGAAGACGTCGCGCGAACCGGTGATGGCGCTGGATCTGGCCGACATCAACCGCACGATACGCTCGCTCGAGGAGAAGGACCTGCTGCGCCGGGTTTCCGGCTCGCGCGTCGAGCGCTTCGCCCATGCCGCCGACCGCCGCTTCACGCTGACCGTGCCGCAATGCGCGCTGCTGGCGCTGTTGCTGTTGCGCGGGCCGCAGACGGTCAACGAGTTGCTGACGCGCAGCGAACGGATGGCCGATTTCCGCAACGCCGATCACCTGCGCGAGGAACTCGACATGATGAGCGGCCGCCGCCCGCCGCTGGTCAAGGAGATCGGCCGCGCGCCCGGCCAGCGCGAGGATCGCTTCGCGCATCTGCTGTCCGGCGATGTCGACGTGTCGGAAATCGTCGCGACAAGCGCGGCGCGCCCGGCCGCCCCGTCGCAACTAGCCGAGCTGGAAGAGCGCGTGCGAACGCTGGAAGAAGAGGTTGCGGCGCTGAAGGCGCGGCTCGACGCCGTCGGCGCGTGAGTGCGGCCGTAGCAGCAAGGAGCAAAATCCCGTGCGCGCCCTGATCCAACGTGTTTCGCAGGCTTCTGTGGCGGTCGACGGCAAGACGGTCGGCGAAACCGGCCCCGGCCTGCTCGTGCTGGTTTGCGCCATGGCCGGCGATGGCGAGGAGCAATCGGCCTGGCTGGCGCGCAAGACGGTCAACCTGCGCATCTTCCGCGACGACGAGGGGCGCATGAACCGCTCGCTGCTCGATACCGGGGGCGGGGCCCTGGTGGTCAGCCAGTTCACGCTCGCCGCCGAGACCAAGGGCAACCGGCCGGGCTTTTCCACTGCCGCCCCGCCGGCCGAGGGGGAGCGGCTATACCGCCACTTCTGCGACCAGCTGCGCGGCCATGGCGTTGCGGTTGAAAACGGCGTGTTCGGCGCCGACATGAAGGTTGCGCTGGTCAATGACGGTCCGGTGACGATCTGGCTCGACACGCAGGCGCGCTGAGCACCGGCGCGTTTGGCGCACAAGCCAATGCGCCACTGAGCTTTCCCGGCAAAGCTTTTCGGCAAGAGCCCGACCCGGCGCCCAGCCTACTTGCAGGCGAAGCTGTCGGCGCTTGCGGCGTCGCCGCCCTCGTAGCGGGCGACAAGCGGCCAGGGGCAAAGCTTGCGCGCCGCGCCCTGCAATGCGGCTGGAAGCTCCTTGTTGTCATCCATGGCCCGGGCGATCACCGGACCGGGCGCGGTATCCTTCTCCACCCAGTTCTCCAACGCCGTCATGAAATCGAAATCGGACACCGTCGGTCCTCCGGCGCCATGCGGCATGCCGGGCACGCGGTAGAACATCGCGAAGGCCTCGGCATTGCCCCCGTTGTTGGCGTCGAGTTTTTCATACCAGGCCTGCGTGTCGCGCAGCGAGAACACCGGATCGGAGACGCCGTGGAAGACGATCATCTTGCTGCCTGCGTCGCGGAACTCGGCCAGTACGGGGTTGTCGGCGCCGGGAGGCGTCATGAACTGCATGGCGCTCTCGTCGAACACGCCGTCGGTTGCGTCGATCTTTGCGGCACTGGCGGCGATGTCGAAACCCATCAGCCAGGCTTCCAGCTCTTCCGGCGTACCGCCTACCGCCGTCGGCGGCGTGGTGAAAATCTGCGCCAACGAAGCCGAGCCCATCACCGCGATCAACGGCTTGTTGCCCTAGGGCGCGATCGGGCTTTCCAGTTTCCAGAACCGCCAGTTCCCGGACGCGATGCCGCTGTCCCAGGCCCAGTCCGAGTAGAGTTGTTCGCCACTGGCCCCTTTCGGCCCGGCATGGATTGTTTTCAGGGCTTCAACCTTGGCCTCGGTCAGGCAAGGCTCGTTCTGACCGGCGGCGCACAACAGCGCCTGCGGATCAAAGGCGGTCTGGCAGGCGTCGACATCGTTGATCATCGCGTCTTCCAGCCCGTCCAGCGCATCGCATGCCGCCAGCACCCTGCCAGCAACGAAACCGAGTTCCTCGCGGCTGAAGGCGGTTTTCAAATCGTCAGAAACCTGGCGGAAGGACTGCACGTCGAGCGCATGCTGCAGCGCCGCCCGTGGCAGGTTGAAGCCGGGATAGCCGATCAGCAGGCCGTCGAAGGCGTCCGGCATGCGGGCCGCGGCCACCATGGCGTGGCGGCCGCCGTTGGAACTGCCAACTCCGTAGCTGAACGCGATCGGCTCGCGGTAGTAGCGCTCCACCAACTGTTCGGCGACCGGATTGAGAGCGGCGACGGCGCCGTAGCCGTAATCACGCCGCGCCTGAGGATCGAAGCCGAAGCGCGCGCCCCCGGCAAGCCCCGCGTCGGTGACCTGCTTTCCGTCATGGCCGGCGTCGCTTGAAACCACCGCATAGCCGCGCGAAAGGGCCGTGTCGCCCTTGTTGCCGCCAAGCAGCGGCCCGATCGCGGGTTTCACCTCGCCGTCGTTGCCGCCGTTGAACTGGTGCACGAACCGGCCGTTCCACTCGTCGGGCAGCCGCAATTCGAAACTGAGCGCATAGTCGCGCCCGTCCGCGCCCTTGCGCTCGTTCATGCGCCCGGTCACCTTGCAATGGGGGCGCGGACTTTCCGCGTCGACGGCAATCATCTCGGCGCCGGTGATCTCAAGGCCGGCAATGCCGCCGCCAAGCGCATCGCTGTCGGCGCAAATGAGTCGTGCGCCCGCATGCGACTGGGCAACCGCGCCAAGGGCCGAAAGAGTTGCGGCTACACCGATAGTCCTGAAAATTGACATGTCGTTCCTCCCCGAACAGTCCAGCCGGGAGGATTGTCGATTTCGTTA
Organism: uncultured Paracoccaceae bacterium; assembly: GCA_937873685.1. Taxonomy (GTDB): domain Bacteria; phylum Pseudomonadota; class Alphaproteobacteria; order Rhizobiales; family Rhizobiaceae; genus CALMYO01. Next base: position 6,667 of record CALMYO010000295.1, read on the forward strand.
TGCAAGGCAACTATTTTTGCGCACCTCGTCGCGCGCGACTCGCCGTCACGGGCGAACCGCGCCGCGTGTGGACTCAGTTCAACGTCGCGTCCAGCGTCACCGCGATTGCGCCAAGCGCCCGGGACACCGGGCATTCCGCCTTCGCCTTTTCCGCCAGTTCGCCGAACTTTTCCTCGGCAATTCCCGGCACATCGGCCTTCAACGTCAGCGCGCTGCCGGTGATGCCGGTTCCGGGCACGAGTTCGACCACGGCAGTCGCTTCGAGCTTGCGCGCCGGCGTGCCGTTTTCGGCAAGGAAATGCGAAAGCTGCATCGCGTAGCAACTGGCGTGCGCTGCGGCGATCAGTTCTTCCGGGTTGGTGGCGGACTTGCCGCTTTCATCCTCAAAGCGGGCAGCAAACGAATAGGGGTTGCCCGAAAGCACGCTGCTCTGCGTGCCGACCGTGCCCTTCCCGCTCTTCAGATCGCCACGCCAGATCGCCGTCGCATGCCGCTTCATCGTTTTGCTCCTCTTTGCCGGTGCCGTTAACCGCTGAGAAAGGATAGGACATCGCGGCGCGCCAGCGCAATGGCGATGCGACCGGAAATTCGACCCTGCGGCGAGGAAGCTTGATCGATGTCAACGTTGCGTCTCAGTCGCCATGACATGTGCGAACGCCGCATCAAGGGAGATAGCATGGCAACCGACAACTGGACTGACTTCACCGATCGCACCAATGCCCGCATGGCCGCGCTGCGCAGCGCCATGCCCGAGCCGGCGAAAGGCTTCGGCGAACTGGCGCGCGCGGCAATCGCGCCCGGCGCGCTCGATTCCAAGACCAAGGAACTGATCGCGCTCGCCATCGGCATCACGGCGCGCTGCGACGGCTGCCTCGCTTTCCACGCCAAGGCGGCGAAGAAATACGGGGCTACGCGCGAGGAGGTCGTCGAGACAATCGCGGTCGCGCTCTACATGGGCGGCGGCCCATCGATGATCTATGGCGCGGAGGCGCTGAGCGCCTTCGACGCGCTGGCGTGAAACGTCGCCCGGCCATCCCGGAGCGACTCGGGGGCCGCGATCCATTATGCTGGCGCCGGGCCGAGCGCCGGCATTCACGTTCTTGTGCAATCTCGTGAATTGCCAAAGCGGTTCGAAGCGATAGGTGGGCCGGGTGTCACGTCGCACGCCCCGTAACAGGAGCCATCCCGCTCCGGAGATCGCCATGCGCTTCCTCGCCGTCATTGCTTTTCTGCTTGCAGCAACCGTCCTGCCCCGCCCGGCGCAGGCAGAGACGGCGCTTTTTGCTGGCGGCTGTTTCTGGTGTGTCGAAGCGGACTTCGACAGCGTGCCGGGCGTTACGGCGACGACCACAGGTTACGCCGGCGGAAAGGTGGCCAATCCGACCTACAAGACCTATGGAAAGGGCGGTCACCGCGAAGTCGTCAGGATCGAGTTCGACCCGTCAGTGGTGTCCTACGCCCAGCTGGTTGCGATTTTCCTGCGCACCATCGATCCAACCGATGCCGGCGGACAATTCTGCGATCGCGGCCGCGCCTATTCGAGCGCCATCCATGCCCTTGACGAGCGCCAGCGCAAGGCGGCTGAACAAGCGGTGAAGGATGCGCGCAAGCTGCTCGGCGCCAAGGTGGCGACCGCGGTGGAGGGAGCGGCGCGCTTCTGGAAGGCCGAGCAATACCATCAGGAGTACTACCGCAGCAATGTGCGGCAGGTGACCCGCTTCGGCATCGTCACGCGCGCCACCGCCTACAAGGGTTACCGCAAGAATTGCGGCCGCGATGCGCGGGTGCGCAAGGTCTGGGGTCAGGAGGCATACAAGGGCGCGAACCCTGGCTCCTGACGCTGTGGCGCATCAAACGCACTGATTTTGTTGCAAGGATTCAAAAAGTGATTGCCAGCTTGCATGCGGTGTCAGCGCGGCGATCCGGGGTTGCGCGCCATTGAGCGGGGCGACAATCCCACCGCCGAACCCTATCGCCGCCGGAAAAAATATGTCATAATCCAGTCGTACAAATCGGCGATTTGAGGCGCGAAGGGATCGCCACGCCATGACCGAATTACAGAGCTCCGCCTCATCTTTCTTCAGCAGTTTCAGCGGCGCAGCCGCGGGCGCCGCATGCGATCACATCGTCGACCAGTTGATCGCGGAACGCGGCCACACGCTTGTGCGCAGCCCGCTATGGCCGCTGATGCGACCGTTCCTCTATGGCGTGCTGCATTATCACGAGGCGCGGCGCATGGCCGACGCTGTTGCGGAAATGACGGCCGACGAGACGTTCCAGCATATTTCGAGCCTGCTTGACCTCAATGTCAGCGCGCGCGGTCTTGGCAACATTCCGAAGTCCGGCGCCGTGATCGTGGCCAGCAACCACCCGACAGGTATCGCCGATGGCGTTGCCATGTTCGACCTGTTGTCGGCGCACCGGCCGGACATGGTGTTCTTTGCCAACCGCGATGCTGTTCGCGTCAACACCCGCCTTGCCCAGCGAATCATTCCGGTGGAGTGGCGCGCGTCGGAAAAATCGCACGCCAAGAGTCGTGAGACGCTGGTGCGCACCAATCGCGCCTTTGCGGATGGAAACGCAGTGGTGATGTTCCCGTCCGGCCGCATCGCCTTCTGGCATGAGGGTCGGCTCACTGAAAGGCCATGGCAGGCCTCGGCCGTGCAATTGGCGCGCCGCTACAACGCGCCCATCGTGCCGATGCACATGAGCGCCCGCAATTCCGGATTGTTCTACTTCCTGTCGCGGCGCAATCCAGAACTGCGCGACATGACTGTGTTTCACGAGTTGCTGAACAAGAAGCGCAAGCCCTTCGACATCACGGTCGGCAAGATCATTGCGCCCGAGCAGCTCGACGGTGATCCGATGGCCGTGACCGAAAAGTTGCAGTTCCATTGCGAGCACCGGCTGGCGGGTGATGCGCAAGCCTTGTTCGATGCGGCTGTCAGCGTGGAGAAGGTGAAGGAAGCCGCCTGAAGACGGCATTACGTTCTGTTCTTTGGCGTGCCGTTCATCGCAGCTTCAGACAGGCGTTGTATGGATGGGGCGCGAAAGGAGAACGGTCGTGCACATCCTTCTTGCCCTTGTCGGCATTCTCGGCGCCGCCGCATTCTGGTGGTACCGCCTGCGCAACATCAGTGAAGCGGCATCTGAGATCGCCGATGTCGCCGGCAGGGTGCGCGGCACAATCCGCCGCCGCAACCTCCGCAACAAGGCGGCCCAAAGCCCGTTTACGGCGATCGACAACCCGGTTGTCGGCGGCGCAACGATCATGATCGCGATTGCAACCGAATGTGGCCGCTTCGACGCGAATGCCGAACAGGCGCTGCGCGAGGGACTTGCGGCTGTCGCTGGCCCTGAGCTGATCGACGAAGCCGTGGTCTACGGCAAATGGGCGACCGGACAAGTCGCGGAAGCGTCGACGGCGGTCAAGCTCGTTTCTCCGCTGGTGGCATCGCGCCTCACCATGCAGGAACGCGAGGAATTCCTCGCCATGACGGCGGGTGCGGCGCGCGCGGGCGGCGCCGACGAGGCAATGTTGCGCGAACAGCTTCGGCGTTTGCGTCAACAGCTGGAATTGCCGGTGGAGAGGTAGCGCGCGGCTACCCGCGCTTCGCCCGGCCGGTTTGTTGAACCAGGCGAAGCGGCGCGGCTCAGAACCGGACGGCAAGTCCCGGCAGGCTAAAACCATCGATTTCTGTCGACCAGATTTCTCCCTGCCGGACCGGAAAGGCGCGCGTGATCGTACCGGTCGAGACCAGTTCGCCCGCGCCAAGCGGCGGGTTGAACGGATCGTCGCGCAGCGTTTCCACCAGATGGGAAAGCGCCTGCACCGGACCGTCGAGCACATTCGCCCCGCTGCCCCGGTCGACCACTTCGCCATTGCGGGACAAGGTCACGGCGACGGCCGACAGGGTTTCGGCGAGCGTGCCCGCCTCGTCCGGCGTCACCGTGCGGCGCGGCCCGCACAGCAGCATGGCGTGCATCGCGCCGTTCGCCATGCAGTCGACGCCTGCGAAACGCCAGCCGGGAAACACCGACTGGACGATCTCGAAACCATGCGAAACCCAGCCGATGCAGCCGGCAAGTTCGGCAAGCGTCATGCCGGGGGAGGGCGCAACCGCCAGGCCGAGTACGATCTCCGGTTCGATTCGCGGTTCCGGCAGGCGGCCAAGGTCGACATGCGCGCCGTCGCCGGTCTCCAGCAGCGTCGTGTCGTAGACATGGCCCCAGATCGGCGCGGCGACGCCATATTCGGCCCAGATGCCGCGATTGGTGAAGCCGATCTTGCGGCCGACCGGCCTTTCGCCGCGCGCGACCCGCAGGGCGCGAAACGCCGCGGCTGCCTCGCTGGCGGCGCGCGCATCGAAATGCGGGCAGGTCGCGCTGAAGGGCGCAATCGCCCCGCCGGCATCGAGCGCGGCCAGCGCCTCGGCGGCGAAGGCGCGCGGATCGAGCGGCCGGTTCATCGCAAGGCCCTGTGACAAAGCTCAGCCGATCTTCTGGCCGGTCTTCGCCCAATCTGCGGTGAACTGCTCCAGACCCTTGTCGGTGAGCGGATGTTTCACCAGCGCCTTCAGCGTCGCCGGCGGCACTGTCGCGACATCTGCGCCGATCAGCGCTGCCTGCTTGACATGGTTGATGGTGCGGATCGAGGCGGCGAGGATTTCGGTCGCAAAGCCATAGTTGTCGTAGATCTGGCGGATTTCGCCGATCAGTTCCATGCCGTCGAGGCCGGTGTCGTCGAGCCGGCCGATGAAGGGCGAGATGAAGGTCGCGCCCGCCTTGGCCGCCAGCAGCGCCTGAACGGCCGAGAAGCACAATGTCACATTGGTCTTGTGGCCGGCCGAGGTGAGCGCCTTGCAGGCCTTCAGCCCGTCGAAGGTGAGCGGCAGCTTGATGCAGATGTTGTCGGCGATCTTCGCCAGAACAGCCGCCTCGCGCATCATGCCGTCATAATCCATCGCGGTGACTTCGGCCGAGACCGGGCCGGAGACGATGGCGCAGATTTCCTTCGTCACCTCGAAAATGTCGCGCCCGGACTTCAGGATCAGCGACGGGTTGGTGGTGACGCCATCGAGAAGGCCGATGTCGTTCAGTTCGCGGATTTCCTTCACATCGGCGGTGTCGACAAAGAACTTCATGGTGCGGTCCTCCCGGCTGATGGTGGGTGCGCGATGCGCGGTCGGGCTTCCCCATAATGCAGATGCGCGGCAAGGTCACGCCTGCAATGTCGAAAGTCACTCCCGATTCGCCCCCGCCCGGCCGGGTGGTTTCCGTGCTGGCGCCGCTGCCGGCCCCGCGTCCGTACTCCTACCTGCTGCCGCAGGGCATGCAGGCCGGGCCGGGTTCGATCGTGCAGATTCCGCTCGGACCGCGGCTGGTGCCGGGCGTGGTGTGGGACGGCGACACCGACCGGGTCGACCCGTCGAAGCTGCGCGCGATCGAACAGGTGTTCGACTGCCCGCCGCTCGACGCGACGATGCGTCGCTTTGTCGACTGGGCCGCCCAATGGACCCTGACGGCGCCGGGGCTGGTGGCGCGCATGGTGCTGCGGGTGCCCGCCGCCTTCGATCCCGAACCGCCGACGCCCGGTCTCGTCGCGAACGGAACGGCGCCGGAGCGGCTGACCGAGGCGCGCCGCCGCGTATTGGCGCTGGCGAATGACGGCATGGCCTGGACGCGCTCGGGCCTGGCGCATGCAGCCGGCGTTTCGACCACCGTGGTCGACGGGCTAATCGCGCAGGGCCTGTTCGACACGGTGATGATCCCGCCGCCGCCGCTGGTCGCCGAACCCGATCCCGACCACGCGCCGCCCGATCTGACGATGGAGCAGCTTGAGGCGGCGATGGCGTTGCGCGCGCGCATCCGCGCCGGACAAGGCGGGGTCACCCTGCTCGACGGCGTCACCGGCTCGGGCAAGACGGAGGTGTATTTCGAGGCGGTGGCCGAGACCCTTCGCGCCGGCAAACAGGCGCTGATTTTGCTGCCCGAAATCGCGCTCACCCAGGCCTTTCTCGAACGCTTTCATGATCGCTTCGGCGCGAAACCTGCCGAGTGGCACTCGGATCTGCCGCCGCGCCACCGCGAGAAGGTGTGGCGGCAGGCGGCGGAGGGGCGGGTGCGGGTGGTGGCCGGCGCACGTTCGGCGCTGTTCCTGCCGTTTGCCGATCTCGGGCTGGTCGTTGTCGACGAGGAGCACGACAGCGCCTACAAGCAGGAGGAGGGCGTGTGTTACCACGCCCGCGACATGGCGGTGGTGCGCGCAAGCCTCGCGCGCATTCCGGCGATCCTCGCCTCGGCGACGCCGTCGGTCGAAAGCCGGGTCAACGCCGAGCAGGGGCGCTACGATCGCATCGTGCTGACCGGCCGCTATGCCGAGGCAGCTATGCCGAAGCTGGAAGCCGTCGACATGCGCCGCCATCCGCCGAAGCGCGGCGGGTTCCTCTCCCCGGTGATGCTGACCGCGATCCGCGAGACGATGTCGCGCGGCGAGCAGGCGCTGATGTTCCTGAACCGGCGCGGCTATGCGCCGCTGACCCTTTGCCGCGTCTGCGGCCACCGCTTCCAGTGCCGCGATTGTTCCAGCTGGCTGGTGGAGCACCGGTTCCGCGGCCAGTTGATGTGCCACCATTGCGGCCATCACGAGCCGAAGCCGGACGCATGCCCGCAATGCGGCGCGCTCGATCATCTCGTCGCCGTCGGCCCCGGCGTCGAGCGCATCGGCGAGGAACTCGACGCAGCGTTTCCGGACGCGCGAATCATCGTGCTATCGTCGGACCTGCTTGGCGGCGTGAAGCGGCTGCGGCTCGAACTCGAGGCAATCGCCAAGGGCGAGGCCGATATCGTCATCGGCACGCAGCTCGTGGCCAAAGGACACAATTTCCCGCTGATGACGCTGGTCGGCGTCGTCGATGCCGATATCGGCCTTGCCAATGGCGACCCGCGCGCTGCCGAGCGCACCTTCCAGCTGCTGTCGCAGGTGACCGGGCGGGCCGGGCGGTCCGGCCGTGCCAGCCGGGGGCTGATCCAGACCTTTCAGCCGGAGCACCCGGTGATGCGGGCGATCGTCTCCGGTGACGCCGAAGCGTTCTACGAGCGCGAGATCGACGAGCGGCGGCGCGCGCACCTGCCACCCTTCGGGCGGCTCGCGGCGCTGATCGTCTCGGCGCCGACGCGGCCGGAAGCAGAATCCCATGCCCGCGCGCTGCGCAACGCCGCGCCGGCTGCCCCGGGTATCGAGGTGCTCGGTCCCGCCGAGGCGCCGCTGGCGCTGGTGCGCGGCCGCCACCGCTTCCGGCTGCTGGTGCAGGGCGAGCGCAAATCCGACCTGCAGGCCTTCGTGCGCGCGATGCTGGCGAAAGGGCCGAAGGAACGCGGGCAGATCCGGGTTGCGGTGGATATCGACCCGCAGAGTTTCCTGTAGCGGAAACAGCCCGGCATTCTGGCGACTGGCCGCGCGGCAAAAGCGTTACTGCAAAAAACGCGGCCATACCCAATCCGGGGTATGCGCGCCTTTCCGGATTCCGCTAGCACATCCCCCGGGGCGCAAGTCCGGTCCATGACCGGTGAGAATCGGGAGAAGTCCGATGACCGTGCGTTGCGCTCGCGAGCGGGCAGTCCAGACCATTGCTTACGAGATTGGCGGCTGGCTCGTCGCCACGCCGGCCTACGCCATCGCCTTCGGCAGGCCTCCGGGCGAATCGCTGGTGCTGATGATCGCACTGACCGTAGCCATGCTGGTCTGGTCGCCAATCCACAACACGGTGTTCGACCATGCCGAGTGGCGGTTCTGCCGGCGCGTCGCCAGCAGCCGGCCCCATCGTGTGCGCATCTGCCATGCCCTGTCGCATGAGGCCACCTCTGTGGTGGTGACGCTGCCGGTGATCAGGGCGATCGGCGGGCATGGTTTCTGGGCAGCGCTTGCCGCCGATGTCGGCCTCACCCTCATCTATGCGGCCTATGCGTATCTGTTCCATCTCGCTTATGACCGGATCCGGCCGATCCGCCATCACGCGGAGCTCCCGGTCATCGCCCCGGCCCCGCTATCGACTTTGCATGACGCCATTGCCTCGCCACTGGCGGCGTCGGGCGCAGCAGCAGGGTGATTGATGCAAGTCGCAGAAAAAGACGAAAATCCGGCCACAATCCCCCTTCGAAGCCCGCGTGAGCGTGTTGTGCAAGCGCTGGCCTATGAGGGAATCGCCATCGCTGTGTTTGCACCGGCCTACGCGCTGTTCTTCGGCAGGGACGCAACAGGGTCGATCGCGCTGTTTGTCGCCCTCTCCGCCGCCATATTCCTTTGGTCGCCGCTGCATAACTTCGCTTTCGATCTCGCCGAATTGCGCCTGTGCGGACGCTGCGCCAGCGCACGGCCGCAGCGCTGGCGCGTCGTTCACGCGCTGTCGCTGGAAATCTCCGCCGTCATCCTGACCACGCCGATCATCATGGCGATGGGCAATCACGGCTTTGTCGATGCGCTTTCGCTGGATGTCGTGCTGACGGTCGCTGCCGTGGGCTATGCCTATCTGTTCCATCTCGCCTATGATCGTTTCCGACCGGTCGTTTCGGCGTGAAGGCTGCACGGCCAATGGAACAAGGAGGCAAGGGGAAACGATGCGCAAGCATATAACCTGTATGCTTTGCGGCCTGCTCGGCGCCGCGCCGGCGGCAGCCAATCAGGCGGCCGGCCCGTCCATCGATGACATCCATTGGCATTTCGTCGACAGCTACTGCACGTTCACGCGCGAAGCACTGGACTTCGTCTACGACGATCCCGAAACGTGGCGCTTCGTGCTCATCACGAACTTCCCTGACGGTCCGGGCGCTGATCCGTTCGAATTCGCCTTCCTGCGCATCGACGGGATGTTGCGCGAACTCCGCAAGACGCGGCGCACAAAGGATGGTGAAGCAGACATCGTGGTGATGGCGACGACCGACTCGCCGCCGCTGGTGGCCGAGTTGCGCCTGAAGGAGACGGGCAGGGGTGAGGAAGCCACGGCCTATTCCGGTGTTCTCAAGGTGTCGCGCGCCGACCGGCAATCGAGCACTCCGGTGAAAGGCGACTGTGGGGTCTGAGCGATTCAGCCCCGCCTGGCTGGCTTTGCGATTCACACATTTCGAAGACGGCGTGTTTTCGCCATTTACCCCCCTCTGTCCGGCAGGACAGAGGGGGGTGTCGAAATGGGATGTGTGAATATCGTAGCCTGGCCGGGGGGATTTGATCCCGCCCTTCTGCACGCTAACTGTCTGCCATGCGCCTGATTCGGGTGCTGCGCGAAAGGGCTGCCATGATTTCGATCGTTCCCCCACAATCTCCCGGCGAATGGCTCGCATGGTCTTCGGCGCTTGTCACGCTGGTGTTCGGGCTGATGTGCCTTTTCACGCCGCGCCTGAGTTTTCGCATCATGCGCCTTGAGACACGGCCGGATGTTCCCGAGGCGATCTCTGAAAGCCGCGCGACGATTGCCGGCTTCTATCTCGGCGTCTCGCTGACGGCGCTGCTGTTTGCCCAGCCATTTCTCTGGATGGCGCTTGGCGCAGGCTGGGCTTTCACCGCCTTCGGACGCTTGGTGTCGATGGTTCTGGACCGGGGCATGACCACGTTCAACGCGATCTCGATCCTCATCGAGGCCTCGCTTGCCGTCGCGCCCTTGCTCTATGCGTTCGGATACGTGACGTAATTGCGGGACACCTGCGCGCCGCGCGTGGAGAATGGGGCAAATCTGCGACAAAAGGCCGAGGAGGCCGTGTTGCGACTCCCAAACCCTTGTGCTAGACGGCGGACGAATTTTGGCGAGCACCCTGCCCGGCAAACGGTGCTTGCTGTCGAAATGTCAACAAGGTCAAAGGTTTGGCTGTAGCGCTCCGAGGGGCGAACGGCGAGGCCGGAGACTTACGCAAGAGACCGTCGCCCGTGGCCCAATCGAGCTCTCCCGTTTCCGGCGTCGCAGCCCGTTATGCGCAGTCGCTTTTCGAACTGGCCAGCGAAAGCGGCGCGGTCGCAGAAGTCGAAAAGGCGCTCGGCAGTTTCGAGGCGCTGCTGGCTGAAAGCGAGGATTTGCGCCGGCTGGTGAAAAGCCCGGTCTTCTCGTCGGAAGAGCAGGTGCGCGCCATTGGCGCGATCGCCGACAAGGCGGGCATCTCCGGCATCACCGCCAATTTCCTGCGCGTGGTTGCGCGCAACCGCCGCCTGTTCGCCATTCCCGGCATGATCGCCGGTTTCCGCCAGATCGCTGCCGAGGCGCGTGGCGAAGCCGCAGCCGAGGTTACTTCGGCGACCGAGCTTTCGGCCGCGCAGGTGAAGGAACTGCAGGCGACGCTGAAGGGCGTGGCCGGCAAGGACGTGGCGGTCAACGTCACGGTCGATCCCTCCATTCTCGGCGGCCTGATCGTTCGCATGGGCTCGCGCCAGATCGACACGTCGCTCAAAACCAAACTCAATTCGCTCAAGCTTGCACTGAAAGAGGTCGGCTGATGGACATCCGCGCCGCGGAAATTTCCGCAATCCTTAAAGACCAGATCAAGAATTTCGGCCAGGAAGCCGAGGTCACGGAAGTCGGCCAGGTACTGTCCGTCGGCGACGGCATCGCCCGCGTCTACGGCCTCGACAATGTGCAGGCCGGCGAGATGGTCGAGTTTCCCGGCGGCATCCGTGGCATGGCGCTCAACCTTGAATCCGACAATGTCGGCGTCGTTATCTTCGGCGCGGACCGCGACATTAAGGAAGGCGACACCGTCAAGCGCACCGGCGCCATCGTTGACGTGCCGGTCGGTCCCGCGCTGCTCGGCCGCGTGGTCGACGCGCTCGGCAACCCGATCGACGGCAAGGGCCCGATCAAGTCGGAAGAGCGCCGCCGCGTCGACGTCAAGGCGCCCGGCATCATCCCGCGCAAGAGCGTACACGAGCCGATGTCGACCGGCCTTAAAGCTATCGACGCGCTGATCCCGATCGGCCGTGGCCAGCGCGAACTGGTGATCGGCGATCGCCAGACCGGCAAGACCGCCGTCATCCTCGACACCATCCTGAACCAGAAGCCGATCCACGATTCGGGCGCGGAAAAGGACAAGCTCTACTGCGTCTACGTCGCCGTCGGCCAGAAGCGGTCCACGGTCGCCCAGTTCGTGAAGGTGCTCGAAGAGCGCGGCGCGCTTGAGTATTCGATCATCGTCGCCGCCACGGCGTCTGACCCGGCGCCGATGCAGTTCCTCGCCCCCTTCGCGGGCTGCGCGATGGGAGAGTGGTTCCGCGACAACGGCAAGCATGCGCTGATCGCCTATGACGACCTGTCCAAGCAAGCCGTGTCCTATCGCCAGATGTCGCTGCTGCTGCGCCGTCCGCCCGGCCGCGAAGCCTATCCGGGCGACGTGTTCTACCTGCATTCGCGCCTGCTGGAACGCGCCGCGAAGCTGAACGACGACAACGGCTCCGGTTCGCTGACCGCCCTTCCGGCCTATATCCCGACCAACGTGATCTCGATTACCGACGGACAGATCTTCCTTGAAACCGACCTGTTCTTCCAGGGCATCCGCCCGGCGGTGAACGTTGGCCTGTCGGTGTCGCGCGTCGGTTCCGCCGCGCAGATCAAGGCGATGAAGCAGGTTGCCGGCTCGATCAAGGGTGAACTTGCCCAGTATCGCGAGATGGCGGCCTTCGCGCAGTTCGGCTCGGACCTCGACGCCGCCACGCAGCGCCTGCTCAACCGCGGCGCCCGCCTGACCGAACTCCTGAAGCAGCCGCAGTTCTCGCCGCTGAAGAC
>CALMYO010000296.1 GCA_937873685.1 uncultured Paracoccaceae bacterium
GCCGAAACGAAAAATCCCTGCCACCAAACTGCTCCAATTTGTTCGAACAACGCTCCATCACCCCCGTCGCGCCACCTCCGGCAGCAGGCCGCGCGGCGAGAAGCGCATCACGATCAGCAGCATCAGCCCCATCACGAACAGGCGCAAGGGCGCCGCGATGTCGACCAGATGCTGGGTGAGCGGGCTTGCCGGATCCATGTTCTGCGTCACCCAGCCGACGATCCACTGACCGGCGGGTTCGGCCTCCACCCACAGGAACCAGACGAGGAACGCGCCGAGCACGGCGCCGAGATTGTTGCCCGAACCGCCAACGATCACCATCACCCAGATCAGGAAGGTGAAGCGCAGCGGATTGTAGGTGCCCGGCGTGAACTGGCCGTCGAGCGTCGTCAGCATTGCGCCGGCGATGCCGACCACCGCCGATCCGAGCACGAAGACCTGCAGATGGCGCTTGGTGATGTCCTTGCCCATTGCGGCGGCGGCTTCCTCGTTGTCGCGGATCGCGCGCATCATGCGGCCCCAGGGCGAGTTCAGCGCCCGCACGCAAGCCGCAAGCACGATCAGCAGGACGAGCGCAAACAGCACGGCGTAGGCGAGCTTCACTGCAATGCCGGCGCCTTCCACCGTGAACTGGCGCAGCATCGCCTCGCGCGCCGCATCGCTGGTCGCGGCTTCCAGAGCGCCGGCGCGCAGCCGCGCCACCAGGTCGATGAACCACGGCGAGGATTGCAGTTCGAGTTCGTAGGGCACCGGACGCGGCAGGCCGGTGACGTTCTTCACCCCGCGCGCCAGCCAGTCCTCGTTCTTCAGCACGGCGACGACGATTTCGGAAATGCCAAGCGTGGCGATCGCGAGGTAATCGGAACGCAAGCCAAGCGCCAGCTTGCCGACGAGATATGCCGCGCCGGCCGCCAGCAACCCGCCCATCGCCCATGAAAACAGGACCGGCAGACCCATGCCGCCGAGAAAGCCCGTGCGGGCCGGATTCACCGCCTCGATCGCCGCGACGCCCGGATAGTAGAACTCGCCAAGCGCCCAGAAGGCTGCCGCGAGCACCGCCAGGATCGCGACAAGGCGCACCCAGCCCTTCGGCAGCGCGGTGCGCACGATCTGGATCGCGCCGAAGGCCATGGCGAGAATGGAGACGCCGGCGACGATGCCCGAGCCGCCGGCCGCCCAGGCTTCCGGCACCGGCGCATGCGACACCAGCACCACGGCGACGCCGCCCAACGCCGCGTAGGCCATGATGCCGACATTGAACAAGCCGGCATAGCCCCACTGGATATTGACGCCGAGCGACATCACCGCCGAGATGAGGCAGAGGTTCAGGATCGCCAGCGCCACTTGCCAGGACTGCAGGACGCCGACAAGGCCGAGCGCGACAAAGAAGGCGCCGAAGGCCAGCGTAGCGCGAAGGGACTGGTTCACAGCACCCTCCCCTTGAAGATGCCGGTCGGCCGCACCAGCAGCACCACGACCAGGATGATGAACGAGACCGAGAACTTGTAGTCGGTCGACAACAGTTGCATCAGCCCCTCCGGCTGCCAGCCGTCCGGGCCGAGATAGCCGAGGAACTTCTTGTAGGCATAGGTCACCATCACTTCCGAGAAGGCGACGACATAGCCGCCGACCACCGCGCCGACCGGCTGGCCGATGCCGCCGACGATCGCCGCCGCAAAGATCGGCAGCAGCAGCTGGAAATAGGTGAACGGCTTGAAGCTCTTGTCGAGGCCGTAGAGCACGCCGGCGATCGTCGCCAGCGCGGCGGCGATGATCCAGGTGATGGTGACGATGCGGTCCGGGTTGATGCCCGACAGCAACGCCAGATCCTCGTTGTCGGAGAAGGCGCGCATCGCCTTGCCGGTACGCGTCTTCTGCAGGAACCAGAACAGCAGCGCCACGACGATAAGGGTGACGACGACGGTGAGCACCTGCGTCTGCTGCAGCGCCAGCCCTTCGTTCAGTCCGCTCCACGCCTTGAACTCGGGCGCGCGGATGACGAAGCGCGCACCATCATCGAAGCGCCGGTCGTCGACGCCGATGATGAAGCGGACGATGGCGCTCAGCATGAACATCACGCCGACAGAGGCGATCACCAACGTGACAGGCGCGCTCTTGCGCCGCCGGTAGAAGCGGAAAACGGTGCGCTCGAAGACCAGCGCCACGATCGCCGCGGCTGCGATCGCCACCGGCAGCGCAAGCAAAGCGGTCGGAAACGGCTGGATTGCGACGCCGAGCGATTGCAGCCACCACGTCACCAGGATGGCGATGGTGGTGCCGAACGCCATCAGGTCGCCATGGGCGAAATTGGAAAAGCGCAGGATGCCGAAGACCAGCGTGACGCCAAGCGCGCCGAGCGCAAGTTGCGACCCGTAGGAGAAGGCCGGGATCAGCACGAAATTGGCCAGCAGCACGAAGGCGTTGAGAATGTCGGTCATCGCCTCAGCCCCCCAGGAACGAACGGCGCACGTCGGGATCGGCGAGCAGCGCCTTGCCGGTGTCGGTATGGCGGTTCTCACCGGTCACCAGCACATAGCCGCGATCGGCGATCTCGAGCGCCTGACGGGCGTTCTGCTCCACCATCAGGATGGCAAGGCCGGAATTGCGGATTTCAAGGATGCGGTCGAAAAGCTCGTCCATCACGATGGGCGAGACGCCGGCGGTCGGCTCGTCCAGCATCAGCACGGCCGGATGCGTCATCAGCGCGCGGCCGACCGCGACCTGCTGGCGCTGGCCGCCGGAAAGTTCGCCGGCCGGCTGGCGGCGCTTTTCCTTCAGGATGGGAAACAGGTCGAACACCTGCGCGATCGTGTCGGAGATGTCGTCGCGGCGCAAATAGGCGCCCATCTCGAGGTTTTCCTCCACCGTCATCGAGGTGAAGACGTTGTGGGTCTGCGGTACGAAGCCGATGCCTTTCGCGACACGGGCCTGCGGCGTGAGGGTAGTGATGTCCTCGCCGTCGAGCGTCACCGCACCCTCGCGCAGCTTCAGCACCCCGAGAAGGGCCTGGAGGGGGGGGGTTTTCCCCGCACGGTTCGCCCGGACGATGACGGCGCTCTCGCCCTTCTCGCGGCCGATCGAACAGCCGCGCAGGATGTCCGCCCCGCCATAGCCGCCCGTCATGGATACGCCTTCGAGATACATCAGGCCGCGCTCCCTGCCGCGTTCGGCAGCGGCTTGTTCTTCAATCCACGGCCGAGATAGGCCTCGATCACCGCCTCGTTCTTCACCACTTCCTCGGCGGTGCCTTGCGCCAGAACCGCGCCTTCGGCCATGCAGATCACCGGGTTGCACAGCTTGCCGATGAAATCCATGTCATGCTCGATCATGCAGAAGGTGTAGCCGCGTTCGGTGTTGAGGCGCTGGATCGCCTCGCCAATCTCCTTCAGCAGCGTGCGGTTGACGCCTGCGCCCACCTCGTCGAGCAGCACCACCTTGGCGTCGACCATCATGGTGCGGCCAAGCTCGATCAGCTTCTTCTGGCCGCCGGAGAGATTGCCGGCGAGTTCGTGCGCGACATGGCCGATCTTCAGGAAGTCGATCACCTCCATCGCCTTCTCGCGCACCTGCCGCTCCTGCGCCCGCACCGAACTGCTGCGGAACCAGGCGCTGACGATGTTCTCGCCGATCTGGTGCGGCGGCACCATCATCAGGTTTTCCAGCACGGTGAGACGCGAGAACTCGTGCGCGATCTGGAAGGTGCGCAGTAGGCCCTTGGAAAACAGTTCATGCGGGGCAAGCCCGGTGATGTCCTCGCCGTCGAGCAGGATGCGCCCGGAGGTCGGCTTGATGTTGCCGGCGATGATGTTGAACAGCGTCGTCTTGCCGGCGCCGTTCGGCCCGATCAGCCCGGTGATCGACCCCTTGGCGATCTCAAGCGACGCGCCGTTGACAGCGCGCACGCCGCCGAAATGCTTGTTGATATCCTCGACGCGGATCATGCCCGCTTTTGCCCCCTGCCCGGATCGTGAGGCGTCGACTTGCGCCGCCTTGCGGCTGTCACCATGACAGGCGCAGCCTTCGCCAGCTTGTAGCGGCTTTTGTGACGGTGGCAAAGTGTCGTGGTGAAGGAAGCGTTAACGGATGGCGGACTTGGGACGACAGGGTAAACGGAAATCCAGCCAAACTGGCATCAAGGGCATTTCCGCATCCCCCACTCCGTCAGCTTCGCTGACACCTCTCGCCCGAAACGGGGGAGAGGAAGGCGCCCGTCCTCGCCGCTCGGTGTTACCTCTCCCCCACAAGGTGGGGGAGAGGTGTCAGCGAAGCTGACGGAGTGGGGGTATTTGGAGGTGCCCAGCCTGCCGACCGGGAGAAAGGCAAGTTTCCCCTGCCTCTCCTCACTTGTGCTCCACATGCGCGGCTTCGATGATCTCGATCTTGCGGTCGAGGAACAGATGCCCGGCAGCCGCCCGCCACGCCTTCAGGTGGTCCGATGCTGCATGGGCGTCGAGCGCCGCCATGCTCTCCCATTTCTCCACGAAGCGCAGCGTCGACGGATCGGTGACGCTCTGGTGCAGTTCGTAGAGGATGCAGCCTTCCTCGGCGCGGGTGGCGGCGATCACCTTCTGCGCCTCCGGCAGCATCTGCGGCAGAGTGGCCGGATCGATCTTCAGGGTTGCGACAACGTAGATCATGCGGCTTCTCCCGCCTTTTTCTCGACTTCGCGCGCCCGCGCCAAAGCGGGGCGGGCAAGCACCCGGTCGAAATAGGCATTGACGATGTCAGGCGCCACCTCGAACTTCGCACCGCGCGCCCACTGGCCGATATGCCCCAGCACGACATCGACGGCGGTGAACCGGTTGCCGAGCGCAAACGGATTGTCGCCGAGCTTGCGCGCCAACGCCTTGATGTGGCGTTCGAACTCCCACGCGGTCCACGGGCCGACATCGACGCGCAACTCTTCCGGCAGCAACATGCGGTGCTTGAGCTTGTTCCACAGCGGCGCTTCGAGCTCGGCTTGCGCAAAGTGCATCCAGGCGTCGATCAGCGCGCGCTCGCCAGCGTCGCGCGGCCCGAAGCCCTTGTCGGCGTGCTTTTCGGCGAGATAGGCGCAGATCGCCGCCGAGTCCGTCAGCACCAGGTTGCCGTCGACCAGCACCGGCACCTTGCCCGATGCATTGTAGCGCCGCGCCGTTTCCGATTGCGGCTTGGCGAGCGTCACCTCGTAGTCCTCGTCCAGTTCCTCCAGCATCCACAGCACACGGGTCATGCGCGAGCCGGGTGAGCCGATCACGGTGTACATTCCTGTTTCCTTTCAGTCGCGGATCAGGTCTTCCGGCAGCCAAGGTGCGCCGGGCATGAAGTCGTCTGCCAGTATCTGTTGCAGTTTGTAGGGACACGCCGGCGGCAGCGATTGACCGGCAAGGGCCGGATCGTACGCCCCGGCCCTTGCGACGTTGCAATAGCGTCCGGGCAGGATTTCGCGCGCGAAACCGTGCAGGCTGGGGCTGGCTTCAAGGCAATCGCGGAGGAATGTCCGGTGGATGCCGATGCGGCTTTGCCAAGATAGGGAGCGACCATCGGGCAGGATTTCCCACCGTAGCAACAATGCGAGCAAGGCGCTCAGATGGCACCCGATCTCTTGCTTCAGCCCGTCGCCGATCACGTCAAGCGCGGTTGCGGCGCCTTCCCAGTCGATTTCCTGCGCCGACCGTGCGCGCAAAAGGCGCGCTTGCTCACGCGACCATGCCGCAAGGTCCGGTGTGAAGCGTCGCGAGGCGTCGATTGCCGGCGGATCGGTGGAAAACACGTCGCTCATCGTTCGTCTTCGCTATTGTCCCTGGCGGGGCCGGGGTAGAACTCCTCGTCGAGGATAGCGTTGGCTCCATACACAGGAAGATCGCGCAGCAGGCGCTTGTCGATCCGCATCTCAAGGGCGGCGCGCGCGATTGCTTGCGGCCACTGCGCGCTGGCGACTTCACCCAGGGAAGACCGCAAACTCGGATTGGCTTGCAGAAGGCGGCTGATCGCGGCGCGCTGTTCGGCTATCGTCGCCTCCCAACTGACTGAACGCCTCTGGGGCTGGTGCTCCCACTTGAGAAGATGGGCCATCAAGACGGCAAGCCGGCTCGACAGTTCCCGTGTCTGGCTGCGCCCCAAGCTTTCGATCTCCTCGGCAACATTCTCCCAATCGATATCGTTGTGGGCGCGCGCACGAAGTTTCCCGGCCTGTTCGCGTGTCCAGGAATGGAAATCATCATCGTATCTGGCGCGATTGTCCATCGGTCACTCCGCTTTGCAGCCGCCCTTATTCTACCAGATCGTCAGCAAGACGCGAAACCGCGACAAACCGCTATTGCAGACCTTGTTTCGCGATCAGTGCCCGTCTTCCTCGCACAGCATGTAATCGTCGAAGACCCAACCAATCGCGTTGTCGGACGGGTCGCGCCAGGCCTGCGCCCAGAGCTTGCCGTTGTGGCGCTTCGTGGCGAAGACGCGCACCGTCTCGCCGTTGCGCACCGAGCCGAGAATCTCGCCATTCGGGTCAAGGCGCACGTTGAGCGGCGTGCCGGTCGGATCGGCCACCCGGCAGACGACTTGCGCCTCGTCGGAGGCCTTGGCCACATCGCCGAGGCAATCGAGATAGGCGGCAAACAGGAAGACGCCGCCCTCGCTCAGCGCAGCCGCGTTGGCGTCGAACCGCGCCACGCGCGCCCAGCGTTTGCCGTTGTGCTCGACATGGTCGATGAATTCGAGCTTCGTGCCGTTCTTGGCGGTGCCGAGGATGGTGTCGTTCGGCCCCAGCCGGATGTTGAGCGGCGTGCCGGTCGGATCGGCGACCGTGCACACCGGATTGCCGCCGCAGGCAAAGGCCGGCGTCGCCGCAAACAACAAGACTAAAAGCGGTATTGTCCGTATCATGGCGATCCTCATTTCACCTCAAAAGCCGGATCGACAGGCACCTGCAGCGCGTTGGCGAGATGGTTTGTCTTTCCCGCCAGCGCAACGATCGACACCAGCTCGCCAAGCTGTGCATCGGTCATGCCCTTGGCGCGCGCGGCCGCCGTGTGCGAATGGACGCAGTAGGAACAGGCGTTCGCCGCCGATACCGCGATGTAGATCATCTCGCGCGTCAACGGGTCGAGCGCGCCTGGCGCGCCCATCACCGCTTTCACCTCTTCCCATGTGCGTTTCAGCGTCGCCGGATCGCAGGCGAGCGCGCGCCAGAAATTGTTGATGAAGTCGGTGCCACGCGTGGCGCGGATGTCGGCATAGACCGCCTTCACCGCGTCCCCGGCCTCTTCATCGGAAATCAGGCGCACGGTCGCCATGATCGAGCCTCCTCACGCCATTGCGAAGACGCGGGCCGGACCGCCCGAACCGCCCTTGTGCTTCGGCGCGCCGACCACGAAAGTGGCGCCGGCCGCCGGCACGTTGTCGAGGCTGGCGATGCACTCGATGCCCCAGCGCCCGCTCGGCAGCCAGGCGTAGTGGGTGGCGAAATCCGGCGACATGCCGAAATCGAGCGACAGCGTATCGACGGCGATGCCGGCCACTTTCGCCTCGCCCATCAACATCTGCGCCGCCTCGACATGGAAGCCGGGGAAATGCATCTTGCCCTCGCCATCGGCGTTGCGGAACTTCTCGGTTGCGACATGTGTCGCCCAGCCCGAATTCATCGCCACGCAACAGTTTTCCGGCAGGTCGCCATTGGCGGCGATCCACGCCTTGATGTCGTCCGGCGTCACCTGCGCATCGGCGCTCTCGGCCGCCTTGGCGCGGATGTCGATGACCGCAAGCGGCACGACGAGGTTTTCGACCGGGATCTGGTCGACGGTCAGCCCGTCGGCGGAGAAGTGGAAGGGCGCGTCCATGTGCGTGCCGGTGTGCTCGTTGACCGTCAGTTCGAACAGGTTGAATTTGTGGTCGTTCCAGTTGAACAGCTGCTTCATGGCGATCTGCGGCTGGCCGAAGAAGGTCGGGAAATCAGGGCCGTATGAGTGGGTCATGTCGACCACCTTCGCCACGCCCTGCGCCAGGGCCTGCGGCGCGGGAACCGCGGTCGCCGCAAGGGCGGCCGCGCCGGCGACGGCGGAAGCCCTGAAGAAATCGCGCCGCGACAGCATCCGCTCGCGAATGTTTTCCATCAAACAACGGTCACACATGGCGTCATCTCCCTTGCCAGCCCGGATACCGAAATCCGGATCGGCAAGAGATTACACCAAGCAGGCGATTTGGCGAGACGGTTGGCGAAGGAAATCCCGAGGGCGCAGAACCGTCATTTGCGTTTGCGGTTTTGCGCATTCGCCGCAAGCCGGGCTATTCCACAGGGCCTAGAGCGCTGTTCGAACAAATTGGAGCAGTTTGGTGGCAGGGATTTTTCGTTTCGGCAAGGAAAACACCGCAGCGCGATACGCGTATCGTGCGAGGATTTCGACGCGGCCGAAGCGGAAAAGACCGCCAAGCCGGCCTGACAAGATTTTGTTTTCATTGGTAAACTGCAATCGTCTGGACTTGGTCTCGTCCGCCCTGGACATCGTCGCGAATCGCTGGCGGTGCTCGCACCGCGTCGCGTTCCGCTCCGTGCCAGGACGCACGATACCGGCGTCCAAACGATTCAATTTGTTCGAACAACGCTCCAGGCGCGTCCGTTTGCGTTCATCTTCCTGTACTTGCGCAAGGACAGGCGGCGCCGCGACGCGGGATCAGATGTTCCAGGCTTCCTGCGCCTTCACCGCCGCCTCCGTGCGATTGCGCACGCTGAGCTTCTGCAGGATGCTGGTCATGTAGTGCTTGACCGTCTTTTCCTGCAGGTTGAGCTGGCGGCCGACTTCCTTGTTGCTTTTACCCGCCGCGACGAGGCGGAGGATCTGCTCCTCGCGGGCGGTGAGGCTGTTCAGCCCGCCTGCCGCCTCGCGCGGATTGCGCATCGCGACAAGAAGGCGGGCTGCAAGCGAGGGCGAAACATAGCTGCCGCCTGAAGCGACGGTGCGCAGGATGCCGGCCAACTCGTCGGCGCCGACACCCTTCAACGCATAGCCGCGCGCGCCGGCTTCGAGCGCCCGCAAGATGTCGTCGTCGCGTTCCGAAACCGTCAGCATCACCGGGCGCGTTTCCTGCCCCAGCGCGCAGATCATCTCCACCGCGCGAATGCCGCCGCCGGGCATCGAGACATCGATCAGCGCGATATCGGGCGCGTGCTCGCGCGCCAGCCGCAGCGCATCGTCGGCCGATCCGCCTTCGGCGCAGACCATGAACTCGCCCGATTCCTCGAGGCTTCGCACCACGCCCGACCGGTACAGCGGATGGTCGTCGATCACGATGACGCTGATCGTTTCGCTCATTTGCTTTCCCCACTTTCAAGCGGCAACCGCATCGCCAAGCGAAAGCCGCCACCTTTGCGCGGGCCGGCCTCGAACTGCCCGCCGAGGCTCTCGACGCGCTCGCGCAGGCCCGCAAGCCCTAGCCCCCCGGCAATCGGCCGGTCGCCGGCTTGCGCGCCAATGTCGGCGCCGTCGTCCTCCACCGCGACATCGAGGCGATGCGCAGTGACGGCCATGCGCACCGCCTGTCCGTTGCCGCCGGCATGGCGGAACGCGTTGGTCAGCCCTTCCTGGATCAGGCGGAAAACGCAGATGCGGATGGCCGGCGACACCCTGGCTTCCGCCTGCTGATCGACCTCGATTTCAGTCCGGACAGCAAAGCGCGTGCGTTCCTCATGTGTGGCGGCCACGCGCGCGGCGATGTCGCGCAAGGGCATGGCGTCGATATCGGGCAGGGCGAGGCCGGAGCAGATAGCGCGGATTTCCGTCATGGCATCGCCAAGCGCGGAGCGGATATCGGCGCTCTCGCGCTCTCGCCGCGCGGGATCGTCAAGCCGGCGCAGGCTGTCGAGCCTGAGCGCCGCGAGGCTGACAAGCTGGGCTGGCCCGTCGTGCAGGTCGGCGCTGATGCGGCGCAAATACTGCTCGTTCAGTTCGGCGGCGCGCGCCGAGGCGCGCTCGATGCGCTGGCGCAGATCGCGGTTCTGCGCAGCGATGCGCTCGAGTTCGCGGTTGCGGGCGGTCAGGTCGCCGCGCTGGCGCTCGATCAGCCGACTGCCGCCGGCAACGATGCCGAACAGCGACAACGCCATCGCGCCGGTAACGGCGATCACCATCAGCCAGCTCTGGCGTTGCACCGAGGCCAGCGCAGATTCGAGCGGGGCGGCGTTCTCGTAGAATTCGGCGACGGCGATGACATCGCCGGTCCATTGCTCGCGCAGCGGCGAATAGATTTCCAGCAGCGGCGCCCCAATCGCCCTGTCGGCCTCGTTTTCCGCTTCCGAAAGGTCGTCGTATTCCGCCACCACCTGGCCCGCCCAGGCGGCCTTCAGGCTGGCGGTCGGTTCGAAGCGGCGCCCGATCAGGTCCGGATCGGACGCCCAGGAGACGATGCCGCCCTTGCGCCAGATCTTGACCGCCACCACCCGCCCGGCAAGCGAGGGGTTGTCCATCATTTCTTCGAGCGCGCGTGTTGGCCCGGCCGAAAGCGCATCGCCGTCGGCCAGTTCCTGCGCCAGCGGCGAGATGAAGGAATCCATGAACAGCGCACTTGCCTGCGCCGTGTTTTCCGTCACCTGGGTGCGGATGCGGTCGGTGACCCAGACGCCGATCACGGCAGCCCCGACCAGCAGCACGACGCTTCCCGCGGCGGCGAAACGGGTGGCGAGGCTCATGGCCGCAAAGTGCCACCCAATGCGGGCGGCGAAGGCCGGGCTGTCACGGAAGGTTTCTGTCACGGGCGCCATGACGCCGCGATAGCACAGGCGTTGAGAAGATGCATCGGACCAAGGTCCGGCGGGCAGAGCAGGTTCGAGCGGTCAGGCGGCTCCGACATACGGGCGCATGCGCGGGGCGAGTGCCGGCCAGGTGGTGCGCCGCGCCACGCGCAAATCGTATGCGTTCTGCAGGTTCAGCCAGAATTCGGCTGGCATGCCAAACACTGAACCCAGACGCAGAGCCGTGTCGGCGGTAATGGCGCGCGTACCGGCGACGATTTCGCCAACGCGACTGACCGGCACGTCGATATCGCGCGCCAGCCGGTTGCGGCTGACGCCGAGCGGCTTCATGAACTCCTCCAGCAGGATCTCGCCGGGCGGCACAGGGTCGAGAGCGTCGTCATGCATGGTAGGGTTCCTTGTGGTAGTCGACGATCTTAACGTCATGCGGGCTACGTTGACCCGGATCCAGACAACTTCACCACAAGCGCGCTTGCGGGGCAAAAGCCATAGTTCGATGGCTCGCCCGGCCGTCGCCTGTCCCGAAACAATACAAGGCGAAGATTTCCCTTGCGACCCCCCCCCGGTTGTGCAAGCTTGCGCGCGGGAGGACAGGACGATGGCGGAAAGCGGCGACACAGGAGTTTTGGACCGGATCAAACGGCATCCCATGATTTCGTTTGCAGGAACATTCATCGCCTTGTTCGTTCTGCTTGGTCAGTTCACAGGTGCGCTGAAAGCAACGGGGATACTTTGCAAGACGCCGGTGCAGTGGTCTGTCGAATGTTATCGCTACTGGAGTGGGTGCCGAGGATTGACGGAAGACCAGTGCAGGCAGATCATGCAAGATTTTGGGGAGACACAGTCATGTTCAAACGGGTGTGCATAGCGCTTTCGATTACAGTATCTGTGCTTTTATCGTTGCCGGCTTCGGCGCAAGACAATCAACGCTTGCTCGAACTATCGAACCAGATCAAGGACTTGCAAGCCGAAATTGAGCCTCTGAAAGCCTTGCTACAAGGCGCGGTAATTGCCTTTCATCGTTCTGAGAATGAAGGCGCTTGCCCGCCGAGGTGGAAGCGGTTCGAGCCGGCGGCGGGGCGTTTCGTTGTCGGGGCTGGCGTCAATACGTGGACCGACGTTGCCGGGAGGCCCCTCAAGGATCATCCGTCGCTCAAGGATGACAGCGCCGGAGCGGTGGGCGGGGAAGAAGTGCACCAACTCAGTATTGGTGAGATGCCAGTTCATAATCATAATAATTTTGATACCGCTGAGCAAAATGACTATAATCAGCTCCTAACTTATAGAAAAGATAACGGATATACAGGAAAGTATTTTGATGGATCGGTTGGCGAACTTGCCTATCAAAACGGGCGACCAATCACAAGCGCCGGCGGCGACCAACCCCACAACAACATGCCACCTTACATCGCGCTCTATTACTGCATCAAGGAGTAGTTGCACGACGGCGGCGCAGAGCCATCAACCATGCGGCCGTCATTCTCGCCCTTGTGGCGAGAATCTGCTGCCTTTCCCGGCGCGATGAATCGCCAGGTCGAAACCGACGATGCAATCGGAGGAGACCCGGCAGATCCTCGGGACACGTTCGCGCCCGCCTTGCGGGCGCTCGCTCGCCCGAGGATGACGGCGCCGCGAGAGGTGTGCATCACGCTTCCCTCCGTCATCCCGGGGCTTGTCCCCGGGACCCAAATATATGCGATATATCAATGGTTTGGGTCCCGGGCACAAGGCCCGGGATGACGGCCTCAACGTGACGGACGACGACCGGCTCGCTCTCAATCCAACCCCCTACGCTGCCTGCTTCTCCTCCGCATACGGATCAAACCGGCTGTAGAAGGTCTCGCCGTTCCCGGCCATCTCCTTCAGCAGCTTCGGCGCCTTGTAATGGTCGCCGTACTTTTCGCGCAGCTTCTTGGCTTGGCTGACGAAGGCCTTGGCGCCCATGCCGTCGATGTAAGAGAGCGCGCCGCCGGTATAGGGCGCAAAGCCGAAGGCCAGGATCGAGCCGACATCGGCCTCGCGCGGATCGGTGACGATGCCCTCCTCCATCACGCGGGCAGCTTCGAGCGCTATTGTTGTAAGGAAGCGGCGCTTCAGTTCGTCGACGTCGATCTCGTCGGCGTCCTGCTGCGGGTAGAGCTCCTTCAGCCCGGGCCAGAGGTGCTTCTTCGCCGGCTTGGCGGGATAGTCGTAGAAGCCCTTGCCGTTCTTGCGGCCCTTGCGGTCGTGCTTGTCGACCATGGTGTTGATCAGTTCGATGTGGCGCGGATCGACCGCGTCAGCGCCGAGATCGCGGATCGTCTGCTTCATGATCTTCTGGGCCAGATCGATCGCGGTTTCGTCGGTCAGCGCCAGCGGTCCGACCGGCATGCCGGCCATCTTTGCGGCGTTCTCGATCATCGCCGGCGGCACGCCCTCGATCAGCATCGAATAGGCTTCGTTCATGTAGCGCAGCACGCAGCGGTTGACGTAGAAGCCGCGCGTGTCGTTGACGACGATCGGCGTCTTCTTGATCGCACGCACGTAGTCCATCGCGACCGCGAGCGCCTTGGCCTCGGTCTTTTCGCCAAGGATGATCTCCACCAGCATCATCTTGTCGACCGGCGAGAAGAAATGGATGCCGATGAACTGCGCCGGGCGCTTGGAGTTCAGCGCCAGCGACGAGATCGGGATCGTCGAGGTGTTGGAGGCGAAGGTGGAACCGGCCGGGATCACCGCCTCGGTTTTCTCGGTCACGTCCTTCTTGACCTGCGAATCCTCGAACACCGCTTCAACGATCAGGTCGCAGCCGGCGAGGTCGGCATAGTCGGCCGTCGGCGTAATCAGCGACAGCAGCTGCTCCTTCTCCTCCTTGGCTGCGCGGCCCTTCGAGATGGAATCCGAGACCAGCTTGTCGGAATGGGCCTTGCCCTTTTCCGCCGCTTCCATGTCACGGTCGAGCAGCACGACGGGAATGCCGGCCTTGGCGGTGACATAGGCGATGCCGGCGCCCATGAAGCCGGCGCCGAGCACGCCGATCTTGGTAAATTTGGTCGGCGCGATGCCGGCCGGGCGGCGCGCACCCTTGTTCAGTTCCTGCAGCGAAACGAACAGGGAGCGGATCATCATGCCCGCTTCGGTGGTCTGCAGGATATGGGTGAACCAGCGCTGCTCCACCTTGAGCGCCGTGTCGAAGGGCAGCAGCAGCCCCTCATAGACGCATTTCAGGATCGCGGCGGCGGCGGGGTAGTTGGCCGAGGTCTCGCGGCGCAGGATGGCGGTCGCCGCTGGCCAGAGCTGCGCGCCGGCGGCCGAATAGACCGGGCCGCCCGGCAGCTTGAAGCCCTTCTCGTCCCAAGGCTGCACCGGCTTCAGGCCGTCGCGGATCATTGTCTTCGCGGTTTCGACCAGCTCTTCGGGTTTCGCAATGACGTGGATCAGGTTCATCGCCTTGGCCTTTTGCGGCGTCAGGTTCTGTCCGGTCGTCATCATCTGCAGGGCCGACTGGGTGTCAGTGAGACGGGGTACGCGCTGGGTGCCGCCGGCACCGGGGAAGATGCCGACTTTCACCTCCGGCAGCGCCATCTTCACCGCCCTGGAATCGGCGGCGACGCGGCCGTGGCAGGCAAGCGCCATCTCGAAGGCGCCGCCCATGCAGGTGCCGTTGATCGCCGCCACCCACGGCTTGCCGCAGGTTTCCAGCTTGCGATAGAGCCAGCTCATGCGCCCCGCGCCGGCAAACAGCATCTCGACAGCCTTTTGCGGATCCTTCGCCTTTTCCTCCTGAACCATCTGGAACATCGATTTCAGCATGTTCAGATCGGCGCCGCCGGAGAAGGAACCCTCCTTGCCCGAGGTGATGACGACGCCCTTGACTGCGGCGTCCGCGGTCGTGGCGTCGATGATCGCGTCAAGCTCGTCCATCACCTCGGCGGTGTAGACGTTCATCGATTTGCCGGGGCTGTCCCAGGTGACAAGCGCGATGCCGTCGGCATCGGTTTCGAGCGTGAAGTGGGTGTGGGTCATGATGCGCTCCTTGTGCCGGGCGATTGTTGACGGTTCTGGATTGACTGATAGGGTATGTGTGAAATCTGGGACGGAAGCCTTGGATGGCGGCGTACTGGGATGAGAAGAAGCGGCAAACCAATCTTGCCAAACACGGCATCGATTTTTCGCTCTTCGGGCTTTTCGATTGGGATCGCGTGGTGTTTCTGCCGCCGGATTTCGCTGAAGGCGAGCGGCGTGAGCGCGCGGTGAGCCTGATCGCAGGTCGGTTGGCGCTGGCCGTGTTTACCGATCGCGACGACGAAATCCGGCTTATCTCGCTTCGACCGGCCACCAAGCCGGAACAAAGGATCTGGACTCATGGGCAAGGCAAGGCAGGCGGCAACAGGTGACGTGTTCTGGCCAGATGACCGGAGCGAAGAGGAAATCCTCGCGGCGGCGCAGTCCGATCCGGACGCCCAGCCATGGGACGGTCGAGGTGAGGTTATCTCCGGTGTCGATGTGCCGGAGAAGGTTGCGCGACTGAAAAGACTCGCAGCCGGAAAACGTGGCGCACGACCGGTGGACGTAACGTTCTCCATCGATGCCGACGTGCTGGAGCATTTCCAGCGCCAGGGCGAAGACTGGAATGAACGGATCAATGATGTTTTGCGCCGAGCCATGAACGATCCCCGATAGGGGCGAGGTTACATTTACTTCCGCGCCGGACGCGGGCGATTTCGCGGCCCGCGATCCGGTCGAAACCGGGAGAAACCCTCGCCTTACACCCGCTCGATGATCGTCGCGGTGCCCATGCCGGCGCCGATGCAAAGCGTCACCAGCGCGGTGTTGAGGTCTCGCCGCTCCAGCTCGTCGAGCACGGTGCCGAAGATCATGGCGCCGGTGGCGCCGAGCGGGTGGCCCATGGCGATGGCACCGCCGTTGACGTTCATCTTGTCGTGCGGAACGTCGAAGGCCTGCATGAAACGCAGCACGACCGAGGCGAAGGCCTCGTTCAGCTCGAACAGGTCGATGTCGTCGATCTTCATCTTGGCGCGGGCGAGCAGCTTCTCGGTGACGTCGACCGGTCCGGTGAGCATGATCGCCGGCTCGGAGCCGATGTTGGTGAAGGCGCGGATGCGGCCGCGCGGCTTCAGGCCCATCGACTTGCCGCCCTTCTTCGAACCGAGCAGAACGGCTGCGGCGCCGTCGACGATACCGGAGGAATTTCCGGCATGGTGGACGTAGTTGATCTCCTCGACCTCAGGATGGCGCTGGATGGCGACTGACGCAAAGCCGCCCATCTCGCCCGGCATCTGGAAGGACGGGTTGAGCGAGGCGAGGCTCTGCATGTCGGTCGAGGGCCGCATGTGCTCGTCGCGATCGAGGATGGTGAGGCCATTCTGGTCCTTGATCGGGACGACCGAATTCTTGAACCAGCCCTTCTCCCAGGCATGCGCGGCGCGCTTCTGGCTCTCGACCGCATAGGCGTCAACGTCAGCGCGGGAGAAGCCGTACTTGGTGGCAATCAAGTCGGCCGAGACGCCCTGGGGGACAAAATAGGACGGCAGGCCGACGGACGGATCCATGAACCAGGCGCCGCCGGACATGCCCATGCCGACGCGCGACATCGATTCGACGCCGCCGGCGATCACGATCTCGTCGGAGCCGCCGGCGATCTTGGCCGCGCCGAGGTTGATGGCGTCGAGGCCGGAGGCGCAGAAGCGCGACAGCTGGATGCCGGGGGCCTTCAGATCGTAGCCCGCCTCGAAGGCGGCGGCGCGCGGGATCACCGAGCCGGCTTCGCCGACGGGATCGACGCAGCCGAAGATGATGTCGTCAACGGTGCCGGTGTCGAGCCCGTTGCGGTCGCGCACGGCCTCCAGCACCTTGGCGCCGAGGCGCACGGCGGGAACCTCGTGAAGCGAGCCGTCCTTCTTTCCGCGGCCGCGCGGCGTGCGCACGGCATCATAGACAAAAACGTCTGCCATTTCCTTGCTCCGTTTCCTCGTTGCGCCGCGGACCGCGGCGGCAGGCATTGCGCCGGCAGGCGATCAGGCCGGCTCGACTGTGATCTCGGTCTTCACCGAATTGGCAATGAAGCAGGCTTCGTGAGCCTGATGGTGGATCGTCTCCAGCTGCTCCGCCGACGCGTCGCACTCCACCTTCGGGCGAAGCGTCACTCTCGTTATCGAAGTCCGGCCGGCCGCATCGGCTTCCATGATGCCCTCGGCATGGTCCTCGTAGGACGTCACCTCGACCTTCGCGCGCCGGGCGAAATCGAGGAACCACAACATGTGGCAGGAGGCGATCGAGGCGACGAACATCTCCTCAGGATCCACGCCGACGGGGTTGGAGAAGGGCTCGCGGACAATGGCCGGCGATGCCGAGGCCATGATCGTCGTGCCGCCGTCGAAGGCGATCTCGTGCACCCGCGTGTAGCGCCCGAGGGAGAAATGATCCCCCTCGTCCTGGCTCCAACGAAGCGTCGCGACGTGCTTCGACATGTGGTCTCAGAGACTCCTGGCGATCAGCAGCTTCATGATCTCGTTCGTGCCGCCGTAGATACGCTGGACGCGCGCGTCGCGGTACATGCGCGCGATCGGGTACTCGTTCATGTAGCCATAGCCGCCGTGGAGTTGCAGGCACTCGTCGACGACCTTGCCCTGCAGGTCCGACAGCCAGTACTTGGCCATCGAGGCGGTCACGGGGTCGAGCCCGCCGTTCACGTGGCGCTCGACGCAATTGTTATAGAAGACGCGGCCGATCGTCGCCTCCGTCTTCAGCTCGGCGAGCTTGAACTGGGTGTTCTGGAACTCGAGGATCGCCTTGCCGAAGGCCTTGCGCTCCTTGACGTAGTCGATGGTCAGGGCGAGCGCCCGTTCGATCATCGAGATCGCGGTGGTGCCGATCTGCAGGCGCTCCTGCGGCAGCTGCTGCATCAGCTGGACGAAGCCCTGGCCCTCGACATGGCCGAGCAGGTTGGAGGTTGGCACGCGTACGTCGTTGAAGAACAGCTCCGAGGTGTCGTTCGACTTCAGGCCGATCTTGTCGAGGTTGCGGCCACGCTGGAGGCCCTCGACCTCGTCGGTCTCGACGACGATCAGGGAAGTGCCCTTGGCGCCCTTGGCCGGATCGGTCTTGGTGACGACGATGATCAGGTTGGCGAGCTGGCCGTTGGTGATGAAGGTCTTGGAGCCGCTGATGCGATAGTGGTTTCCGTCCTTCTCGGCGCGGGTCTTGACGCCCTGCAGGTCGGAGCCGGCGCCCGGCTCGGTCATGGCGATGGCGCCGATCAGCTCGCCGGAGGCCATCCTCGGCAGCCACTTCTTCTTCTGCTCTTCCGATCCGTAGTGGAGGATGTAGGGGGCGACGATCGAGTTGTGCAGCGCGATGCCGAAGCCGTCGACGCCGACATGGCTGATCGCCTCGATGATGGCGCTCTCATGGGCGAAGGTGCCTCCCGAGCCGCCGTACTGCTCGGGCATGGAGGCGCACAGCAGGCCGTTCGCGCCCGCCTTCTTCCAGCTCTCGCGATCGAAGATCTCGGCTTCCTCGAAGGCGTCGTACTTCGGCGCGATCTCCTCGGAGAGGAAGCGGGTCGCCATGTCGTAGAGCATGGCAACGTCGTCCGTGACCCAACGAGCCTTGGGCAATTCGAGAACGGATGCGGGATTGGTCGCCAAGCGTGCCTCCGAGTGTTTTCAGTACAACAATTCGACCACTCCGTTCAATATTGAACAGAGTGGTCGTTGCGCAGCAGTCAGAACGCCTCGGCGGGCAGCGCCATCATCGCGCGGAGAATCTCCGGGTCGGACACCTCGTAGTCG
>CALMYO010000297.1 GCA_937873685.1 uncultured Paracoccaceae bacterium
ACAGCGGGGTGTCGAGCAGGCGACCCTTGTGCTTGGCGTGCAGGCCCTTGGTGACGCCGAGCACGCCACCCCAGGCGTCCTCGTCGCCGCCGGCGCCCGAACCGCCGACAATGTCTTCGCCCATCACGATCACGTTCGGATCGCGGGCCATTTCCTGGTCAAGCGCTTCGTTGATCGCCTGACGCATGCTGATCTTGCGTGCCATTTTCGTTTGCTCCCTCGGCGATCAGTAGCTGACGTAGACGTCGGTGGTGAGTTCTTCGGGACCGGGCAGCGGAGCCGCCTTCGCTTCCGCGACCGCCCGCTCGATCAGCGCCTTGACGTCGGCGTCGATCGCGTCGAGTTCGGCCGCATCGATCACGCCAGCCTCGGTGACGCGGCGGCGGAAGATCTTGATGCAGTCCTTGTTGGAGCGGATGTCTTCCAGTTCGCCCTTGGCGCGATAGGTCTGCTGGTCGCCCTCGAAATGGCCGAACATGCGGATCATCTTGCATTCCAGCAGGGCCGGACCGCCGCCTTCACGCGCGCGGCGAATGATTTCGCCGGCCGCCTCGTAGACGGCGAAGAAATCGGTGCCGTCGACGGTCACCCCCGGCAGGCCGAAACCTGCCGCGCGATCGACGTAGGAGTCCACGGCCACCGCGTAGTCACGGGAGGTGGATTCGGCGTAGCCGTTGTTCTCCACGACGAAAATCGCCGGCAGGTTCCAGACCGCCGCCAGGTTCAGGCTCTCCAGGAATGTGCCCTGGTTGGAGGCCCCGTCACCGACGAATGAGATGCCGACAGCGCCATCGCCGCGATACTTCGCAGCAAGCGCCGCGCCACAGATCAGCGGCGCGCCCGCGCCGAGAATGCCATTTGCGCCCATCATGCCCTTGGACAGGTCGGCGATGTGCATCGACCCGCCCTTGCCACGGCACGAACCGGTGATCTTGCCGTAGATTTCGGCCATCATTTCCACGGGGTCGACACCCTTGGCGATGCAGTGGCCATGGCCGCGGTGCGTGGAGGCGATGCGGTCCTTGTCTTCAAGGTGCATCATGATACCGGTGCCGGCCGCTTCCTCGCCTGCATAAAGATGCACGAAGCCCGGAATGTCGCCATTGGCGAAATCGGCGTGCAGACGCTCCTCGAATTCGCGGATCGTCTTCATCGTGCGGTAGGCGTCGAGGAGTTTTTCCTTCGACAGGGGGAAGACGCCCGCGCCCGGATCGTCCTCTACAATCTTCCTTGCGGTGGCAGCACTCATGTGGGTCTCCTCCTCTTGCTGCTGTCAGTATTTCTTCTCGCGACGCATCAGCCCGTGCGTGGCGGCATATTGCATGCACCCGCCGACATTGACCGTGCGGAAGGCTTGCGTGACGAGTTCGATTTTCACGTCGTCGTTCTCAGAGAACGACATCTCGCGCTCGCCATCAAGGGCAATCGAGCCGGCCGGAATCGACGGGCGATAGACCTGCCCGGGCTGCATGGCCTGGTAGCCGGTCACCCCGATGTCGCGCATGTAGCCAGGCGCAATCGGCGTATCGAGCAGGATCGTCGCCTTGTCGATTGGCGCCATTGAAACATGCAGTCCGTGTGGGTCGAGCCGGGTCACCGGCTGCAGCAGCCCGGCGATCGCCGACATGCCGATCACTTCCGGATCGGCGAAGGTGACGAACAGTTCGCGGAACGTCTCCGTGCGCCACAGCGCGCGCGCGCCGATATAGCGTTCGGTCACGACCGCCGCATCGACAAGCGCGATCTCGGAATGATCGCCAACCGTCACCACGATCTTCTTGTTGGGCTGGAACGCCACCTCCGGCGGAACCAGTCCGCTGACCGCAAGACCGACGGCAAGGCCAGTGATCGTCGGTTCGCGGTGTTCGGGAAAGGCGTTGTTGGTGCCGGTCGAAATGCCGGCGATCGGGACATCGCCGCTGTGGGACACCACCGCGCGATGGGTGCCGTCGCCGCCGAGCACCACGATCGCCGAAACGCCGCGATCTCGCATCTCGCGCGCCGCCCGCATCGTGTCGTCAACGGTGCTGGAGATCTTGTAGTCGAGATACTCCAGTTCCGGAAACTCGTCGGTACGGCCCTGGTTGATCGAGCGGTCGACGCCGCGACGCACGTGATGGCGAATGCCGCCGTTCTCCGGCATCAGCAGCACACGGTCCACCCCGCACGCCTTCACGCAGGAAAGCACGCGCAGCACGATGTTGGCGCGATCCGTGATCTGCAACGCCGTGGCGTTGGCGATGACGCGACGGATGTCGCGCGCCGACACCGGGTTGGCGATGATGCCGATTGTCCTTGTCATCTCTTCCCTGCGCGCCCCTGGTGAGGCGTCGTCCTTTTTGCTTACGACGAAAGTTGCAAGGGGCGTGCCAATTTCAAGATCCGGTGATATCGCGGGGAAACCTGTTGTAAACCACACCGGTTCGTAGCACTTCGCCGGGAAGGGTGTGGCGATGCGCCACACCTGTGGCGTTTTAGCGCTACATGCGCGGGGGAAGCGCCACACCTGCGCGCCGCATGCGGCGGTGCAGCGTCGTGCGGTCGATGCCTAGCGCGCGCGCGGTGGCCGATATGTTCCAGTCGCGCTGGCGCAATGCCGCGAGCAACTCCGAGGCCTTGTCGGAAGGCCGGGTTTCTGCGCTCGCGCCCACCGCACTGGATGACGGTGCGATTCCGTTCCCAACCGTTTCTGTTGGGGAAACCTTCTGCAACAGACTTGTTTCAGGAGGCTGTTCGGCAAGTTGGTCGGGCAAATCCTCGACCCCGATCTCAGGTCCCGGCGCTATTGCGCTAGCGAAATCCAGAACGTTGGCGAGTTCGCGGATATTGCCGGGCCAATTGAAGGTCTCGAGACGCTCCAGCGCTTGCGGCGAAATCGTTCGGCGTTCGCCATCCGCGCCTGGCCTTTCGTGCAACAGCCGGTCAACCAGCCAGCCGAAATCGAGCCGTTCGCGCAGGGGCGGCAAATGAATCGTGGCGCCGTTCAGCCGGAAATACAGGTCTTCACGGAACCGCCCCTCGGCAATGAGCTTCTGCAGGTCGCAATGGGTGGCGGCGATCACGCGCATGTCGACGAAGGTCGGTTTGTGCGAGCCGATCGGCGTCACCTCGCGCTCGGCCAACACGCGCAGCAACCGCGTTTGAGAGGCCAGCGGCATGTCGCCGATCTCGTCGAGGAACAACGTACCCTGATGCGCCTCGCGGATCAGGCCTTTCTTGCCTTTCGACGACGCGCCCGTAAACGATCCGCTCTCATAACCGAAGAGTTCGCTCTCGATCAGGCTTTCGGGCAAGGCGGCGCAATTGACCGGCACGAACGGTCCCTGAGAGCGCCCGCTCGACTGGTGGATCGCCTTGGCGAGAAACTCCTTGCCGGTGCCGGTCTCGCCATGCACCAGAATGCTCATGTTGGTGTTGACCAGCCTGGCGACCTTCTCGAGGCTGCGCGTGATGCGCGGCTCCTGCCCGGCGACTGCGCGCAAGGGCTTCGGCAGTGTAGCGGTTTCAGCGGGCGCGTTGGTTTCCGGGCGCAGAACCCGAAACGAGCGCGGCGGAATGACTTGTGCAAACAGCATCTGCCCGCTCGCCTTCAGGCGGATTACGTTGCGTTCGACAAGATGCGGCGAGACAAACCGGGTCAGGCTGTCGATCTCGCAATCGAAGAAGTCGGAGAACTTGCGCCCGATCACGAGGCCGGGCGTACGCCAGTCGCAATGGCGTTCGCGCGCCAGCAACTGGCGCAGACGATGGTTGAACCCGGTGATGACGCCCGTCGAATCCAGCGCCACCACATATTCGGTATCGACCGCCGCAAGGCTCTGGTTCGGCGTCAGCTTGACGATCCAGTTGCGCGAACAGGAGCGGATAAGGTTGGCGGATTCGATTTTGTGCGCGAAGTTTTTCACCAGCTCGAGCGCGAGATACTGGCTGCTTTTTTCAGCCGGCGAGGTAAGGGCCGAAATATCCAGAACGGCCGCAAGCGAGCCGGTCATGTCGAAGATTGGCGCGACGGTACAACTCAGCGGAATGTGCTGCGTGTCGAAATGATCGCCCTGATGCACCGTCATCGCCTCTCCGGTGGCAATACAGGTGCCGGTGCCGTTGGTGCCAGCGCGCCTTTCGTTCCAGTCTGCGCCGAGATAGAGACCTGCACGGCGCAACTCGTCGGTTGTCGAAGGATCGCCGATATAGTCGACTGTAATACCTTCGGAATCCGTCAGAAGCAGGACATAGCCGAGCCCTGCCACCTGTTTGTACAGCGCTTCAACGCTGGTGCGCGCAACGCGCATCAGTTCTTCGATGGACTCGCGATGCTCCCTGAGCCGGCGGTCCTCGACGATCACCGCCGGTCGACGAACCGCCGGGTCCAGCCGATGGTTGAGGACGCAGCGAATCCAGGAATCGCGGACAAAACCGTCGCGATCCGTGCCGTGTCCTTCCACGGTACGAATCAATTCCTTGATATGATCCACGGCCGTCCCGGTAATGGTCGCTCCTCCCGATACGCATTCCAGCGGCTGTGCAAATAACGCCATTGTTCAACGGTCCATGTCAAGGCCATGGCCATATGGAACGAAACGCCGCGAACGGTTGATGTAGCAACTGGGCACGAGGCGACCCCTCGACCCCTGACAGTTTTTTGTTTCAGCGTTGTCCGGACCGTCGATCGTCGAAGCGCCGGGATACGACGACCAGCACAGGAACAGCGAACAGGCAGTAAACTCCCATCGCCAGGAGTTGGGAGGGGAATCCCACGCCAAGATCAATCAACACGCCGGTAACGCCCGGCCCGAGTGCGGTCGCGAACACCATCGCCGACATCGACACGGCCCGCACGGCGCCGAGATGCGCCGTTCCGTATACTTCCGGCCACAATGCGCCGAACAGCGTTGACGAGAATCCATAGGTCAGACCGAACATCGCCATCGCCGCAAAGGCGGTGACGGGGTGCGAAAACCCGGCAAGAATGAAACACGCCAATGCGAGCGGCAGCAGAAAGAACGGCAACAGCCGCACAGCCGAAAACCGGTCGATCAACGTGCCGGAGACGAAGGTGAAGGCGAACGTCATCGCCGACATCACGGGAAATGCGGCGGCAAAAATGCCGCGCGGCCATCCGCGGATCTCGGCGATCCAGGTCTGGTGAAAGAACACGGATGTGCCAATGAACGGTGGCGCAAGAACGCCGAACAGAACGATCCAGAACAAAGGATCGCGCATCACCTCGGCGCGCCGCCACTGCCGGCCTTCAATCGACTTCGCGGCAACATCCGCGCTCTGCGGCGTGCGCTGCACCTTGAGCAACGCCCACAGCACCGGAAACGCGACGACAATCAGGATCGCAGCCGCCACGATCCAGCTTTCGCGCCAGCCGATCAAGCCTGAAACCACGACGAAACTCACCGGCAAAAGCGCCTCGCCGGCCTGGTTGCCGACCGAGGTGACCGACACCGCCCTGCCCCGGTTTGCCACGAACCAGCGTCCGGTCAGCGTGAAGGCGACATGGGTCATCATGCCCTGCCCGAACAGGCGCAGCGCAACAAGCGTGATAAAGAGCACCGCAACGCCGGGCGCGATCGCCATCAGCACGCATGCCGCCGCCAGAGCCGGCAGGACAATCGCCAGAACGCGGCGCGGGCTCATCGTATCGACGATGCGGCCGAAAAACGGCAACGTGGCGGCGCTTGTCAGCGTCGCCGCCATGTAGAGTGCGCCGAAACCGCCGTTCGACAGTGCGAAGGCAGCACGGATGTCTGCGCCAGAAAGTGCGATGAAGAAGGTTTGGCCGAAAGACGAGAAGAAGGTGAGCAGGAACCCGACCGCAAGCCAGCGGGCATTCGCGCGGAAGAAGTCAAGGAAACCCATAATGTCCTGCCGGATTATTGCGCAATGGAAATGTCGCGCCCGAACGGCTAGGATTCGCGAAGAGGGACTCACGTTGGGCCGTTTCGCGCGGTCTATCGACAAACCGGAGGAAGCGCCAGCATGCGCAACGGTGTTGTTGTTCTTTCCGGCCTGGCGATGTCGACCCTTGCCGCCGTGACGGCGGCACAGGCCAATCCCCAGACCGATCTCGTCTGCTTCAATCGCGATACGTCGATGTCGGTACGAATCGACGCCGGCGCAAGCACTGCTTTTCTGCGCCTCGACGGGGCACAATATGCGCTGGCGAAATCACCTGATTCTGGCGCTCTCTTCCGGTATTCCGGGCGCGGCTTTGAGCTCGCCGGCGCGCTGCCGGAAGCGCAACTGCGCAGCAATGGCGCATTTTTCGCCAGTTGCCATGAGACAATCGACAGCGTGCGAGCACGCGCGCTTGCCGGAAAGACGGGATTTGGCTGGAGCGATTACGCCGCCAAGGGCCGCGCCTCGCAAACCGTGCGCGCCGCTCCGAGCCCGCTTTCCGACCGCATCGCCAGCTTGCCATCGGGGTCGCCGGTCACTATCCTGGAGAATACCGGCCAGTTTCTCGACGGCTTCTTCTGGTTCCGCATCCGCTACGACCGCACGAAGACCGGCTATGTCTGGGGGGCACTACTGTGCGCCGAAACGCCGGAAGAATCGAAGGAACTTGCTGAAACCGTGCGCAAATGCGCCAGTTGACGGGATCAGACACTGCCCTCGTGGCGATGCAGCTTTGAAAACACAAAGGCGGTTTCCAGCGCCAGGACGACGGCGTCATCGGGCGTGACGCGCCTGCGCTCGATCTGGATCGCTTGCGCCAATGCCTCTGCGCTAAGCCTGGAAAGCTGGACATCGCCGACCGACCGGCGGAAAGCGTGTGCGACGGGCTCCAGCATCGCGAGCATCACTGTCGGGTTGATATCGGGCCGAATGCGCCCGGCGATCGAATAATCCGGGAAACGTCGCCTGCGGATCATCGATTGCGCCCGAAGCGCAATCGCACCAAGATCGGGCGTCGCCGTCGCCCCGGCGCGAAACGCTCCGGAGATTACCGCGGGGGCAAACACACGCGACATGAAAGCCGAGACATCTTCGCTGAGCAGAAACCGCCTGCCATTGGAGGCGATCACAAGCGTGGTCTGCGAGATCGCTGCCTGACCGCTTTCGGCGAGGTAACCGTCGAGCGCGGCGCGGCCGCCAAGCGCGGCCAGCCCCGCGATCAGGTTCTCGGCGCGCAAGCCTGCAGGCCCCTGCAACTCTCCCAACACAGCCTGCAACAGCGACCGCCAATCGGCGCCCCCTCCTCCGTCGGCTGGCGAAACAGCGATGGCGCGCTCTGGAGGCCAGAGAAACGAATCCATCCCCGATCGGAAGGCCCGTGCTTGGGCCGAACTGGCGCGGTTCACGGCACTATCCCGCTTTC
This sequence comes from uncultured Paracoccaceae bacterium, assembly GCA_937873685.1. Classification (GTDB taxonomy): domain Bacteria; phylum Pseudomonadota; class Alphaproteobacteria; order Rhizobiales; family Rhizobiaceae; genus CALMYO01. Next base: position 7,328 of record CALMYO010000297.1, read on the forward strand.
AACATCACCACGTCGCGCTCGGCGGGCACCATCGCCGGTGCATCAACCGGCTTGCGGTCGCCGGAAATCGAGGTGCGTCCCTTTCCTTTTCGCTTGGAATCGTAGAGCACCTGGTCGGCGGCCGCGATCAGTTCGCGCGCGACCTTGCCGTCGTCCGGCCAGACTGCGACGCCGACGCTTGCGCCGATCTTGAGGATCGCGCCGTCGAACTCGACCAGCTTTGCTGCGTCTTCCACGAAGGCGTCACCGAGCCACATCAGTTCGTCGCGCTCTACGCCCGCTGTCACCAGCACGATGAACTCGTCGCCGCCGATGCGCGCCACGATGCCGCGATTTCCCAACCTCTCCTCGAAACGCTTCGCAACGGTTCTGAGCACCGCGTCGCCGGCCTGGTGGCCATGGGTGTCGTTGACGGTCTTGAAGCCGTCGAGGTCGATGCACATCACGGCGAAACGACCGCCCGAGGTGATCTGCTCGGCAAGCGCCGCATCGAAACTGAGCCGGTTGCGCAAGCCTGTCAACGCGTCGCGGCTCGCCATCTGGCGCAGTTGCTGCTCGCTTTGCGCCAGCGCATGCAGGGCTTTGGCATGACCGCGGACGATAAAGCCGAGCACGAGGCAGATGATCAGGCAGATTGCCAGCGCAACCGGCGCGGTCGCGGCAATGATCGACGGTCGCGGCGCATCGGGGATCCACACGAACACATGCGTCGGCGCGCCGCCATCGTCGAACAGCGGCGTTGAGGTGACCGGCAGGTTGTCTGATACCGGCGCGATCCGCGCTTCCAGCAAGTTGAGACGGCGGCCGGTCTCGCGAAGCAGTTCGGCGGTGATCGGTTTTTCGGCAAGGAACACGAATTCCTGACCGTCCTTCAGCGCCGCGTCTTCCGATTCCGGAACGATCACCTGCGCGGTGATCAGCGTTGGCTGTCCGTTGAACGAGCGGATTGCCGCGACGTGGATGTCGGGTATGTGGCGACCGTGGATTTCCGGCGTGATATAGCCGTTCTCGGTCAGCACGCGCTTGGCGCGGTAGCGTTCGCGCGCCCTTGCGACGAGGTCGGCGTTGTCGCGGGCAAAGGCGAAGTTCTGCGGCCGTGTCAGGATTTGTTCGCCAAAGACGGCGAATGTCGCAGCACCTTCCGGATCGACCACCGTGATCCAGCCGTAACCGAGTTCGGGCGCGCCGTCGAAGATGATCTCGTCCTCGATGAACTGGCGCGACGGCCCCTCAGGCCGCGCCATGTTGGTCACAGCCGCGTCCCAATAGCTGAAATCGGCCTGCTGGAACGCGGCCTCTTCGCGCAGCCGCTCGAACTCCAGCGTCACCATGTTCTTCTCGACCGCAAGCGAGAAGCGGTCCGCCTCGCGACTCGCCAGATCGACCACTGCCGCGATAGCCGCGATGAAGGCGATCAGTGTCGCCGCCGCCGCGATATAGACCGATCTTGCGACCGGCTTGCCGCCCGTTTCCGCCACCTTGAAATCCACCCTGCTCATTCCGCCGACGTGACAGTTAGCAGGCAAGGCTGAAGATCGGCTTGCGAGGTTTGGTTGAGGAAGGGTGAAGCTCTTGCGGTTCCTATCCCCTGTCCCGGAACCGGTTGGTGATTGGATATCTCCGATCCCTACCGAAATTCTTGCGCGTGATCTTCACGCCGGGCGCGGACTGGCGGCGCTTGTATTCAGCGATATAGAGCAGATGCTCGATACGGTGCACCAGTTCGCGGTCGTGGCCGCGCTCGACGATGGCATCGACGCCCATCTCGTGCTCCACAAGGCATTCGAGGATGTCGTCCAGCACCGGATAGGGCGGCAGCGAATCCTGGTCGGTCTGGTTCGGGCGCAACTCGGCCGACGGCGCCTTGTCGATGATATTCTTCGGGATCACCTCGCCCGAGGGACCGAGCGCGCCGGGCGGCACAGTGGTGTTGCGCCAACGCGAAAGAGCGTAGACCTGCATCTTGTACAGGTCCTTGATCGGGTTGAAGCCGCCATTCATGTCGCCATAGAGCGTGGCGTAGCCGACGCTCATCTCGCTCTTGTTACCGGTCGTCACCACCATCGAGCCGAACTTGTTGGAGATCGCCATCAGGATGGTGCCGCGGGTGCGGCTTTGCAGGTTCTCTTCGGTGATGCCGGAATTGGTGCCGGCAAACAGGTCGGACAGCGCGGCCATGAAACCCTGCACCGGGCCATGGATCGGTACGACATCGTAGCGGCAGCCAAGCGCGCGGGCGCAGGCCTGTGCATCGTCATGCGATTCGCGCGAGGTGTATTCGTAGGGCAGCATGATGCAACGCACACGCTCCTCGCCGAGCGCATCGACCGCAAGTGCGGCGCAGATCGCCGAATCGATGCCGCCGGAGAGGCCAAGCACCACGTTGCGGAAACCGTTCTTGTTCACGTAGTCGCGCAGGCCGAGCATGCAGGCGCGATAATCGGCCTCCTCCTTTTCGGGAATGCGCGACATCGGTCCGCCGTCGCAGACCCACACCTCGCCGCGCCGCTTCCAGGTCGTAACTGCGACCGTTTCCTCGAACTGCGACATCTGGAATGCAAGCCTGCGATCGGCGGAGATTGCGAACGACGCTCCGTCGAACACCAGTTCGTCCTGCCCGCCAACCTGGTTGGCATAGATGACCGGCAGGTCGCTTTCGATCGCCTGGCGGATCACCACTTGGTGGCGCCGGTCGACCTTGCCGCGATAGTAGGGCGAACCGTTCGGCACGAGCAGGATTTCGGCCCCGCTCTCGGCCAGCGTTTCGCAGACGCCGAGATTGCCCCAGATATCCTCGCAGACCGGGATGCCGAGGCGCACGCCGCGAAAGTTCACCGGTCCTGGCATCGGCCCGGCGTCAAACACGCGCTTCTCGTCGAATTCGCCGTAATTCGGCAGATCCACCTTGTGGCGTTCCGCAATCACCTTGCCGCCATCGAGCACCATCACCGAATTGTGCCGCCCGGTCTGGCGCTGCAACGGGACGCCCATGATCACGCCCGGCCCGCCATCGGCGGTATCGGCGGCAAGCTCGCCAACCGCCTTCTCGCACGCGGCGAGAAAGGCCGGTTTCATGATCAGGTCTTCCGGCGGGTAGCCGGCGATGAACAGTTCGGTGAAAAGCACGAGATCGGCGCCATGACGCGCCGCCTCGGCCCGCGCCTCGCGCGCGCGTTTCAGGTTGCCGGGGATGTCGCCGACGGTCGGGTTCAACTGCGCGATGGCGATGCGGAGAATGTCTGGCGTGCTCATGGCGTTGCCTTAGCGCGACCACACAAAACCGGCAATCGTCGACCTCAGTTGCAAGGCGGACATTTGCCGCTCGTTAACGACGATTGCGTAAGGCTTGGAAACAGCATTGTTGCGCGCGGAAATTGCCGATGAAACAGGTCTTCTGGCCGGAACTGCAAGACGCGGATCACCTCGCCCTTGCCCGCAAGCGTGCATTGATCGTGTTTTGCCTGCTGGGCGGCGTGATCGGCTTCACCTCCGGCCTGCAATCATTGATTGCCGGCGAGCTTGCAGGCCGGCTACAGGTGCTGCTCGCCCTGCCGGGACCGTTGGTGCTGCTGGCGGCCTTGTGGTTCCTGCGGCGCGGCCACGACACCGAACGAACGGCAATTGTCGTCCTTGTCTACGCCTATGTCCTGATCTTCGCGAACGGGCTTTCGGCCGGCGCGATGATCGCCCATTCCAGCTTTTTCCTGGTCGGCTGGGCGGCCATCACCACGCTGATGTTCGGTTGGCGCGGCGCCGGCATCGCGATTGGAGCACCCCTCGCGCAGTTCGCGATCCTGATTGCGTTGCAGGACCGCATTCCACCGCCGATGAACTCGCTTGCTCCGGGCGTTCTCGACGAATGGATCGCGCTTGGCCTGTCCTTTGCCCTGCTGCTGATTTGCCTCGGGGCGGCTGTCTTCGCGCAGCAGATGGAAACGGCTGGAAAGCGCCTGGCCGAAGCCCGACACGCTGCTGAAGCGGCCGACCGGGCAAAGAGCGAGTTCCTCGCCAACATGAGCCACGAGATCCGCACGCCGATGAATGGCGTCATGGGCATGGCCGAACTGCTTTCGGCAACCGATCTCGATGCGCGCCAGCGCATGTTCGCCGATGTCATCGTCAAATCCGGCAATGCGCTGATCACCGTCATCAACGACATTCTCGACTTCTCGAAACTCGATTCCGGCCACATGACGCTCGATCCTGCGCCATTCAATCTGGCCGAACTGGTGGAAGATGCCGCTACGCTGTTTGCGTCGCGATGCGCAGAAAAGGATCTTGAACTGATCGTGCGCGTCGACCCGGCTTTGCCGCACCAGCTGGTTGGCGATAGCGGCAGGCTGAGACAGGTGATGTCGAACCTGATCGGCAATGCCGTCAAGTTTACCGAGAACGGACATATCGTCATTGATGTCGAGGGAGCGGAAAGTGCGGACAAGGCAACCTGTCGCCTCACATTCGCGATCACTGATACCGGCATCGGTATCGCACCGGAAAAACAACGGCTGCTTTTCCGCAAATTCAGCCAGGTGGACGGATCGGCCAGCCGCAAGCATCAAGGCACCGGCCTCGGGCTCGCCATCTCCGCAGCGCTGGTGCATTTGATGGGCGGCGAGATCGGCGTAGACAGCGAAGAAGGCAAAGGTTCCACCTTCGCATTCACGATCACCCTCCCGGTGATCGAACAGGCGGGCGATGTGGACCGTGCCCATGACAATTTCGACGATACGCTGCGGCGTATCCTGATCGTCGACGACAATGCCGTGAACCGCCAGATTCTTGAGGAACAGCTGAACGCTTGGGGCTACCTGTCGGCGCAAGTGGAAAATGGCCGCGATGCGCTGACCTGGTTGCGCGTCGCCTATATCAACCGCCGGCAGGTCGATTGCATCATTCTCGACTACCAGATGCCGGAAATGACGGGCGCGGAAGTCGCGCGCAAGATCAGGAGCGACCCGGCCTTGCGCAATATCCCGATCGTCATGCTGACCTCGGTTGACCAGATGGTGAGTGGCGGCAGTTTTGCCTCGCTTGGCATTTCATCATCGCTCACCAAGCCGGCACGTAGCGCGATGCTGCGCCGGGCGCTGGAATCGGCAATCCGTGAGGCGCGTCTTGACACCGCCCGGAGCCGGAGCGGCGCGGCCTGACACGCGGTTCCACACTACTGTCAGAGCAGCCTTGCTTCACTCGCCGCGCGCGCGTTCGATGATGGTCTCGGCGCTATGGTTCTCGCCGATCGACAAGGCGCAAATGCGGGCAACATGGGTGCGGCACAATCCGGTCTCTCCGGCCCAGGCGTTGATCTGCGCCTGAGTCTTCTCCAGATCCTTCTTCGATGTCGGAGAGGCCGCGATGTCGAGACCTGCATCGCGCAGGCAGGCGATGAAATCGGCCGAAAGGATGAAACCGTCCCAGCCGATCCAGCGCAGGAAATACTGGCCGGTATTGCCGCCGAGACGATTGCCATGCTTGCCGAGAAACGCCATCAGGCCGATTTGGTCGTCGGCCGGCCAGTTGGCGACGAACCTGCCAAAGGAGCCGTGCTCGCGCGCGATGCGGTCGACAAAGGCAGCGTTGGCGCGCACCGACCTGATCTTTTGCGGGTTGCGCACGATGCGTTCGTCTCGCGCCAATGCCTCCCAGAACTCGTCAGGCTGGAACAGCAGCGCGGCGGGCTGGAAGCCAAGGAAAGCGTCCTCGAAACCCGGCCATTTCTGCTCGATCACCCGCCATACGAACCCGGCGGAGAACACCCGTTCGGCCATGGTGGAGAGGATGCGGTCGTCGGGAACATCGGCGACGCGGGCGTTGTCGTGCGGGTTGCCGAGGATCTTCTTCAAGACGTCCGCCCCGCCCTTGCGCTCCTCGGCGCGGCCGCGGATTTTCGAGAATGGCGTCATGGCTGGCTCCGAAACAATACGGGGATGAATGCCCGGGCAATACTGGAATGCAAGCGCAAACAGGCCGGTTGTCGCGCTTGCTGACGTGCTGCTGCCACAAAGCCGCTCGTGCAAAGCCGTTGCGAGCTATCGCTCACTCGCCCCTTGGGAACCGCTTGTCGCCCTCCAGCGTGTCGAGGTTCATGTGGTTTCGCATGTATTGTTCAGACGCCTTCTTCAGCGGCTGGAAATCCCAGGGATAGTAGGCCCCGTTGCGCAACGCCTCGTAGACCACCCAGCGCCGCGCCTGGCTCTCGCGCACCTCTGCGTCGTAGCGCGCCATGTCCCAACGCGCCCGCACGTCGGCCATGAAACGGGCGACCAGTCCCGCATGAGCGGGATCGGCGGCAAGGTTGTCGCGCTCCAGCGGATCGTTTTCGAGATCGAACAGCAGCGGCGCGTCCTTCTCGCAGTGGACGAATTTGTGGGTCCGTTCGCGAATGCACACCAGCGGCGCAATCGATGCTTCTGCTGCGTATTCGATTGCGACCGGTTTCGAGCGGCGGGGGCCGGCCGCGACCGGAAACAAGCCTTCGCCATCCGTCCAAGGCGCTATTTCGCTCATGTCGACACCTGCCATATCACAGAGCGTCGGCGCAATGTCGACGTTGCTGACCGGCTCCATCACCGTTTCTGGCGCAAGGCCGGGCGCGGCGATCATCAGCGGCACCCGCGCAGATCCTTCAAAGAAATGCATCTTGAACCACAGGCCGCGCTCGCCAAGCATGTCGCCGTGGTCGGAGCAGAACACAACGATCGTGTTGTCCGATTGCCGCGTGTCTTCAAGCACCTGAATCAGTTCGCCGAGTTTCTCGTCGAGATAGGAGATGTTGGCGAAATAGGCGCGGCGCGAGCGGGCGATGTTGTCATCGGTGATGGTGTAGCTGCGCCAGTCGCAGGAATCGAAGATGCGCCTGGAATGCGCGTCATGCTCCTCGTAGGCCAGCGCCGACGTTTGCGGCTGCAGGTGGTCGCAACCGGCATAGAGATCCCAGAAGCGGCGGCGCGCCACATAAGGATCGTGCGGGTGGGTGAAGCTGACGGTCAGGCACCATGGCCGCGCATCGCCGCCACGCGCCAGGTCGTAGAGCTTCATTTTCGCTTCATGGGCGACGTTGTCATCATATTCCAACTGGTTGGTGATTTCCGCCACCCCTGCCCCGGTTACGCTGCCCATGTTGTGATACCACCAGTCGATGCGTTCGCCAGGCTTGCGGTAATCCGGGGTCCAGCCGAAATCGGCCGGGTAGATGTCGGTCGTCAGCCGCTCCTCAAAGCCGTGCAACTGGTCGGGGCCAACGAAATGCATCTTGCCCGACAGGCAGGTGGCGTAGCCGGCGCGGCGCAGGTGGTGGGCGTAGGTTGGAATGTCCGACCCGAATTCGGCGGCGTTGTCATAGACCCGGGTGCGGCGCGGCATCTGCCCGCTCATGAAGGCGGCGCGGCCGGGCGCGCAGAGCGGGCTTGCGGTGTAGTTGTTGACGAACCGCACCGAGCGCGCGGCTAGCGCCTTGAGATTTGGCGCGTGCAGCCATTCGGCCGGGCCGTCGGGAAACAGCGTCCCGTTCAACTGGTCGACCATGACGATGAGGATGTTCGGCCGGCGCGACATGGCGCATCTCCGCTAGCGAGTGGATTGGACCGGCATTGCCGGCCGGGGTGACAGGTTCCAGATCGCGGGCCGGTGCGCTCGCGCAAAACCGACATCGCCATACGCAATGCCGCGGCAGGCTTCAGCCCCTGGCGTTTGCCGCGACGCGCGCCAGCAGATCGAGCAACTGGTTCCGCTCCTGCGGCGAAAACCCCGCCATCAGAACCTCGTTCACCGAATGGTAGAAGCCGCACAGGGACGACATCGTTTTCGCATGCCCGGTCAGGAACACCCGCACAGCCCGACGGTCGTTGTCGTCGCCGCGCCGCTCGACCAGTCCGGCCTCAACCATGCGATCGACCATGCGCGACGCCGCAGGGACGTTGTTGCCGGAATACTCCGCCAATTCGCTCACCAGCAACCCGTCACTGCGCCACAGCGCCGACAACAGCACCCAATGGCCGAGCGTGAGGCCGTGCACGGCAAGCATGTCGTTCCCGCGCGTGTTTGCCGCCGCCGTTGCGAGGTTAAGCAACCGCCCGAGCGAATCGCGCGGGGGCATTGGACATGGGGTTGACGCCACTTTGTTTCCATGTAAACATTTTCCATGTAATCCAATTATCGCACCAACCGTCGGCGAGGTAAACCCCGACGGGAAAGGAGCCTTTTCCATGCGCACGGAAACCGGGACGATCCGCTACAGCCGAACGGCCGTCACCCTGCATTGGCTGACCGCGCTGCTGATCGTCGGGCTGCTTATTTCCGGCAACCGCCTTGACGGCATGACCGATTCCGCCGCCAAGGCCGGACTGCTAGTGATCCACGCGCCGGTTGGCGTGCTGGTCGGCCTGCTGACGCTCTTTCGTATCGTCTGGTGGTGGCGCTTCGACACCCGCCCGGACCCCGTTGGCACGCCCCCGCAGTGGCAGGAGAACGCGGCGCGACTCGTCCACCTGCTGTTCTACATCGTCATTCTCGGCATGGCCGCAAGTGGCATCGGGCTGATGGCGCTTTCCGGCGCTGGCGAGATCGTGTTCGGTGGTGCGCCCGGTCCCCTGCCCGATTTCGGCGATTACCTTCCGCGCACACCGCACGGCATCGGCGCGAAGATCATGTTCGCCCTGCTGGTCGTCCACGCCGGCGCGGCGCTGTATCACCATTTTGGGCTGAAGGACGGGCTTTTGCGGCGCATGTGGTATTGAACACCGCGACTGTCACGTCAGGAACGGTTTGGCCTTCATGCTGTCCGGCGCCGGAACGCCGAGCCGCGAAAGAACGGTCGGAGCCAGCTGCAACTGGTCGATTGTCGCGTCGCTTACCGGCCCGTTGCCACCGCCGAACCAGTAGAGCGCCGTTTCCTGTTGCATGTCCTCATGTCCGCCATGGGTGCCGCGGTCGGTCTGGCCGTGGTCGGCGGTGACGATCACCTCGTAGCCGGCGGCAAGCCAGCCGGGCAGGAACGCGGCCAGCATGGAATCCATCGCCAGGCACGCATTGTCCATCTGCAGGCAGTCATGCCCGAACCGATGGCCCATCGAGTCGAGCGTGCAGGTATGCAGGATACCGTAGTCGATGCCGAAACGCTTCGTCAGCATTGTCAGCGTCGCGAACAGATCGACATCGCAGGGCGTCATCTGGTTGTCGCGGCCATAGCCCGTCATCGTGTGGAAGCGGCCGTGGGTGATCGGCCCGTCCGGTTCGTCATACTCGATGTCGCGCACCAGATCGAAAGGATGGCGGTTGAAGAACTCCGACCAGTAGGAATGCGTTACCGCCCCGGTCTTGCCACCGGCCCTGGTGACCTCTGAGAAGATATCCGGATACTGAACGCGGTGCCGGATCTCGTTTGCCAGCACGCCGTGCGCCTGCGGCGCGACGCCGGTGTGGATCGACGCGTAACACGGCCCAGAGATCGACGGCAGCACCGAGCGGTGTTTCCACACCCGCGCGTCGCCGTTCTGCACGAAGCCTTCGAGATTGCCGAACAGCCGGCGGAAATTGCGCCACGGCACACCGTCGAGGATGATCAGCAGCAGTTTTGATTGCAGCGGCATACTGTTGTCTCCGGAACGCGCTTGACACCAGGGTGAATGCTTCCATCACACGAACCGCCGGGGCACGGTTTCGTTCCAGCGTCGCTGAAAGACGATGTGGCCGTTTTCTTCCGCCACGAGTTCGCCTGTCAGATGGAAGTTCTCCCGGTCGCACCGCATATCCATGGAGGCGCGGGTCTGCCAACGACAGTTGCCGCGCCCGCCATTCTTCTCCCAGACGCTGGTCGCATGGGCCGATAGCGGGTCATCCGGATGGATGCTCCAGGTCTCACGGGTGCGGCTGCCGGTGATCAGGCCGTGATCGTTGTCGATATCCTCGCCGGAATCGTTTTCCACAATCGTCGTGAGTACCCCGGTCTCGGCATCGCGTTCGATCTCGCGGGTTGAGGTGGCTGGCCGAAGGTTCTCGGCGTTCCACGGTTTCGCCGCCTGCGGTTCGCCAAAATGCCATTCACTTGCCTCGGCAAGGCGATTGCGAACGGGCAGAGACAGGGAGCCGGAGTGCAGCGTTACGGTCGCCGCTTGCGGCGACGGCCAGATGAACGGCCAGTATGTCGTCGAGACGGCGATCCGCAACCTGTGGCCGGCGGGAACGCGGTAGGCGATCTGGTCGAGCGTCACGGTGGCCGAGAAGGTTTCACCTTCAACAAGCGGCTGCGGGTTTTCGCTGCCGTTGCGATGGGTGAGGTTCAGCACTCCCATGGTGATCAATGCGGAAGTTCCGTCCGGGCGCAGGTCGCACAGGCGCACCGCCAGCTGCGCCAGCGGCTTGTCGCTTGCCGCCGTGATCGCAAGCGTGGGCGCGCCGACGATATCCAGCGGCTCGGCAAGCGTTTCCCCGTCGAAACACACCGAGCGGGCGTCGTCCGCGCTTTGGTCGTCGGGAAGTTCAGGCCCGTAGGCGAAGGGGAAGTATTCGCCGCCGGCCGCGCCGCAATCCTGCGGGGAGCAGACGGGGATGGCGAATGACGGCGCATTCTTGGCGCCAGTCCATTCCGAGATCAGGACACCCCCACCCCTGACCCCTCCCCTCAAGGGGGAGGGGGACGGCGAGGATGCCGCTTGAGTTGCTGCCAACAAATGCTGTTCATCGGCCTCGTGGCCGACAAGACCGCGGCCGTCCCCCTCCCCCTTGAGGGGAGGGGTCAGGGGTGGGGGTAAGTTTGCAGGTTTCCCTGATGTGGGTGTTTGGGCACCATTCAAATCCTGCAATCTGCCCAGATGCAGCACCCTTGCCTCGATGTCCTTCGACGGCCAATCCGTTTCGGCGATCCATCGCCCCGGCCGCTCCGGCAGCCAGCGTTCGGGCTTGACCGAGTCCATCAGCCACAGGCGCATCGCCGGGTCGTTCTCCACGCCGGTGTCGATGTCCTTCAGCCAGCGATCCCACCAGCGCTTGGCCTCGCCGAGGAAATCGATCGCCGGCTTCGGCGCGGCAAAATGCGGATACTTGTGGACCCAGGGGCCGACGATGCCCTTCACCGGCGCGTCGAGATTGGAGACCAGATGCGAGATCGTGTTGCGGTAGCCGTCGTGCCAGCCGCCGATCGACAGAACCGCGGCCTCGAT
>CALMYO010000298.1 GCA_937873685.1 uncultured Paracoccaceae bacterium
CATGATGGTCAGAAGGCTCTGTAAATGAATGCCTTGTTTCCGGACAGACTCTTAAGAAACAGGTTCCTACTGTTCAAACAAACGAGGCCACTTCAGCCCTACCCTTGAACGAGATGCCGCGTTTGCCTTGCCATCTCCCGCAATAATCAAAGGCAGCGCCACCGGATCTCGTCGACCGAAAGGGGTTAGCCGCGATACGGATCGACACGTGCCGATGCATGCGCCTGCACGCTGCCGCGCGTGCCTGCATCGTCCTGTGCTGTTGCGGTTGAGCCACAATCGGGAGCATCGGCAAGATCACGGGGCGATGGCGAAGTATCGCCAAGTGAGGCGACGACAACCGTTTCAACTACGTCGTTCGGCCCTGCACTTGCCTCGGCTCGCTCTTTGATCGCAGTGTTTTCGGTGGGCATTGGTTCCAATATGGAATCGCCAAACCGTGGCGCTGTCCGCCGAAAACCGTTCACGTTGCGATCGTGAGAGCCGTTGAGGGCCACATTCTACCACGCCGCCACATGCACATGGCCGAACATGAGCAATTGCTGCATTGCATATCTTTGGATTGGCTCGCAGGTGGGCGCGAAATGGACTTACTAAAGCAGGATAACAATTTCAATATCTTGCAAGAATGGGTGGTGCCGCATGCCGGAATCGAACCAGCGACCCCATCATTACGAATGACGTGCTCTACCAACTGAGCTAATGCGGCCAACCATGTATTACGCCCAGCCCCGAACCGAACCGAACCGGCACTGCGCCACGCGCGCGCCGTGCGACGCGAACGCGTGACCGTCTAACCCGTCTCCCCGGCACATGCAAGCGATTGCGCCGCAAATCCGCAACGTGCGGTCCGGCGCAGACTTCCGCATTCCGCCTGCGTGAGCACGCAACGAGTGGTCCGATTCCACCATTTGCTTCCCATTGCCACCGGCCGGTGGGCAAGTGTCGGAATCGCCGGACCACTAGGCGGTGTTGTCAATCAACCCAGATGACTGAAGCTGCGAGCTGGATAGCGCCGGGAAATACCAGTCGTAGCGTGTCGCCATGGCCCTGTAACGCTTGAGCTTTTCAAAGAGGTTTTCGATCAGGTGGCGCGCTTTGGAGAGGGCCTTGTCATGGTCGCGGGGCGCTTTGCGGTTGGATTTCGGCGGGATGACGGGCCGGATTTGCGCTGCCTTCAGGCGATCGATCACCCGTTCGATAGCATCGTAGCCCTTGTCGGCGATCAGGTTTCCGGCCTGGATTCCGTCGAGCAACACATCGGCGCCATCAAGGTCGCAGGCTTGTCCGGGTGTCAGGTGAAAAGCCGGGGGATTGCCGGGCGCGTCGCACAGCGCGTGGATTTTCGTACTCAGGCCGCCGCGGGATCGTCCGATGCATTCGTTTCTTGACGATCCCTTCGCCCTGGCGGCGTGCTGGTGCGCACGCACGATGGTGGAATCGATCATCGCGTACTCGTTGTCCGAATCCTCAACCAAGGCCTTGAAAACACGTAGCCAAACGCCTTTGCGGCTCCATCGCATGTGGGGCGTGTGGCCGACCTGGAAATGTCCGAACCGCTCAGGAAGATCGCGCCGCCACACCGGCCGGTCATGGCGTGTTGTAAGGGCCCTCGTCGTAGCCGATATAGACCTTCATCGAGGAATCGCCGGTGTCGGGGACAGCTACGCCTGGCTGGCTGAACACGAACTGCGTCGCAGCCGAGGTGTCGGCGACATCGACCGGGTGCCGGAACAGCTGCGAATAGGCGACGCCCTGGCCGTCGACGGCGGCAATGCGGATCGGCATGGTGATCTGGCCTACGCGGCCCTTCGGCCCCGGTACGATACGGCCGCGCGCCGCGACCGTCATGACGATTTGGCCGTCGGAATAGGCGCAACTGCGTGTCACCTCAGCGATCGCCGCTTGGTAAACGATGCGATCCTTGTCGTTGTCCGCGCCTTTTTCGTAAGTGTTGAAATAGGCGGTGCCTTCGCGCAGGAGCACGCGAGGACAGAAACGGCGCAGGTCTTCGGCGGCAGGCCGGGTGTCGGCGGCCGCGGTCTGCTGCAGGCCCTGGCCAACATCGAGCACATTCGTCGGATCGGCGGTCTTGCAGCCTGCCGCCGCCAGCAGGCCGCCAATCAACAGGAATTGCCCCAGCCGCGCGCCCGAAACTCCCAGTCCCGCCATATGTTCGATCCTTTCCCCGCACGGTCGCCTTGACCTTGAAGGCAATTCCGGCGCAAATCCGCCCCGGCGCCGCCAGGATCGCTCCGGCTGACGCCTGCAAAGCGCCCCTCTACAACGGAACGGCCTACAAGTGAAATACATCAGCACCCGCGGCGAAGCGCCCACGCTCGGTTTTTGCGACACGCTGCTCACCGGGCTTGCCCGCGACGGCGGACTGTATCTGCCGCAATCATGGCCGCAATTCGACGCTGCGGATTTCCGCAAACTGCGCGGCAAGCCGTTTGCCGATGTGGCTGTTGCGCTGCTGACGCCGTTCATCGGCAACGAGATCGCGCCGGCGCGCTTTGAAAGGATCGTGCGCGACAGCTATGCGACCTTCCGTCACGAGGCGGTCTGCCCGCTGGTGCAGACCGGGGCAAACACGTTCGTGCTGGAACTTTTCCACGGGCCGACGCTGGCATTCAAGGATGTGGCGATGCAACTGATCGCCCGGCTGATGGACCATGTGCTGGCCGAGCGTGGTGAGCGCGCCACCATCGTCGGCGCGACCTCGGGCGATACCGGCGCGGCGGCGGTGCAGGCCTTTGCCGGACGCGAGCGCGCCGACATCTTCATCCTGTTTCCCAAGGGGCGCGTTTCGCCTGTGCAGCAGCGGCAGATGACCGGCGCGACCGAGGGAAACGTGCATGTGCTGGCGATCGAGGGGACGTTCGACGATTGCCAGGCGATCGTGAAGAACATGTTCCTCAACTCCCCGTTCCGTGACCAGATCGGGCTTGCCGGCATCAATTCGATCAATTTCGCCCGGGTTATGGCGCAGATCGTCTATTATGTGACGGCAGCGCTTTCGCTCGGCGCGCCGGACCGGGCCGTTTCGTTCACGGTGCCGACCGGTAACTTCGGCGACATTTTCGCCGGCTACGCGGCCAAGCGCATGGGACTGCCGATCGAGAAGCTGGTTATCGCGACCAACGACAACGATATCCTGGCCCGTACACTGGCCGAGGGGCGCTACGCGGTGCGCGGCGTCGTTGCCACCACTTCCCCGTCGATGGACATACAGGTGTCGTCGAATTTCGAGCGGCTGCTGTTCGAGGCGGGCGGGCGCGAGGCGGCGCCGGTGCGACAGATGATGGCGTCGCTGAAGCAATCCGGCAGTTTCGACGTCCCCGCCGCCACGCTTGCGGCGATGCGCAAGGATTTCGCCGCCGGGCGCGCGACCATGGCCGAGGCGGACCTGGCGATGGCAGAGATGGTGTCGAGAAACGGCTATGTCATCGATCCGCACACCGCTTGCGGCGTGCATGTGGCGGCGGCTACCCGATCAGGCGACGCGCCGATAGTGGTGCTGTCGACGGCGCATCCGGCGAAGTTCCCCGACGCGGTTGAGGCGGCGACAGGCCGGACGCCCGCGCTGCCGGCATGGCTCGGCGGCCTCATGCAACGCAAGGAGCGCTTGACGGGACTTCCCTGCGATCAGAAAATAGTGGAAAACCATGTCCTGCGCCTGGCGAGGGCGAACGAATGACAACCCGGATTAGCGCCGGGGTTAGGGGAAGAAGCGTATGGGCGTAGAGATTTCCCGTCTCGCAAACGGGATCACGGTTGCAACAGAGCGGCTGCCGCAGTTCGAAAGCGTGGCGCTTGGCGTGTGGGTCAAGACGGGATCGCGCAACGAGAAGCCCGAAGAGCACGGCATGGCGCACCTGCTCGAACACATGGCGTTCAAGGGCACGCACCGGCGCACCGCGCGCCAGATCGCCGAGGAAATCGAGAATGTCGGCGGCGACATCAACGCTGCGACGAGCGTGGAAACAACGTCCTATTTCGTGCGGGTGCTGAAAGACGACGTGACGCTTGGCATCGACATCCTGTCCGACATCCTGCTCAATTCGCGCCACGATCCAGATGAGCTTGAACGCGAGAAGCATGTCGTACTGCAGGAAATCGGCGCGGCAAGCGACACGCCGGACGATGTGGTGTTCGACCGTTTTGCCGAAACCGCATTTCGCCACCAGCCACTTGGACGACCCATCCTTGGAAC